>NZ_JBEOVF010000036.1:0-113074 GCF_040295365.1 Streptomyces sp. NPDC002838 | reverse complement strand
TTCCTGGCCCGCGGATTCGTCCACGACGACACCACCTTCGAACCGGTCATCCCTGTCATCGAGAAGACTCTGGCGACCGCGGCCCAGGAAGGCGTGGGAGACGCGCACCAACTCGAACAGCTCATCGCCCGCGCCGTGGCGAACTGGGCCTTCCGGACTCACCGCCGCAAGCCCCTCATCATCCCCGTCATCATCGACGCCTGACAGCGCCGCCGCCCAACTCCCCGTTTCCACACCGGCAACAGCACCCATGCGTCCCCGAACGTCAGAAAGGTGAACGGATGAGCCTGCGCTTCGAGGAGATCGACTGGCAACCGACACCGATCGGCGAGATCAGTCTGCGCCGGCGCCGCCACCCGGTCTCGGGAGACGACGTGTACGAGGTGAAACTCGGCGACGAGTTCCTGATGTCCAGCCTCTTCACCACCGGCGAGATCGCGCTCACGGAACTCGCCCTGGCGAAACTGCCGCACACCGAACTGGACGTAGCCGTCGGCGGACTCGGACTCGGCTACACCGCCCAGGCTGCCCTGGACGACCCCCGGGTGCGCTCGCTGACCGTGATCGAAGCACTCGCCGAAGTCATCGACTGGCACCAACGGCACCTCGTGCCCCTAGGGTCCCAGCTGACCGCGGACGCCCGCTGCCGCCTGGTGCACGGCGACTTCTTCGCGCTCGCCGCCGACCTCCGCGGTCTGGATCTCAAGGAACCGGGCCGCCGCTTCCACGCCATCCTGCTGGACGTCGACCACTCACCGCGCCATGTGCTCCACCCCCGGCACGCGGCGCTCTACCAGCCTGCCGGGCTCCGCGCTCTCGCCGAACACCTCCACCCCGGCGGGGTGTTCGCTCTGTGGTCGAACGACCCGCCCGACGAGCAGTTCACCTCCGCACTCACGGAGGTCTTCGCACAAGCAGCGGCCCATATCGTCGACTTCGACAACCCCCTGCAAGGCTGCACCTCGGCCAACACCGTCTACCTGGCCGGCACAGCACCGGACACGCCGTAGGACGACGACTCGACCGGATCCGGCGATGCGGCGCACCCGCTCACGTACGGCAGAACAGCCGCTCCACGTGGTAGCCCAGCACCTCCATGGCGGACACCGGGGTGCGCCGACCGACCAGGACACTCGTACCGAGGCCGTGGCTGAGGGCGAGCAGGCGTACGGACTCGATGCTCGGGTCCGCGCGTGCGTCGAGGACACCATCCGTCTGCGCCTGCCGCAGCAGATCGGCGAGCCGCCCCTCCAGGCGCTCCGGGCCCTCGGCGAGAGGCTCGGCGGCGAGTTCGGGGTCGGTCATGGCCAGCATCGCGCAGGAGGTCCACAGGATGTGGAATGCGCGGCTCGCCTCGTCGGTGGGCAGCGCCTCGGCGAGCAGGGCCTCGACAAGAGCACGGGGTGACGGCGGGCTCGGCAGGGCGGCCAGGCGGGCTGCCCAGCGCTCGTGACTTTGCTGTTCCAGATGCCGCAGCGCGGCGAGCATCAGCTGAGCCTTGGTCTCGAAGTAGTACTGCACCAGCCGCACCGACACTCCGGCCTCGGCCGCGACCGCGCGCATGGTCACGGCGTGCACGCCGTCACGGGTGGCGACGCGGACCAGACCCTCGATGATCTGAGCCCGCCGCTGCGCATGGTCAGCGGTCCTCGGCACGCTCTCCCTCACTTCCCCACACCATTTTGATACGCCGTACCATAACGCTGCCGGATCCGATGGAGGTAGCCGCACGCGCCGGATGAGGGAGCTGGATGACGTGAAGGAGCACAGGACGGCACTGAAAGGCATCCCGGAAGTCCCTGGCATCGGACGGCGCCGCGCGAGCTCGGTGCTCGGCCTGGCCTGCGCCGCTCAATTCATGGTGGTACTGGACGTCTCCGTGGTGAACGTCGCCCTGCCGTCGATCCGCTCCGCTCTGGGTTTCGCCCCCGTGGACCTGCCGTGGGTCGTCAACGCGTACGGGCTCGCCTTCGCAGGTCTGTTGCTGCTGGGTGGCCGCATCGCCGATGTCCTGGGCGACCGGCGGGCCTTCGTGCTGGGGCTGGCGCTGTTCTCGGCGGCGAGCCTGGCGGGCGGACTCGCCGCATCGCCGGGCTCGCTGGTAGCGGCCCGCACGGTGCAGGGTGCGGGGGCCGCGCTGCTCGCCCCGGCCACACTGACCGTGCTGACCGGGACGTTTCCCGAAGGGCCGGTCCGGACACGGGCATTGGCCGTCTGGACAGCGGTCGGTGTCGCGGGTGGCGCGGCGGGCAATCTAGTCGGCGGCGCGCTGACCGAGCACCTGTCGTGGCGCTGGATCCTGCTGGTCAACGTGCCGACCGGAGCGGCGGGTGTGCTGCTGGGCGCGCGGCTCCTGCCGGACGGACGGGACGGCAGAGCCGGGCCACGCCTCGACCTCCCGGGGGCCGCGCTCGCCACCGCTGGAATCGCATTGATCGTGCGCAGTGTCAGGCGGTCGAGGCCAGGCGCAGCGGGGCCAGGGAGTCGAGGCGTGGCCTCAGTCGATGTCGAAGAGGGGACCGGTGATGGTCAGCCCCAGGTCATCCCCGGCATAGGAGAAGAAGGCGAGCAGCATCAGCCCCGCCCCGCCCAGCGCGAGGTCCTTGAGGAAGTGGATCATCTCCATTTGCCGCGCCTGAACCTCGTCCTCTTTCCAGAACGCGTGCATCAGCAGCGCGGTCGAGAACACGAAGGCCGCCAGCAACAGCGCCCCGAGATCCGCCCAGATCCCCAGCGCCACGCTGAGTCCACCGGCCAGGATCAGGACCCCGGAGCCGATCGTCGCGGGCACCGCGGCCGGCAGGCCCCTGGACTGGGTGTACGCGGCCATCATCGCGGTCCGGGTGAGGTGATTGACCGCGGACAAGAGGAAGAGGGACGCGAACAAGATGCGCCCAACGAGCACCAGGACATCCATCAGTGGCCTCCAGCCTTGGCCTGCTGTCGATACATGACAATCTTCCCCATAGGTGACGCAACTGGCATGAGCGGCCTGATCGCGGTCGCTGGAGACCCTTTTGCCCTCACGAGGGCGTCACGGAAGGCAGGGCAGGCGCGCAAGCAGCCGGTGGCGGATGTCCAGGACCAGAGGGGGTGCCGGAAGATCAACCGTTGGGGGACTCCTGATCGGCCGACCAGCCCCGTAATGAAACTCAGTAGGGGTCGTTTTCGCCTGCCCCCTCGTCTTCGACCTTGTTGCCGTCCGCGTTGAGCACGTACCACTCGGCGCCGAACTGGTCGAGCCCCTGGCCGGTCGTGTCGCCGGGCTTCCTGTCGCCCTGGAAGTAGTACAGCGGATGTCCGTTGTAGGTGACTTCGGTACTTCCGTCGTCGCGGGTGGTCGTGCCGAGCAGGTCCGCCTTAACGCCTTCACCGGCTTTAGGGGGGCCGGAGGTGGTCAGCGGAGGCCACGCCTGCGCGCAGGCGTCGTTACAGGTCGACTTCTCCGACGTGTCGGCCTCGAACAGGTACAGCGTCCTGCCCTCACCGTCGACCAGGATCCGGCCGAGTTCGCTCGAACGTACGGCCACCGTCGCCTGCCCTGCGGGCGTGCGGGTGCCCGGTGCGCGGGTCGTGGGAGTTGCCGTACCCGTGGGCGTCGTCCCGGTCGGAGTCGGGACTGCTGGCGGAACGGTTGGTTGGTCGTCGTCCCCGCACGCGCTCAATGCGGCGGCGAGCAGTACGGCGCAAACGCCCGCCGCAGTCGTTCTGGCGATGTGATGCATCGAAAGGCTCCTGCTGACGGGAGGTGCCCGGGCGGATTGGATCGGACCGCTGTTTCCCAGCGGACCGGGCGCGGCCCGGCAGTCAACCTGACGGGCGGCCGCCTTCCTCATCCCTACGGTCACGCGCCGGGTGCGGCAATTCGGACAGTCCGTCCGGCGTACACCGTCACCGAGGATCACCGTTCTGGTCAGCGTCATCGCCACCCGCAACAGCCAGCACCTCCACCTCTGGCAGCACGTACTCGGCGAACGACTTGTCTCGCGCCGTGCCCGCGTCCGGCCAGTCCGCTCTACGTCGCCACGGGCACCACCCGGGCACCGGGCCTCGATATCGCCGCCCCGTGGAACGACGGCATCTTCGTGTGGGTGTCCCGGTCGCTGCGCGGACCGTGGCGGTTGGCCGACACGACCGGAATCCGCCCGGGCGCAGCCAAGGGCAAGGTGTGGTCGCCCGAGTTCGTGGGCGAGAACCGGCCCGGGCGCACGGTCGTCGCCCCCTGGCAGCAGTACTGGCACGACGACGAGTTCGGCAAGCGCGGCCAGGTGTGGGCGCCGGAGGTGCACTACGTCCGCGGCCGCTGGTACATCGTCGCGTGCATGGGTGACCACTCCCGCAAGGTCGGCTCGTTCCTGCTGGTGAGCGAGGGCGGGGTCGCGGGCCCGTACCGGCTCGCCAAGAGCAACCTCGCCAAGCCGTTCGGCGAATCGTTCACCGGCGGGCCGTCGTTCATCGCGCCCGGCGCGTACCACCACATCGACGGCAGCGTCTACGCCGAGGGCGACGACGCCTGGCTCGTGCTGCACAACGACCTGTACGCCAAGTTCCGTGACGACATGGAGGGCATCGTCCCCACCACGGACCTCCCGGAGTTCGGGCAGTCGCCCTACTCTCCGGAGCCGTACCTCGAAGGCGCGTACGTCTTCAAGCACGGCGGCAAGTACTACCTCCTCCACGCCGCCTGGAACCGTTCGTCCGTCGCCCCGGACGGCAGCACGCGCTACGCCTACGACCCGCCGGGCACCGGCCGCACGCAATACTCCCGGCGGTGGACCGCGGGCGTCGGCGCGGGCCACAACAACTTCTTCGCCGACCACGCGGGTGGCCTCTGGGCCACGTTCTTCCGCAACCCGACCGCCGGATACTGGTCCCACCCGTCCCGTATCGCGAACGCCGCCGTCCCTGGCGTCGTACGCCTGGAGTGGACGGGCCCGGAGGGCAACCGCCTCTACGTCCGGCGCAGGCAGAACCAACCGGCCGACAGCTGACACGGTCTCGCATAACCCGTCCAGGTGCTCAAGATCTATGAGAATGGGGTGACGTACGTGCTGGAACGAGATGTGCCGAACGCCGAGCGCCGGGCGCATCGCCCGGGCCCCAGCCGGCGGTGGCGCCCTGCTGCTCGCGGGGTGCCGATCGGACGGAGCCGGAGTGCGTGCGGGACCGGTGTGACCGCGTCCACGCTGGCACGCCGCTGTTTCGGGTGCGCAGCGCCTCCTTGGTCTGGCGGCGGGAGCGTCCGGCCCGTCCTGCGAGCCAGGCCACGGCATGCGCAACAAGGGCTGGAACGAACGCGTCCGAGTCGCCTACGAGCACGGCCGTGACCCATGTGAACGGCAACACAGCCATTTCCGGGGCGCGCCCGCGGCGGGCGGCTGCGCACCACCAGGATCGGGGGGCGTTGGCTCCTTCCGCGCCGGACAGGACGGCCGTCACCATCACCGGGGCTCCGGTTCACGAGCACAGCGGGGCACGTACCGGCGTCAGGCCAACCACCTGGCCGAGGCGGAGATGCTGCTGAACCGGGCGAAGTACCAGCCGGTGGGACAGGGGTCTGCCGTCCGCCGCCTCCCATGAGAAGCAGATGGTCGAGTTCCCCGTCGTACGGCCGTGGCCTGGGGCTCCGCCTGGTCATGTGGTGATTCCTTCCTCATCCGCCGGGAAGCTGTCTGCCGCCACCGGCCGGGGTACGGGCACGGGAGCAGGGGTGGATGGTGCGCGGCAGGTGTAGGCAGCGGCATCGAAGCGATTCAGTGAGCGGATGAGCCGGCCGGTGGACCAGGGCCAGCAGAAGGTGTTCCGACCGCTGGAGTGGAAGTAGTAGCTGGAGCAGCCGCCCGCGTTGTACACGGTGGTCCGCAGTGCTTCCTGGACCGCGGTGTTGTAGGCGGCCTGGACAGCTGGTCTGACGTCCATGGAGGCATGGCCTTCGCGGCGCAGGTGCCTCAGTGCGGCACCCAGGTAGGCGAGCTGGGCTTCGAGAACGCTGATGGCGGAGGTGGAGCCGGAAAGGAGGTTGGGGCCCAGGAGGAGAAAGAGGTTGGGGAACCCACTGACGCTGGTGCCGAGGTATGCCTGAGGGCCGTCCCCGGCCCAGGTCTCGTGCAACGTCCGGCCTGCCGTGCCGTGCACGCTGCGGGCCAGCGGCAGCTCACCGACGCGGAAGCCGGTGGCGCTGATCACCACGTCGGCCTCGATCGCGGTGCCGTCGGCACCGATGAGGTGCCGGCCGCGTACGGAGGACAGAGCGGTGGGGTGGAGGTGGACATGGGGCTGGGCCAGGGCTGGGTAGAACGTGCTCGACGTCAGCAGACGCTTGCAGCCCAGGCGGTAGTCGGGCGTCAGCGACCCGCGCAACTCCGGGTCACGGACCGTGCGACGCAGATGAGCCCGGGCCACGGCCTGGAGAGGCGCTTCCAGCCGTGGGTGGCGGAGAACGTAGCCGATGCCCTCCTGCAGGCCGTACTGGCCGGCCCGCAGGGTGCGCCGTATGCCTGGGATGCGGTCCAAACACCAGTTGAGGGCTGGGGAAACCGGCACGTCGGGCTTGGGCAGCAGCCACTGTGCGGTGCGCTGGAAGAGGTGTACGGTCGCCGCCCGGGCCTGGATGGCCGGGACGACCTGGACAGCGGAGGCGCCACTGCCGACGACGGCCACGCGTCGGCCGGTGAGGTCCACGGCGTGGTTCCACTCAGCGGTGTGGAACGCCGGCCCGGGGAACTCGTCCAGGCCCGGCACATCGAGCCGCCGTGGCTCATGCCACGGTCCGGTGGCCAGGACCAGAACCCTGGCGCGGTACTCGCCGTCGGTGCTCTGCACAAGCCAGCGCCCGATGTCCTGGTCCCACCGGGCCTCCACGACACGGACACCGCACCGCAGCACCTCACCGACTCCGTACCGGTCCGCGGTCGTCCGCAGGTAGTCGTGGATCTCCAGCTGCCCGGCGAAGATCCTGCTCCACCGTGGGTTGGGGGTGAAGGAGTAGGAGTACAGCGAGGATGGGACATCGCAGGCGCACCCCGGGTAGGTGTTCTCCCGCCAGGTTCCCCCGAGCTGCGACGCCTTCTCCAGCACCACAAGGTCACGCCAGCCCTCCTGGCGCAGCCGGATGGCGGCGCCGATGCCGGAGAACCCGGCGCCGACCACCACCACCTGCACCTCCCCGCCGCCTCGCGGCCGGGCATCACGTACAGGCTCAGGCAGAAACGACACAGTCCCCCCATGGTGCCGAGAACCGCGAGGCCCTCCCCGGGACCCTGCGGCAGGCCCAGTGTGGGGGAAGCCGGAAGGGCCCCGTCAGGGCGTGAAACCGGCGCACGAGCGGAGTGGTGAGCGACCCGGAGGACGTGCGGCGAGGAAACGCTCCGGCCCAGGACGCGGTTCACCACGGCGGTGCCTCGGCAAGCTGAACGGCTACCTTCGTCCGGCTGATCAGGCTCAGGCGCCTTGCTGCAAGCGCCGCAGCGAAGCCACCAGTTGGTCCACTTCCTCGGATGTGTTGTAGAGCGCGAGAGACGCACGTGCCGCGCTCTCCAGGCCGTAGTGGGCCAGCGCCGGCTGGGCACAGTGGTGGCCGGCGCGGATCGCAATGCCGTCCCGGTCCAGCCAGTCGGCAATCTCCGCCGGGTCGTGGCCCGCGAGGATGAAGGTGAGGACGGCGATCCGGTCGGGTGCGGAGCCCAGCACCTCAAGTCCCGGGACCGTGGACAGGGCCCGCTGCGCATACGCCATCAGTGCGGACTCGTACGCGGCGATGGCGTCCCGGTCGAAGGACGTCAGCCAGTTGAGCGCGGACAGCATGCCGACCACCCCGGAGATATGCCCGGTACCGGCCTCCAGGAGGTGGGGTACGGGGGCGAAGGTGGTACGGCCGAACTCCACCGACTCGATCATGTTGCCGCCGCCCTGCCACGGCGCCATCTCCCGCAGTATCTCCGGCTTCGCGTACAGGGCGCCGATGCCCGTGGGAGCGAACAGCTTGTGGCCGGAGAAGACGTAGAAGTCGGCGTCCAGATCCCGCACATCGACGGGGAAGTGCGCCACCGCCTGCGCCCCGTCCACCAGCACCTTCGCCCCGTAGCGGTGCGCGAGCGCGGTCATCTCCCGCACCGGCGGGACGGTGCCGAGCACGTTCGAGGCATGGCTGATCGCGACCAGTTGGGTCCGCATGGACAGCAGATCGGCGTACTTGTCGAGGTCGATCTGCCCGTCCGGCCGCAGCGGTACGGGGACCACTCGGGCCCGGGTCTCCTTGGCGACCAGCTGCCAGGGAACGATATTCGAATGGTGTTCCAGGACCGGCACCAGAATGTCGTCCCCGGGGCCGAGGTTGGCCCGTCCCCAGCTCTGGGCGACGAGGTTGATCGCCTCGGTGGTGCCGCGTACGAAGACGATGTCGTCCGGGGACTCGGCCCCCAGGAACTGGGCGACCGCCGCCCGGCCCGTTTCGTACGCCTCGGTGGCCTCCCGGGCCATGGTGTGCGCGCCGCGGTGGATATTGGAGTTGGCCGCGCCGTAGAAGCCCGCCACCGCCTCGATCACCTGACGCGGCTTCTGGGTCGTGGCCCCGTTGTCCAGCCAGACCAGCGGGTGCCCGTTCACGGTCCGGTGCAGGATCGGAAAGTCCCTGCGGGCCATCTCGGGTGAGAAGGCGAGGGGTTGACCGGTGGGGAGACCCGAGGTCGGCACGGCCTCTGCGGCCGGCAGGGCGGTGGAGGCCGGTAGACCCCTTGGGGGCACTGCCGCCTCCGAGGTCGTCGGCATAGCGGGCGTCGCCGGTCCCGCCGGCACCGCCGTCGACGGCACGCCCCCCGTAACGTCAGGAGTAGTCATAGTAGTTGGACACCTCGACGTTCTGGAGCACCGCGGTCGCGTCCTCCACCAGCACCGCCGCGTTGAAGTACGCCGTCATCAGGTACGACGTGATGCCCTTCTGGTCGACGCCCATGTTCCGCATCGACAGCCCGGGTTCGACCTCGTCGTTGACCTTCGCGGGACGCAGACCTACCACGCCCTGCTCGGCCTCGCCCACACGCATCAGCAGGATCTCGGTGGTGCCGATGCCCCCGCCACCGGAGAACCGCACCTTGTCGGAGGGCAGCAGCGGGACTCCCCGCCAGGTCAGCAGCGGGCTGCCGAACCGGTTGTCGATGACCGGGGGCACACCCCGCCGCGTACACTCCCGGCCGAACGCGGCAATGGCCTTGGGGTGCGCGAGGAAGTAGCCGGGATGCTTCCAGACCCTCGACAGCAGCTCATCCAGATCGTCGGGCGTGGGGGAACCGGTGCGCGACTGCACCCTCTGTCCCGGGGCGACGTTGCTGAAGAGGCCGAACTGCGGGTGGTTGAGCAGTGAGGCTTCCTGCCGCTCGCGCAGCGCGTGGATGGTGAGGTTGGACTGGGCCCGGGTCTGGTCGATGGGGCCGTTGTAGAGGTCCGAGACGCGGGTGTGGACCCGCAGCACGGTTTGCGCGAGGGTCATGTGGTACTCACGGGGCGTGTCCTCGTAGTCGACGAACGTCCCTGGGAGGTCGGGTTCGCCGTCGTGTCCGGCGCTGAGATCGACCGGCACCTCGACGCCCGCCATCACCTCACCCGTGGTGAGGTAGGCGTCCAGCGCTTCCTGGAGAGCGGCGTCGCGTTCGCACAGCCCGGTAAGGACGCTACGTTCGACACACAGGGCCACGCCGGGAGTGAGCGCCTTGACGCGGTACGGCATGGGCTCGGCACGTGTCCAGGCGCCGAGGTCGAAGAACTGGCCGTCGCCGATCACTTCGAGCAGCGCGTCCTCGCCGTAGCGGCCGCTCGACCGCTTCTCGGCGCGGCCCTGGACGAGCACCCACAGGCGGTCGTGTGTGTCACCGTCCTGGGTGAGCATTTCTCCGGACTCGAAGGTGACCTCCGTGAAGGCGCCGGCCAGTTCGGCGAGCAGCGCGTCGTCCGCCTCCCGCAGGTATGGCAGTTCCCTCAGGTCGCCGGGGATGATGCGCGGCGAACCGCCGTCGGTGTGCGTGCTGATTCGGTCGTCGCCGAGGACGTACGTCCGGCGGCGGTTGACGCGGAAGACACCGGATTCGACGTCCACCCAGGGCAGGGCGCGCAGGAGATAGCGCGGGGTGATGCCGCGCATCTGCGGAGTGGTCTTGGTGGTCGTCGCGAGTTGCCGTGCCGCATCCGGGCCGAGACTCATCCGATCGTTCACAGGTCCTCCTCGGAGACAGGCATGCCGATTGAGCGGCTCACGGCCGAATGGCATGCGGGGGAACTGCTCCCGATCATGTTGACGTAACGCGCCGCCCGCAATAGGCCGGCTTCGGGTGACGGCCTGAATTGCCTGTTTCACCGCGCACACGCATTCCGTATATGAGTGCGACTATCGTGCGTTGCAGCTGCTCTACCACCCGTGGAATTTCCGGAAGAGGTTCCTCCTGCGGCCGAGGGATCATCCCGCCACGCCCCATATGCGGCCAAATTGACTCTCATAACACGCCTTGGGATTTCTGAAAGGCTCACTTATGTCGCGCTTTTGAGGCTGCTTTTCGCATGAGTACGCAACCCCGGAGACCCGGCGCACGGATGTGAACTGTGGGCGCACACAGACCAATTCGGGGCGTGCATGTGATGCGTGCGCCTTAGCGCGGTCGTCAAGATTCGACGCCTTGGCACCTTCCCGGTCACCTGCCGTAGACCCCACGAGGACCTGCGCCGGATGGTGTCCCGTCGAGTGGTGCAGTCACTGGCCGAGCTGATTCGACTTTGGTTCTGGGAGGGCTTGGCGGTCGTCCTCGCTCGGTTTGGGGTTGAGGAGTTCGGCCAGGACCGCGGCGGCGAGCCGGTCGAGGGCGGCGGGGTTGGGGAAGACCTCGCCGATGTCGGCCCGCCGTTTGATTTCTCGGTTCAGCCGCTCCAGCGGGTTGGTGGACCAGATCTTGTTCCAGTGGGCCGGTGGGAAGTCCGCGAATGCGGTGATGTCTGTGGCCGCGTCCAGAAGCATGGTCTTGACCTGGGGGAACTGCCGTCCGAGCATGTCGGCCACCACGTTCCCCGCGAGGCCGCAACACCCTCCCGGGCAAGGTCAGTTACGAGCCGGTGGAGGACTACCTCCTGCAGCCCTCCGCCGACGACTGCAGCAAGGGTGAACGACTCCGCCCAACGGCCCTGCAGTCCCGCTCAACGGGGATGCTCGACGTCGGCCGCCCAGGCAGCGCCGCCCCGAAGGGACAGCACGAGATCCGAATCGCGTCACCGGCACACCAGGCACAGCGTCACCGCGGCTCAAGGCCGCAAGTGGCCCTGTCGTGCTACGTCCTGTCGTCAAATGCCCCGCCACATCAGGAAGGGTGCGAGGGTAAGGGGCTTGGTATGACGAGGGCGGCGGTGCTTCCTCATGTCTCACCGTGAATACTGTTCCGAATTGCCATCACGCCAGGAGGAACATGACCGTCACCAGGCTCTTGAGACCCACCCTCGCCGCCACGCTTCTGGCCTCGGTCACCGCCTGCGGCGCGTCGTCCGTGCCGGACGTCTCGGCGAGCACCGCGACCGGCTCGCGGCCCGCCGAGACGCGTCGCTCGGCAAACCCCGAGCCGGTCACCGCCACCATGCCGGATGTCATCGGCGGCAACGCCGGGCGTGCATACGAGCAGATGGGCTCCAAACTCGACATGACCTTCAAGGACGCGAGCGGACAGGGCCGTCCGGTGGACGACCCGGCGGCGTGGAAGATCTGCAACTCGCAGCCGGGACCGAACCAGCAGATCACCGATTACCCGGTGGTCTTCGGCGTGGTGAGGGTTTCGGAGAGCTGCAAGGATGCGGTGCCGGAGTGACATGTCCGAGGACTTCGGCGTCCCGCCGCGACCGCCGAGCACACCGGCGGTGCCCGGCAGGTGCAGCGCCTGCGCACTCGCCCCCGCCCACCACAGAAACGCTGTGAGCAGCAACACCTGAGGCCGTCCTCGCACATCAGGCGCTCGACCCGCTTGCGGCCGACGTGCAACCGCCCGGCGTCCGACTGGCATGTTCGCTGTCGGGGCCCGTTAGAGTCCTGCTCTCCGGCCGACACCACTCCCCGTGCAAGGCAGGGCCGCAGCGTCGGCTCGCGGGCACAGCGTCGGCGATGGGCCTCTCGTCGAGCCCTCGCCGGAAGCCGGAAACTCAGCATGGCGATCGCCACAACACATCCGGACGAGAAGCCGTGGGACACGGTCGCCGACCGCCGTTCGACCCCGGCACCGTGCGGGAGCGCCTCACCGAGCCGGGCGCACAACCGGCTCACTTCGTTCGTCCCGCGCACTCCGGATCGCTGCCCTGTTCGATTGAAGGGGCATCATAGCGATCGGTACCCCCGCTTACTCCCCGAGCCTCTTCCCGAACTCGCCAGTTCATGGATGAGCCGACCACTCCCCCGCGCTCGTCGCCGAACACCCGCCCTTCCCTGGCCGTCCCGAACGCTTTCAGGCGCGCCCGAAGGAGGGCGACCAGGACGGGCGGGATGGGGGCCGGCCGGTCCGTGTCCGCCTCCCGCTGCTTCAGGCACCGGCGGTCGTGCCGCTCCCCGGAATCGGTCCACTGCTTGCCGGAGACGGGGCGGGTCTCCCGCAGCGTCAACGTGCCCCAACCCGTCTCCGGCAGGTCACAGTCCGACAGCCGCGGTCCGACCACCTCAGCGGGCCGCAGCGCCGCGTAGGAGATGACCGCGCAGAAAGCCACCAGGCGCCGACCACGGCAGCGGTCGAACGATCCGACGCAGGGCACAGCGGTGAGCAACTGCCGCGCCTGCACAGCGTTCACGAGTACGCGTCGGTCCACCACATCGTTGGAGCCGACACTCGGCCGGCCGGTCCGCTGTGGTGAGCCAGTCGTACGGCCTTGAGCTCGGCCGGCGGGTCCTCCCCCGCGTTCGCGGGCACGATCCCCCACCGGAACGGGCCACACGCCTCGGCGGCCCGAAAGCCCCGCCACTAGGGCCCTTCTGATGGATCTCCGCAGGAGAAGGAGCGGCGTTCGGTGCGTGCGCTCGGCGTGCGGTGCGGAGGGTCATGTGGCGGAGCCACCTGGCCCTCCGCACCGTGCGGCGAGCGTGCGTGCCGGGCGTCGCGACGCTGCGGAGATCCATCAGAAGGGCCCTAGGGCACCAAGGCGCGGTGGACACCCCCCTCCACCACGGACCCCCGACCTGTTTTGCATAATGCAAAGGTAAGGAAGGGAAACGATGACCGCGACACCGGCAGCAATGGACGGGGAACGAGTGCCCAGCGCCACAATGACCGGGTTCACGCCAGCACCGAGACTCGGGGGACTGCGCACCGCTCCGTGGGGCCTGATGGCACTGGCCGTCGTGGTCGGCGCCGGGGCCGGTGCGGGCTCGGTCGTCTTCCGCTGGTGCATCAAGGCCTTCACCCAGCTCTTTTCCGGCCACGCCGACTACGCCGCCTCCCCCGGCGCCGACAACCCTCATGCACCCTGGCTCGGCCCGTACTTCGTGCTCCTCGCCCCGCTGATCGGCGGTCTCCTGTACGGGCCGCTGGTGAACCGGTTCGCCAAGGAGGCGCGCGGGCACGGGGTGCCCGAGGTGATGCTGGCCGTCGCCCAGCGCGGCGGGCGGATCAGCCCGAAGGTCGCCGTGGTCAAGACGCTCGCCTCCGCGCTGACCATCGGCTCCGGCGGCTCGGTGGGCCGGGAGGGGCCGATCGTGCAGATCGGCTCGGCGCTCGGCTCGACGCTGGGCCGCGTGACGAAGATGACCGAGGGGCGGCTGAAGCTGCTGGTCGCGTGCGGTGCGGCGGGCGGCATCGCCGCGACCTTCAACGCCCCGCTGGCCGGGGTGTTCTTCGCCATGGAGCTGATCCTGGACACCTTCAGCGCGGAGGCGTTCGGCGCGACGGTACTGGCCAGCGTCACCGCGAGCGTCATCGGACGCGCCGCCTTCGGCGACGTGGCCTTTCTGCACCTGCCGGACTTCCACGTCGACCATCTCGCCCAGTACGGCCTGTTCGCCGTCCTGGGCGTCGTCGCCGCCGTGGCCGGGGTGGGCTTCTCGCGGTTCCTGTACCTGATCGAGGACGCCTGCGACTGGGCCTGGCGCGGTCCGGAGTGGCTGCGCCCGGCGGTCGGCGGACTCGCACTCGGCCTGGTGCTGCTCGCTTTGCCGGAAATGTACGGCGTCGGCTACCCGGTACTGCAGAAGGCGACCGAAGGCGGGTACGCGATCGGCTTCCTGCTCCTGCTGCTCGTGGGCAAGATGCTGGCGACCAGCCTGACCATCGGCATCGGCGGCTCCGGCGGGGTCTTCGCACCCAGCCTGTTCATCGGGGCGATGCTTGGCTCGGTGTACGGGACCGGCGTCCACCACCTGCTGCCACAGTCGGCCGGCGCGGTGGGGGCGTACGCGCTGGTCGGCATGGGCGCCGTGTTCGCCGGGGCGTCCCAGGCACCGATCACCGCCGTGGTGATCCTCTTCGAGCTCACCGGCGAGTACTCGATCATCCTCCCCCTGATGCTCGCGATCGTGCTGGCCACCGCCGTCAGCCGCCTGCTGTCCCACGACACCGTCTACACGCTCAAGCTGCGCCGCCGCGGCGTCGATCTCGAAGGCCCTGCCCGTGGGGCGCCCATCGGCGCTCAGCACGTCGGCGCCGTCATGGAACCGCTGCCCTCCCCCCTGCCCGCGTCCACGACCCTGGCGGACGCCGCCGAACTGCTGAGCCTGTCGGGCCACGGAGCACTCCCCGTGCTCGACGACGGCGGGCATTACCTCGGCGTCATCACCGCCCAGGCGGTCGCCGAGGCGCTCGCGGAACAGCCGGAGGACGCACCGACACTGGCTGGGCAGCTCGCCGAACCGCCCGCTCCCATCACCGCGGACCAGCCTCTCGCCCAGGCCCTGCACGCCCTGCTGTCGGCGGCGGGAACCGGGGTGCCGGTGCTGGATCACAAACAGGGCAAGCCGGTCGGCTGGCTCAGCCACCAAAGCGCACTGCGCGCCGTGCATGCGGCCGCCTAGATGGCGTCGCGGCCCGGCCCTGGAGGACCCAATTTGCACTATGCAACAATGGAGCGGGTGTCCTCTCACGAACACGGGGAAGCGTGTCCGAATCCGACAGCGGCCCCGGCGGTTCAGGCGTCGCGGGCGACCGGGAGGTCCGCCGCCCAGCCCAGTGGGTGCGGCGCCGCATCATCCAGTCCCGGCGCGAGGGGTTCTGCGCCGCCTCCCGGAAAGCACCGAGCACGACGGGCGCGTCTCCACCGCGGCCAGGCCCTTGCCCTCCACATCCCGAACCTCAATCCCGCCCATGGCCACGAGAACCTGCTGCAACTCACCGAGGAAGGTCGGCGGACGGTCGAAGACGTCACCGCCCGGCGTCGCGCCGAGATGCGGACCGAGTGCGCCGGCGCCCCTGAGGCGGCAGGTCGAATCCATGCCCTGCCCACACCGGCCGCCACCCGCCACCGGCGGGTCACACGAGGGCCGCGCGCCGCGCCGCCTCCTGCCTGACCGCCACCGGCGTGGCCGCGACCCTCTCCTCCCGGCGTGGGGCGACCACGCCGCCCCACCACCGGCCGAGCGCACATCCGAACGCCTACCGCTACGCGGTCGAACGCCGCGCTGTTCCCCTCGATCAGGCCATGCTGGTGGCCGTCCACCCATGGGACGTCGACGGCGCCCGGCGGGCAGGGCCGGCCGGCACCTGGCTCCGGCGCGGTGCCCCCGTCTGCCCGGAGTCGCTCACCGAGCCGGCCCTGGCCGCGGAAGACCTCACAGAACTCGCGCGTCTCCTCAGCTGAACGACCACGACGCGGCGGCACTCCGCCCGCCCGGGAGCGAACTGTGGCCGGCTCTCCGGCACACGCACCGCGCGGCGCTGCAGGCGAGCATGCCGCGCAGCGGATCACCGTTTCGGTGAGCGCGCTTACAGTTCCCGTCCGGCCGGGGGACCTACGGTCGGACCATGGTGCTGCGGATCGCGCTCGGTGCGGTGTACACGGCGATGGCCCTCGGCCAGCTCACCTCCTTCCGGCGCATGCCCGACATCCTGTCCGCGTACGGGGTGGTGACCGGTGGTGCCGCGCCTCAAGGACACCGCAGGCCGAGTCACCGAACCGTAAGGCCAACGTCCTCGGGGACAGCGCATAGGCTGCGTATGTTTCCGTGCGGTGATCTGGCGCCGGGGCGGGACGCGTACGACGCTGGGTCCCGGGGACGTTTCAGCAGATGAGGAGCTGACAGTGCGCGCACGTGATCTGGCGGTGGAATACGAGTCGGTGAGCGTCGACAGCGACGCCCTGGACGCGGCCCGGTTGATGGCCGAGCACCAGCTGCCCGGGCTGCTCGTCCTCGATGAGCGCGGGGAGCCGAAGGCCATCCTGCCGGCCTCTCAGATGATCAAGGTGCTGGTTCCCGCCTACGTCATCGAGGACCCCACGCTCGCCGCGGTGGTCGATGAGCGGCACGCCGACCGGCTGTGCGAGGCCCTGTCCGGCCGCCGTGTCGGTGACTGCCTCTCGCGTACGGCGGTCCCGCCGCCGATCGCCGACCCGGACGACACCGCCCTGGAGGTCGCCGCGTTGATGGCACAGGTGCGCAGCCCGCTGGTGGCGGTGGCCGAGAAGGACAAGGCCGGCACGCATCTGCTGGGCGTCATCACCGCCTCGCATCTGCTGCATGAACTCCTGGGCAGGACCGGCACCTTGAGTACGCCCGGCGCCTGATCCGCGCGCGTAGCTCGGCCGGCTCGCGGGTCAGCGGTCGAGCACCGGACCGGCCGAGGTAGCGGCGGCCCACGTCAACCCCGTTCGTGTCGGGCAGCCCGAGCCCGAGGTCGGCGCAAGGCCATCAGTTCCTGGCCAGTTCCCTGAGCGCGATGTTGAGTTCCAGGACGTTGACGCGCGGCTGGTCCAGGAAGCCGAGCGTGCGGCCCTGGGTGTGGTCCTTCACCAGCTTCTCCACCTGGGCGACGGTCAGGCCGTTCGCCTCGGCCACACGCCTGACCTGGATTTCGGCGTACTGCGGCGAGATGTCCGGGTCGATCGCGGAGGCCGAGCCGGTGACCGCGTCCTTGGGCACCTCGGACTCGGGGACGCCGTTGAACTCGGCGACCTGCTTCTTCGCCGCCTTGACGTGCTCGACGAGGGTGGGGTCACTCGCGCCGAGCTGGCTGGAGCCGGTGGCCAGCGGATCGTAGCCGCTGTGGGACGGCCGTCCCTGGAACCACTTGGGGTCCGGCTTGTCGGTGCCCTTGATGTTCCAGCTCTGGCCGATCAGCGAGGAGCCGACCTCCTTGCCGTCGACCTCGGCCATCGAGCCGTTGGCCTTGTCGTGGAAGGCGAGTTGGCCGATGCCGGTGACCAGGAGCGGGTAGAGGACGCCCGTCACCACGGTGAGGACCAGCAGCATGCGCAGGGCCGCCCACAGCATCCGCGCGGTGTTCGTAACGGAAGTGTTCATGTCCTTCACCCGATCCCGGGAATCAGCGAGATGAGCAGATCGATGATCTTGATGCCGAGGAACGGGACGACCAGCCCGCCCAGACCGTAGATCCCGAGGTTGCGGCGGAGCATCCGGTCGGCGCTCATCGGCCGGTAGCGCACGCCCTTCAGGGCGAGCGGCACCAGGGCCACGATGATCAGCGCGTTGAAGACGACCGCGGAGAGGATCGCCGATTCCGGCGACGACAGGTTCATGATGTTGAGCTTGTCGAGCGACGGATAGGCGACCGCGAACATCGCCGGGATGATCGCGAAATACTTCGCGACGTCGTTGGCGATGGAGAACGTCGTCAACGCGCCCCGGGTGATGAGGAGTTGCTTGCCGATCTCGACGATCTCGATGAGCTTGGTGGGGTTGGAGTCGAGGTCGACCATGTTGCCGGCCTCCTTGGCGGCCGACGTACCCGTGTTCATCGCCACGCCTACGTCCGCCTGGGCCAGCGCGGGCGCGTCGTTCGTACCGTCACCGGTCATCGCGACCAGTTTGCCGCCCGCCTGCTCCCGCTTGATCAGCGCCATCTTGTCCTCGGGAGTCGCCTCCGCGAGGAAGTCGTCGACCCCCGCCTCCTCGGCGATCGCCTTTGCCGTCAGCGGGTTGTCGCCCGTGATCATGATCGTCTTGATGCCCATGCGGCGCAGCTCCTCGAACCGCTCGCGCATGCCGTCCTTGACCACGTCCTTGAGGTGGATGACCCCCAGGATTCGGGTGCCCTGGTCGTCCTGGATTGCGACCAGCAGCGGCGTACCGCCCGCCTCCGAGATGCGGTTGGCGATCTCGTCGGCGTCCTCGGCGACCGTGCCGCCCTGCTCGCGCACCCAGGCGACGACCGAACCGGCCGCGCCCTTGCGGATCTTGCGCTCGTCGACGTCCACCCCGGACATACGGGTCTGGGCGGTGAAGGCGATCCACTCGGCGTGCGTCAGCTCGCCCTGGTGCCGCTCGCGCAGCCCGTACTTCTCCTTCGCCAGTACGACGACGGAGCGGCCCTCGGGCGTCTGGTCGGCCAGCGACGACAGCTGTGCGGCATCGGCCAGTTCGGCCTCTGTGGTGCCCCCGACGGGCACGAACTCGGCGGCCTGCCGGTTGCCCAGTGTGATGGTGCCGGTCTTGTCGAGCAGCAGGGTCGAGACGTCGCCCGCTGCCTCGACCGCCCTGCCGGACATGGCGAGCACGTTGCGCTGCACCAGCCGGTCCATGCCCGCGATGCCGATCGCCGACAGCAGGGCGCCGATCGTGGTCGGGATCAGGCAGACCAGCAGCGCGGTGAGCACGATCAGCGAGGTCTGCTTGTCGGCGCCCGCGTAGATCGCGAACGGCTTCAGGGTGACGACCGCCAGCAGGAAGACGATGGTGAGCGAGGCCAGCAGGATGTTCAGCGCGATCTCGTTCGGCGTCTTCTGCCGGGCCGCGCCCTCGACCAGGTTGATCATCCGGTCGATGAAGGTCTCGCCCGGCTTCGTGGTGATCTTGATGACGATCCGGTCCGACAGCACCTTCGTGCCACCGGTGACCGCGGACCGGTCACCGCCGGACTCGCGGATGACCGGAGCCGACTCACCGGTGATCGCCGACTCGTCGACGGAGGCGACGCCCTCGACGACGTCACCGTCGCCGGGGATGATGTCGCCGGCCTCGCACACGACGAGGTCGCCGACCCTCAGCTCCGTACCGGGCACGCGCTCTTCGGAGCCCCCGACGAGCCGGCGCGCCACGGTGTCGGTCTTGGCCTTGCGCAGGGTGTCCGCCTGCGCCTTGCCGCGGCCCTCGGCCACGGCCTCGGCCAGGTTGGCGAAAACGGTGGTCAGCCACAGCCAGGCGGCGATCGCCCAGCCGAACCAGTCCCCCGGTTCCTTGACGGCCAGCACCGTGGTGACCACCGAGCCGACCAGCACCACGAACATGACGGGCGACTTGACCATCACCCGCGGGTCGAGCTTGCGGAAGGCGTCGGGCAGTGACTTGACGAGCTGCTTGGGGTCGAACAGGCCGGCGCCGACGCGGCCTTCGGCCGGCTTGTGCCCGGTCGGTACGTCCTGGTGCGGTGCCCGGGTCGGGGTAACCGTGGACATCGGGTCCCCTTGCTTCTCGGTGTCGGTGGTCATGCCGCCAGCCCTTCGGCGAGCGGTCCCAGCGCGAGTGCCGGGAAGAACGTCAGACCGGTGACGATCATGATGGCGCCGACCAACAGGCCGGTGAACAGCGGCTTTTCGGTGCGCAGGGTGCCCGCGGTGACGGGGACGGGCTTCTGCTCGGCGAGCGAGCCTGCCAGGGCCAGCACGAACACCATCGGCAGGAACCGGCCCAGGGCCATGCACAGGCCCAGCGTCGTGTTGAAGAAGTCCGTGTTGGCGCCGAAGCCCGCGAAGGCGGAGCCGTTGTTGTTGGACGCCGAGGTGTAGGCGTAGAGCACCTCGGAGAAGCCGTGCGCCCCGATGTTCGTCATGGCGGCCTTGCCGTCCGGCAGGGCCATGGCCACCGCGGTGCCGATCAGCACCAGGGCGGGGGTGATGAGGATGTAGCAGGCGGCCAGCTTGATCTCGCGGGTGCCGATCTTCTTGCCCAGGTACTCGGGCGTACGGCCGACCATCAGACCGGCGATGAACACGGCGATGATCGCCATGACCAGCATGCCGTAGAGGCCGGAGCCCACCCCGCCGGGCGCGATCTCGCCCAGCATCATGCCCAGCAACAGGACTCCGCCGGACAGCCCGCTGAAGGAGTCGTGGAAGGAGTTCACCGAGCCGGTCGACGTCATGGTCGTCGACACCGCGAACAGTGAGGACGGGCCTTCACCGAACCGCTGTTCCTTGCCCTCCATCGCGCCGCCCGCCAGTTGCGAGGCGGTGCCCGGGTGGGCGTACTCGATCCAGGTCACCGCGACCACACCGAGGAACCAGATGATCCCCATGGCGGCGACGATGGCGTACCCCTGCTTGACGTTGCCGACCATCTTCCCGAAGGTGCGCGGCAGCGAGAACGGGATCACCAGCAGCAGGAAGATCTCCAGCAGGTTGGTGAAGCCGTTGGGGTTCTCGAACGGGTGCGAACTGTTGGCGTTGAAGAAGCCGCCGCCGTTCGTCCCCAGGTCCTTGATGGCCTCCTGGGAGGCGACCGCGCCGGGGCTGATGGCCTGCTTGTCGCCGGTCAGCGTGGTGATGGTGTGGATGTCGCCGAAGTTCTGGATGGCACCGGCCGCGATCAGCAGCACGGCCGCGACCACGGAGATGGGGAGCAGGATGCGGACGACACCCCGCACCAGGTCGGCCCAGAAGTTGCCCAGGTCCCCGGTACGGGAGCGAGCGAAGCCACGCACCAGCGCCACCGCGACCGCCATGCCCACGGCCGCCGACACGAAGTTCTGCACGGCCAGCCCGGCGGTCTGGGTGACGTGGCTCATCGCCGCCTCACCCGAGTACGACTGCCAGTTGGTGTTCGACACGAACGACACGGCTGTGTTGAACGCCTGGTCCGGGCTGATCGGCTTGAAGCCGAGGGACAGCGGCAGCTTGTCCTGCACCCGCTGCAGCACGTAGAGGAACAGCACGCTCACCGCGGAGAAGGCCAGCACGCCGCGCAGGTAGGCGGGCCAGCGCAGCTCCGCGTCCGGGTTGGCGCCGACCGAGCGGTAGATCCACCGCTCGACCCTGAGGTGCTTGTCGGAGGAGTAGACGGCGGCCATGTAGTCGCCGAGGGGGCGGTGCACCAGGGCGAGCGCGCCTATGAGTGCGGTCACCAGGAGCACGTCGGCAAGGACGGGGCTCATGGGCGTGCTCAGAACCTCTCCGGGAAGATCAGGGCGAGGACGAGATAGCCCAGCAGGGCGACGGCCACGACCAGGCCGGCTGTGTTCTCGGCGGTCACAGCTTCGCCACCCCCTTGGCGACGAGAACCACCAGCGCGAACACCGCGATCGTGGTGACGACGAAGGCCACGTCGGCCATCGCAAGCTCCTGGGTGAGGTACGGAGAACGGACCTCTAGAGGGAAGCGCCTTTTCCGGCGGCTGCGGCCGTCCTTGACGGCTCCCTTACGGCACCCCGGACACCTTTGACGCGCTCCATACGCCTCAGCTGAGCTCGGCGAAGGTCTCCACCGCGTAGGTCTTGCCGGTGACCACGAGGACGTCGCCCTTCTGGACGACCGTGTCGGCGGTGGCGTACGTGAAGTCCTCACCCGGGCGTTTGATGCCGACGACCGTGATGCCGTACTTGCCGCGGACCTGGCTCTGGGCGAGCGGGACGCCGGTGATGGTGTCGGGGGCGACGGTCTTGACCAGGGCGTAGTCGTCGTCGAACTCGATGAAGTCCAGCATCCGGCCGGTGACCAGGTGGGCGACGCGTTCGCCCATCTCGTGCTCGGGCAGGACGACGTGGTGGACGCCGAGGCGTTCGAGGATCTGGCCGTGCTGGCGGCTGATGGCCTTGGCCCAGATGTTGGGCACCTCGGCCTCCAGCAGGTTGGAGCTGACCAGGATGCTGGCCTCGATGTCGGTGCCGATACCGACGACGGCGCTGGTGAACTCGTGGACGCCGAGCTGGTGCAGCACCCCGGGGTCGGTGCAGTCGGCGACCGCCGAGTGGGTCAGGCCGTCGCTGTACTTCTGCACCAGGCGGGCGTCGGTGTCGATGCCGAGGACGTCCCAGCCGCGGCGCATCAGTTCGTTGGCCAGCGAGCTGCCGAAGCGGCCGAGGCCGATGACCGCGACCCGCTGGTCGCCGGCGTGCCGGGCATGCTGGTCGGCCGGGCGCTTGCGGCGGCGTCGGCGAAGGAAACGCAGGTAGTCAGCCAATGACGGGTCGCTCCTCGGGAAGTTCGTAGCGGCGTTTGCGCTCACGCAGGGCCAGCGCCGAGACCAGTGTGACCGGGCCGAGGCGGCCGATGAACATCAGCAGGACGAGGACGAGCTGCCCGGCGTCGGGGAAGTCGGCGGTGATGCCGGTGGACAGGCCGACGGTGGCGAAGGCGGAGACGACCTCGAAGAGGACGCCCTCGAAGGGCAGCGTGGTCATGCTCAGCAGGGCGAGCGTGGCGGTCATGACCAGGCCGACGCCGAGCAGCGCCACGGTCAGGGCCTGGCGCAGGACGTGCGGGGCGAGCCTGCGGCCCAGGACGGCGGAGTTGGGTTCGCCGCGTACCTCGGCGATGATCGCGACGGCCAGCACCGCGAACGTGGTGACCTTGATGCCGCCGGCGGTGCCCGCGCTGCCGCCGCCGATGAACATGAGCATGCAGGTCATCAGGAGCGTGGAGGCGTGCATCGCTCCGATGTCGAGGGAGTTGAAGCCCGCGGTCCGGGTCATCGCGGAGTGGAAGAACCCGTTCAGGAGCTTCTCGGGCCAGTCGTGCAGACCCAGGGTGCGGGAGTTGGTCCACTCCAGCAGGCAGGTCAGCAGGGTGCCGACGGCGAGCAGGCAGACGGTGGTGATCAGGGTCAGCCTGGTGTGCAGGGTCCAGTTGCGGCGGCCGGTGGTGCGGCGGCGGCGCCGGTGGCGGAGCAGTTCCAGGAGCACGGGGAAGCCGAGGCCGCCGAGGATCACGGCCACGGCGATCGGCAGGGCGACCCACGGGTCGTGGGCATAGCGGGTGAGGCTGTCGGCGTGCAGACCGAAGCCGGCGTTGTTGAACGCCGACACGGCGTGGAAGTAGCCGAGATGGACGGCGTCGCCGATGGGGGTGTCGTAGCCGAAGCGGAAGCGCAGGGCGAGGACGGCGCCGACCGCGAGTTCCACGATCAGGGTGGTGCCGGCCACGCCGAGCAGCACCCGGCGGACGTCCCCGATGCCCAGGCTCTTGGTCTCCGCCTGCGCGGTGAGCTGCATCCGCAGGCGCAGCCTGCCGGAGACCAGCAGGGCGAGCAGGGACGCCATCGTCATGATGCCGAAGCCGCCCACCTGGATCAGCGCGAGGATCACACCCTCGCCGAAGCCGCTCCAGTACGTGCCGGTGTCCACGACGGCCAGGCCCGTCACGCAGACGGCCGAGGTGGACGTGAACAGGGCGGGCACCAGCCCGGTGGCCGTACCGTTCTCGGCGGCGATCGGCAGCGCGAGCAGTGCGGTCCCGAGGGCGACGGCGGCGGCGAAGGCCACCACGACGGTGCGTGCGGGGTGCGCGGTGAACAGCGAATGGCGCGCCTGCGCGGTACGTCCTGCCACCGGCTGCCTCTCCTGGGTACGTCGATTCGTCAAGGATTGGTATGAACTTCGCCAGGAGCCCGTCAAACCTGGGCGGCCGTCACACTACCCCGCTGGGACGCGCGTCAGGTGTTCCTGTCGCGGCTCCCGAAGCGGAGTGTGCTCAGGGTGACGAGGACGGCCGCACGACCAGGCGCTATGCCGGATCGGACCGGCCCGCACATTGCCGGAGTCCGGCAATGTTCGGGCCCTCGGAGTGCGCGCCAAGAGCCTGTCAGTGCCGCGTCAAGGACGTGTAGGGTTCCTCGCGGTGTGCCGGGAAGCCTGGTCGGCGGTCTTGAGAGAACTCTCTTCGCTGATCGGGGGTCGTTGTCATGGTGCTCGTCGTGGTCTTCGGGGTGGCACTGCTCATAGCGGTGCTGTTGTCGGGCCTCGCGGCCCGGACCGTGTTGTCGACGTCGTTTCTCTTCCTGGTCGGTGGCGCGCTCGTCAGCGACGGGTTCCTCGGGCTGATCCACATCACACCGGACAGCGAGATCGTGTCCGTGACAGCCGATCTTGCCCTGTTCGCGGTGCTGTTCACCGACGGTATGCACGTCTCCTTCCCGAAGCTGCGGGACAACTGGCGCAACCCGGCCCGCGCGCTCGGGCTCGGCTTGCCGCTCGCGTTCGTCGGGATGGCCCTGATCACGCACTTCCTGGTGGGCCTGGACTGGACGACGTCCTTCCTCGTCGGCGCCGTCCTCGCGCCCACCGACCCGGTGTTCGCCTCCGCGATCGTCGGACGCAAGGAAGTCCCGTCGAAGCTGCGGCAGTTGCTGAACGTGGAGAGCGGCATCAACGACGGGCTCGCCCTGCCGGTCGTTCTCATCCTGATCGCCGCGGCCGGGCCGACCTCCGGACACGCCGAGGCTTCACTGGGGATGATCGCGCTGGAACTGGTCCTCGGACTGGTCTTCGGCGTCGTCCTGCCGTACGTCGTGATCGAGCTCGTACGGTTCCGGCTGCTGGGCGCCGAGCCCAAACTCCAGCCGCTGCTGCCACTCGCGATCGGCGTGATCCTGTACGCGGTCTGCCACCTCACGCACGCCAACCCCTACCTCGCCGCGTTCTCCGCGGGCGCGGTGCTCACGGCCCGCTCCATCGAGGCGAGGGAGGTGTTCGAGCCGCTCGGCGAGGCGCTGGCGGAGCTCGCCAAGTTCGCGGCCCTGCTGGTGTTCGGCGCGCTGCTGACGCCACAGCTGTTCGGTGACCTGTCCTTCGGCGGTTACGTGGTTGTGGTCCTCGCGATCGTGCTGATCCGCCCGGCCTCGCTGCTGCTGTCGTTGGTCGGTACCCGGTTCACCCGTCAGGAGAAGCTGGTCGCGGCCTGGTTCGGCCCGAAGGGCTTCGCGTCGGTGGTCTACGGGCTGCTGGTGCTGCAGGCCGGGATCCCGCAGGGTGAGGAGGCGTTCACGCTCATCGCCGTGTGCATCGCCGCCTCGATCATCGCGCACAGCTCCACCGACGTGCCGATCGCCCGCCTCTTCCACGTCGACGACCTGGCCGGCGTACCCGACGGCGACACCACACCTCGTACCGCGAAGGAGGCCGGCCGTGTCGGCGCGTGACCTCGCCGAGCCCTACCCCTACGTGACCACCGACGAGGACGCCACGCACGCGGCCCGGCGGCCGGCGCTGGAGGATCCGCTGGTCGCGGCCGTGACCCGCGCCCAAGGTTCAGACCCCCTGCGGTCGGGCCGGACGCGAGCGTCACGCAGATCGCGGCCCTCGTGACGCACACCCACAGCCCACCGGTCGCCGTCGTCGAACGCGACGGCGACCAGGCATGGGGGCGGGCGCCGTGACGGCCGCCCGCCTGATCGAACGACTTACCGGAGGATCGTGAACGGCTGGCAGAGCTGGGCGGCCATCATCGTCTTCGTCGCGACGTACGGCCTGATCATCAGCGAGAAGATCCACCGCGTGGGCGCTGCCCTCGGCGGCGCGGCACTGATGCTGGCGATCGGCGCGACCGACGACAAGTCCGCCTTCTTCTCCGAGCACAGCGGCATCGACTGGAACGTCATCTTCCTGCTCATGGGCATGATGATGATCGTCGGCGTACTCAAGAAGACGGGCATGTTCGAGTACCTGGCCATCTGGGCCGTGAAGCGGGCGCGGGCCAGACCTTTCCGGGTGATGGTGATGCTGATCGTCATCACCGCCGTGGCCTCCGCGCTGCTCGACAACGTCACCACGGTCCTGCTCATCGCCCCGGTGACGCTGCTGGTGTGCGAGCGGCTCGCCCTGCCCGCCGCCCCCTTCCTGATCGCCGAGGTGATGGCCTCCAACATCGGCGGCACCGCGACCCTCGTCGGCGACCCGCCCAACATCATCATCGCCAGCCGCGCCGGCCTGACCTTCAACGACTTCCTCGTCCACCTCGCCCCGCTGTCCGCCTTCCTGACCGTGGTGCTCGTCGTCCTGTGCCGCTTGATGTTCCGCAAGTCCTTCGTCTACGACGAGAAGCGCGCCGAGGAGGTCATGGCGCTGGAGGAGCGCGAGGCCATCCGCGACCCCCGGCTGCTTGTCCAGGGCCTGGTGGTGCTCGTCCTGGTCATCGCCGGATTCGTGCTCCACCCGGTCCTGCACTACGAGCCCAGCGTCGTCGCCCTGCTCGGCGCGGGCCTGCTCATCGCGGCCTCCAGCGCGGAGACCGGCGACGTCCTCGCCGAGGTCGAGTGGCCCACCCTCGCCTTCTTCGCCGGACTGTTCATCATGATCGGCGGCCTGATCGAGACCGGCGTCATCAGCGAGATCTCCCGGTCGCTCGCCGACGCCATCGGCGACAACGAACTCGGCGGCTCGATGCTGATGCTGAGCGCCTCGGCCGTGCTGTCCGGCATCGTGGACAACATCCCCTACGTCGCCACCATGGCCCCGATCACCGCCGACCTGGTACAGCACATGGGCGGCGGGAGTGACCACGTCATGTGGTGGGCCCTGGCCCTCGGCGCGGACCTCGGCGGCAACGCCACCGCCATCGGCGCCAGCGCCAACGTCGTCGTCCTCGGCATCGCCGAACGCAACCGCCGGCCCATCACCTTCTGGCAGTTCACCAAGTACGGCCTGGTCGTCACCGTCGTCACCGTGACGCTCTCGGTGCTGTATGTGTGGCTGCGCTACTTCGCCCTCGCGTGAGGGCCTTCGGCCCGTACGGCATGGCGATCGCCACCAGGGCGTACCCCAGTCCTGCCAAGAGACCCGGGCCCACGGTCCGGCTCAACGGTGCTCGGGGTTGTCCGCCCCCGGCCGGCAGCCGGCGTCCCACTCCGAGCGCTGGTTGCCGTAGGCCGGGATGCCCCCGGCGCGTTTGAGCATGGCTGCGAGGTGCATCAGGTTCCAGGTCATGAAGCTGGTGTTGCGGTTGGTGAAGTCGTTCTCCGGGCCGCCCGAATCGGGGTCCAGGTACGAGGGACCGGGGCCCGCGGCGCCGATCCAGCCCGCGTCCGCCTGCGGCGGGACGGTGTAGCCGAGGTGCTGCAGGCTGTAGAGGACGTTCATGGCGCAGTGCTTGACACCGTCCTCGTTACCGGTGATCAGACAGCCGCCGACCCGCCCGTAATAGGCGTACTGTCCCTCGGGGTTCAGCAGGCTGGAGCAGCTGTACGGGCGCTCGATGACCTGCTTGGTGACCGAGCTGTTGTCACCCAGCCAGATGGGCCCGGCCAGCACCAGGATGTCCGCGGCCATCACCTGTTCGTACAGTGCGGGCCAGGCGTCCGTGGCGAAGCCGTGCTCGGTCATGTCCGGGTAGACGCCCGGCGCGATGTCCTGGTCGACCGCGCGGACGAGCTCCGTGGTCACCCCACGCGCGTCCATGATGGCCCGGCTCTTGTCGATGAGTCCTTGGGTGTGGCTGAGCTGGGGGGACGGCTTGAGCGTGCAGTTGATGAAGAGTGCGCGCAGGTCGTCGAAGCGGTAGCCGTCCTCAGTCGACGGGGCGGGCGATGCTGCCATGGCGGGCTCCGGGGTGGAGAGCGGACAGGGCCGAGGGCGGGGAGACGGAATCCCCCGCCGCTCCGGCGGCAGCCTCTCGTGGAATTCGCGCGCTGTCCCGCTGCGACGCACCGGCACGACGGTGCTTTCCCCTGGCAACCGGCAGGTCGTCGTGCGCTCGCCTCCTGCCGCGGGGATCCTGGACGCGGCAGCAGGGTCCCGCGTTCCGGCCTGCGGAGGACAAAGCAGCACGATGACGATCGACGTGTCCGGCGTCGGCAAGGACCTGCGCGACATCGAGCACAGGCTCACCAGACCCTGGGAGGAAGCTTCATGGCGTACGACGAAGGACTGGCTGAACGAGTCAGACAACGGCTGGGCGCTGATCCGGATGTCACGGAGAAGCGCATGTTCGGGGGGATCGCCTTCCTGCACCGCGGCAACATGGCCGTGGGCGTGAGCGGCGACGATCTCATGGTGCGGGTCGGCCCCGACAACACCGACGCGGCCCTGGCCCGGCCCGGCACACGTGTCTTCGACATGACCGGCCGCCCGATGCGCGGCTGGATCCTCGTCGCCGGGGCCACTCTCACGGAGGATGACGCCCTCGGCGCGTGGATCGACGAGGGACGCGCCTTCGCCGAGAGCCTGCCGCCCAAGTAGTCACCGGGAGCGCCGCACCGGGATGCGTCACCCTTCAGTACCGTGATCGCCGGCTTGACGGCGGGGAAGCACGCCGCCCTCGCCGGTGGGGGCGCTACTGCCGGTCCCCCAGGCGAGCAGCGCGAAGCCCAGGGCGAAGCCGAGCATCGTCCATACGCCGCGTGGCCAGAAGATGTGACTGTCGACGAAGGACCAGCCGGCCGCGAGGAGCACTGTGGTGCCGGGCAGGATTCGGGCGCCGTACTTCGGGAACAGCGCGACCGCCGTGGCCACGATGGCGCCGATGAGGGCGTAGGCACCGGCCTGCCCGAGTGCCTCACCCGTGTCGTAGAGCGGGCGCTTGAGCGGCCCGAGGCTCGCTGTCTCGCCGGCGTGCTCGACCGCGGTTCCGGCCCCGATGCCGGCGACCGCGTCGAGACCGGTGTAGAAGGCCGCGTAGACGAAGGAACCCGCCCAGGCCACCACGGTGGCGAAGCCCACGAGGCCGAGCCGGGGCCGATGCCACAGAGGGACCAGGAGACCGACCGTGAGCAGGGGAAAGACCGGCAGCAGCGCTATGTGCAACTGCACCCAGTCCGCGGCCGTCGATCGGGACAGCCCGTGCGGATGCGCGATGCCCGCCGCGGCCAGCACGAGTGGGGCGGCGGTGACGAGGGCGATGCTTCGGATGGTCAACACGCCTGCGAGCGTAGGGGCGTGAGGCCACCGGATGCGGCCGCGTAAGGGTTCCGTAAGACCTTTGCCGTCCTCAGGCCGATGACGCGCGGAAGCCCCGCCTCTCTGTCACCCGGACTCTCTTACGAGAGTCTGACGCGAGCATCGTTCCGCATCGGCACACCGCTCCCTCTGGCCACTCTGGTGCCGTCCACAGCCGTGGACCGCACTTGGCAGCCACAGAGGAACGGGACGTGACCATGCACAGCAGCCCCAGGGACCACCGCCGCACGGGTCGGCCCGCCGGGATACGCGGCGGGCACCGGGCGAAGTCCAGGACACGGCGCATCGTGATCGGCGGCGGGGCCCTCGCCTCCGCGGCGGCGATCACCGTGGCCGTGACCGTGGCCTCGGCAAGCCAGTACTCCGAGAGCACTGCCGGGGCCGACCACGCCGTCTTCGTTCAGGGCAACGAGCTGGACGGCAACACCATTCATGTGTTCGCGCGGGACGACGACGGCAGGCTGAGTCCCTCGGGGACCTACGCGACCGGCGGCGAGGGCGGCGACCAGGTCGACGCGCCCACTGACTCGCTCGCCTCCCAGGGCTCGCTCGTCTACGACGACACTTCAGGCATGCTGCTGGCCGTCAACGCGGGCAGCGGCACGGTGACCTCCTTCCGCGTCGAGGGACAGCAGCTGAAGGACCGGCGCGTCGTGGACTCCGGCGGCGAGTTCCCCGCCAGTGTCGCGGTGCACGGCACGATCGCGTACGTCATGAACGCGGGCGGCGAGGGCAGCGTCCAGGGCTTCAAGATCACCAGCAAGGGGCTGAAGCCGCTGAAGGGGTCCCATCGTTCCCTGGGCCTGGACAACGAGGACGTACCGCTGTTCTCCAGCTCGCCCGGCGAGGTCGAGTTCACCCCGGACGGCCGCAACCTGGTCGTCACCACCAAGTCCAACAACACGGTCGAGGTCTTCCCGATGAAACGGAACGGCCTCCCGGCCGTCGCCGAACCGGTCATCAACAAGTCCGCGGGAGGCGTGCCCTTCGCGATCAGCTTCGACAAGGCGGGCAAGCGCATGCTGGTCGCCGAGGCCGAGAAGTCCACCGTCACCACGTACCAGGTGAAGCACGACGGCAAGCTGAAGGTCGTTCAGGAGCCGCTGGCCAACGGCCAGGAGACCCTGTGCTGGCTGGAGCGCGCGGGCAACTACTTCTACGGCGGCAACACCGGCAACTCCACGGTCACCGGCTACCGCATGGACAAGCGAGGCAAGTTGGCCCTGACCAACGAGGTGGGCATCGCCACCCCGCCCTCAGCCAACTCGCAGGGTGTGATCGACCTCGCCGTGACCGAGGACGAGAAGTTCGTCTACGTCCAGAACGCCGTCTCCGGCACCGTCGACGGCTTCCGCGTCGAAGCCGACGGCGCCCTCACCAAGGTCACGACAGCCGACGGCCTGCCCGCCTTCGACGAGTCCGGAATGGAGGGCATCGCCGCCGTCTGACACGGAGACGACCGTCGCGGAGGGCCCTTTCGAGGCACGGAGGAGTTCCGCGGCGGTCCGGAGGAATCGGCAAGCCATGGCTTCAGCAGGATGCCCGAGAGCCATACTTGCCATGCGGGGACCATCCCGTGAGGGCTCGACACGGGAAAGGCGGCAGTCCGGTGAGCAGCGACAGCCAGGGCATGGGGAAGGCCGAGGTGCGGCTCAAGTGGGACCCGAGTCCCTGGAATCGGCAACCTCATCATCTCGACATCATCGCCGCGACCTACTCGGCGGACGACTTCTATGGGCAGCCGGTGTACGTCGTCCACTACGACAGCCGCTCACCGGACGGCACCATCAACATGAGCCGGCACAGCCAGACCGGTCAGGGCTTCGGCTACGTCGAAACGATGACCCTGGAGCTCGATCGCCTCGCGTCCTCCTTCTCACGGGTGGTCGTGGGCGTGGCGATCCACCAGAACAGCGGTCCCAAGACCTTCGGTGACATATCGAACGCCGGAGTTCTGGTCGTCGAGGGCTACAAGGAACTGTTGCAGAACGACTTTGCGCAGATCGCCGGTTCCACCGCCGGGACGGTCGCGGAGTTCACCAGGGATGCCGCCGGAGCGTGGGAGTTCCACGAGATGATCCGAGGGTTCGACAGCGATCCTGTGCTCTTCACCGCGGAGATGGGCAGCGCCGCGCGGCCCTGACCGGGACGGAACAGGTGGAGCCTGGACGGCGGTCCTGCCTTCACCGTGGGAATCACAGGCGCGGCTTGATCTCGAACCGAGGTCCCAGGTGAACGGCCTCACCCTGGTGGTCCTGCTGCGCTTGGCTCAGCGCCTGGAAGACCTGCTCATCATGAGAGAGCGCTCCTTGCCGTGTGCTGGTTCTCGGGCCACCGTGTCGCTTCAGCGGTCCAGCTCTTCCTCCACCGGCGCCTTGGCCACCTCGCGCAGGTGCTGCGACAGGCCCGGCTTGCCACCTTGGCGGGCCTGTTCGGCGCGTTGGGCCGGGCTGTGCCCCAGGTCCGAGTCGGGGTCGGTCCGTGTGGAATGGACGATGTCGTCGCCTGAGGCGGGCCGTGCCGAAGGCAGGGGTGGGCCCCGGAGCCGACGTGAATCGGTTCCGGGGCCCGTTCTGCTTCACATTCAGTGTTCAGCGGCCGGTGTACTGGAAGATGTAGAGCCCGTAGTCGCGGTCGGAGGCGGCGACGTACTCCCTTCCGAAGTGTTTGAAGGCCTGGACGCCCCAGAAGTTGCTGCCGTCCTCGTCGATGAAGCGGCCGACCTCGACGAGCTTGTCGTGCTTGACCTTCGCGACTCGGAAGCCGCCCGCGTAGTAGGAGAAGTACGCGAGGTCGGGCCGCACCTGGGAGGTGGCAACCTCGTGGATCGACAGGTCACCGAAGCCGGAGGCGTACTCCGGGTCGTGCGCCTCGTCGATGGCGTAGGTGTCCAGCTCGGTCATCTTCCCGCGCTCGTTGCGGTACAGGTGCACGTAGCCCCAGCCGTCGAAGAAGGAGGAGAAGGTGAGCCGGTCGCCCTTGGTGCCGATGTCCACCGGCAGGGTGGCCGGGCCGGTTCCGGCTAGGCAGGCGTCGTTGTCGTAGGGCTGGTCGAAGACGGCGAAGCCCTGGCCGCGCGGGGAGACGCCAAAGGTGGGCAGGTTGCCCTCGGCGATCATGCCGGCCTGGCTGTCGCAGGCGTCGGTGCCGGTGCGGTTGACGACGAGGACGGCGTCGTAGCCGCCGGCCGCCTCGATGTTGGCGACCTTCTCGCTGTAGGTGCACACGCCGCCTTCGACGTGGGAGCCACGTTCGACGACGGCGATGTCCATGGCGGCGGGGTCGCCCGGAGGGACGGCCGGGCCACCATGGCAAGCGAGGCCGACGTACGTGGTGCCGCCGGTGACGGTCTGCTCTTCTTTCAGAGCGATGCCCTGTGTGGCGTTGACGGTGGTGTCGTCGTCGGTGTTGCGGGCCGAGACCTGGTACGGGGCGAAGTCCTCGTCGGAGGCGATGACAAAGCGGTTGTCGAGGGTGAACTCGGCCTGGTGGGCGTTGCCTTCGGGCGCCACGTCGAGTCCGCTCTCGGCGGCCTCGGGGTCGGGGTCGGTGAAGTCGGTGTCGCCGAGGTACGTGATGTTCTTCGGGTCGGTCACGTCGACGGCTATGTAGCCGCCGTCCCAGTACGAGGCCAGCAGCACCTGGCGGCCGCGGATCTTCTTGACCACCATGTCGTGGAGGAAGATCTCCCCCAGGTTCTCCGGCGCCGCCTGCACGATCTGCGGGAACGTCTCCGTCAGGTCGTACTCCGCGACGAGTCGCGGCTTCGCCGGATCGGTGATGTCCATGATGTCGGTGTCGGCGGCTTCCTGGTTGTCGACGATCATGGCGTACGCCTTGTCGCCGGCGTCCCAGGCGAAGACGCTGTGGATGTCGTTGGCCTTCTCGGACTGCTCGCCGCCCAGGGTGAAGTCGCCGACGCCCTCGGCCAGCACTTTGGGCTTGGCGGGATCGGTGACGTCGTAGAGGTTCATGCCGCCGACGCCGCCGTCACCGCAGACCTCGTTGTTGCTGACGAGGACGTCGCCGGTGAAGGCGGGCGTGGACAGGCGGACGGTCTGGATGCCCTCGCCGGGAGCACTGCCGACCGGAGCCGGGATGAAGCCGGCGACCTTCGGCTTGCTGGGCTTGCGGATGTCGACGACGTGTACGCCGGTGTTGTCGCAGCCCACGCCGCCCCAGGAGGCGAGGTAGGCGTATCCCTTGTAGACGTCGACGTCGGCGATCTTGCCTTCGGTGACGTTCGGCAGCTTCAGCTTGCTGATGAGGCGGACGTTCTTGTCGGTGGCCGGGAGGTGCCCCTCCTCGCCGCCGTGCTGGTGGTCGTGGTCATGGGCGGCGCCGTTGTCGACAGCGTCGTCCGCGGCGGGGACGCCGTGTCCGTACGCGGTGCCGGCGAGGCCGGTGACAGCGAGGGCGATCGCTGTGACGAGGCTGGTGGCGGCCCGTCTGTGGCCGTTGTGCATGGATCCTCCACTCGGGACTGGTCAGTCCCCCGAGGCGTGTGCCGGTTCGAACGACCGGCAACGGCAAGGTACTTGATGCTTCAAGCGAGTGCCCGGTCTTCAATGTGCCTGTATCGCAGGGAAGTTGAGGAGACAACGTGCAGGAGAGTCCCGGGAAACATCGAAAACCGATCCTGGCCTCGTACCCCAACAGGGATGAAGGTCATGGACCACAAGGCGACGCTGCACTGCCTGACGGGGTGCGCCATCGGCGAGATCCTCGGATGGTCATCGGCACCGCCCTGCTGCGGGGCAATGTGCCGACCATGGCCCTCGCGATCACGCTCGCCTTCGTGTTCGGCTACTCGTTCACGCTGTTCGCCGTGCGCCGGGCCGGCCCGGACTTCAAGACCGCGATCAGGGTGGCCCTCGCCGCCGACACCACCTTTCCGACGGGCTGTTCTGGTCCGCCCTCCTGGGCGGGTCGCGGTCGCCTTCCTGATCACCACGCCCGTGAACAAGTGGATGATCGGCCGCGGCAAGGGCCACGCGGTCGTCCACGCCTACCACTGACAAGCCGCCGCCCGAGCAGCACGCGGGTCAGGGCGCCCTGGAGGAAGCAGCAGGTACGGAGCGTTCAGCCGGAGGCTGCCGTCGTCGGCCTGGTTGTCGTCGTGGAACAGCGCGGCCGGGCGGCCCGCGCTTGGTCCCAGCGGCCGCGTGCACGCGTGCGGGCTCGCCCCCCAGCGGGTCGGGGACGGGGCCTGTGGCGGGTCGTCCAGGTGGGCGAGGACAGTGGGGCGATCCGGCCCATCACACCGTCAGGCGTCCAGGAAGGCACGGCGATCACTCCCCCGGGACGGCAGACCCGGACCACGTCCCCCACGACGAACCGCGCCGAGCCCGCCAGTCCGGGGCCTCGCGTGTGCGGGTTGCGGCGACCCGCAGCAGGCCGGGCTCTGCCATGAGCCGAGCCGACGGGTAGACCCTCTGCCGCTGCCGCCCCTGGCTACTCAGCGACCTCGTCCAGGAGCTCGGGGCCGTTGTTGTGGACGTTGTTGACGGCGGTGGAGACGGGCCGGGCCCGCAGGTGGCCGTTCGCCGGCTGGGTCAGCAGTGCGCGCAGTTCGTCCGGGTCCTGGTGGTGGGGGTCGAGCCAGGCGCCGTAGTGATCGGGCGTGAGGGCGAGTGGCATGCGGGGGTGGACGCGGCCGGCCGCGTCGGTGGCCTCGGTGGTGAGGACGGTGCAGGTCATCAGCCAGGCGGCGGGGTCGTCGTCCCGCTTCACCGCCGGGTCGCGCCAGTATTCGTACAGCCCGGCGAGCGCCATCACCTGCTCGTCGTCGGGATGGATGAAGTAGGGCTGCTTGCGGGCCTTGCCCCTGCCCCTGCCCCTGCCCTTGATCTGCTGCCACTCGTAGAAGCCGTCGGCCGGCAGCAGGCAGCGGTGCTTGACGAACGCGCGGCGGAAGGCGGGCTTGTCGTGCACGGTCTCGACGCGTGCGTTGATCATCCGGGAGCCGATCTTCGTGTCCTTCGCCCAGGACGGCACCAGGCCCCAGCGCAGCGGCCGCAGCTCCCTGCGCACCGACGCGGCCTCCTGCTTGTCGCGCGGGGTGCGCTCGAGGACGGCCCACACGTCGTCGGTCGGGGCGACGTTCCAGTTCGGCTCCAGTTCCTCCTCCGGGCGCCATTCGGTGACCCGGAACAGCTGAACCAGGTCCTCCGGGCTACGGGTGGAGACGTACCGGCCGCACATACCGCCACTGTGCCACCGGAGGCGCCGGGGCGGCACGCCGTCGGATGCGTGTCATGGGGCAACCACTCTCACCACCCTGGCCGTGCTCTGCCTCGTGGCGTTTCCTGCGGCTGGACTGGCTGATGTGGTTCGCCGCCCGCTCCCCCGCGCACGCCGCGCCCTGGCTCCCGGCCTTCCTCGTCGCCCTCCTCGACGGGCGCCTGGTGGGACCGGACGCTCGTGGGCGACTACCTTCCGCCCGTCACCAAGGCGCCCGCCACCGCCGTACGGAAACAACAGGCAGAAAACGGAATTTCTTGACAATTCAGGGCGTTAGTTCTTATTCACTTCTTAGGACGCAGATGGAGGAGAGGACCATGGCACGTGCAGTGGGAATCGACCTCGGCACGACGAACTCGGTGGTCTGCGTGCTGGAGGGCGGGGAGCCGACCGTCGTCACCAACACGGAGGGCTCGCGGACGACCCCGTCGGTGGTCGCCTTCGCCAAGAGCGGCGAAGTGCTGGTCGGTGAGGTGGCCAAGCGCCAGGCCGTCACCAACGTGGAGCGCACCGTGCGCTCCGTCAAGCGCCACGTGGGCGAGGCTCAGTGGCACTTCCCGGAGACGGGAAGCATCGACGGCAAGCGGTACACCGCCCAGGAGATCTCCGCACGGGTGCTGCAGAAGCTCAAGCGGGACGCGGAGGCGTACCTGGGCGAGGACGTCCACGAGGCGGTCATCACCGTACCGGCGTACTTCAACGACTCCCAGCGCACGGCGACCAAGGAGGCCGGGGAGATCGCCGGCCTGAAGGTGCTGCGCATCATCAACGAGCCGACGGCCGCGGCCCTGGCCTACGGGCTGGACAAGGAGAACGACCAGACCATCCTCGTCTTCGACCTGGGCGGCGGCACCTTCGACGTGTCGCTCCTCGAGATCGGCGAGGGCGTGGTCGAGGTCAAGGCCACCAACGGCGACACGCACCTGGGCGGTGACGACTGGGACCAGCGGATCGTCGATCACCTCGCCAAGCAGTTCAAGAACAACTACGGCGTGGACCTGACCAAGGACAAGATGGCGGTGCAGCGGCTGCGGGAGGCCGCCGAACGGGCGAAGATCGAGCTGTCGTCGTCCACCGAGACCACGGTGAACCTGCCCTACATCACCGCGTCCGCCGAGGGTCCGCTGCACCTGGAGGAGAAGCTCACCCGGGCCCAGTTCCAGCAGTTGACCGCGGACCTGCTGGAGCGCTGCAAGGGCCCCTTCCACCAGGCCGTCAAGGACGCCAGGATCAAGCTGGCCGACATCAACCACGTGATCCTGGTGGGCGGTTCGACCCGCATGCCTGCCGTCACGGAGCTGGTGAAGGAGCTGACCGGCAAGGACCCGCACAAGGGCGTCAACCCGGACGAGGTCGTGGCCGTGGGCGCCGCCCTGCAGGCCGGTGTCCTCAAGGGCGAGGTCAAGGACGTCCTGCTGCTCGACGTCACCCCGCTGTCCCTCGGCATCGAGACCAAGGGCGGCATCATGACGAAGCTGATCGAGCGCAATACGACGATCCCGACCAGGCGTTCGGAGATCTTCACGACGGCCGAGGACAACCAGCCGTCCGTGCAGATCCAGGTCTACCAGGGCGAGCGCGAGATCGCGGCGTACAACAAGAGGCTCGGGATGTTCGAGCTGACCGGTCTGCCCCCGGCGCCGCGCGGCGTCCCGCAGATCGAGGTCTCCTTCGACATCGACGCCAACGGCATCATGCACGTCACCGCGAAGGACCTCGGCACGGGCCGGGAGCAGCGCATGACGGTCACCGGCGGCTCCGCCCTGCCGAAGCAGGACATCGACCGCATGATGCGCGAGGCCGACCAGCACGCCGAGGAGGACCGGCGCCGGCGGGAGGCCGCCGAGACCCGCAACCAGGCCGAGCAGGTCGCCTACCAGACCGAGCGGCTGCTCGCCGACAACGCCGACAAGATCCCCACGGACGTGAAGGGCGAGGTCGAGAGCGCGCTGTCGGAGCTCAAGGAGACCCTCAAGGCCCAGCCGGCCGACGGCGACAACACGGCTGCCCTGCGCCAGGCGACGGAGAAGGTGATGGCGGCGGCCCAGAAGGTCGGCACCGCCATGTACGCCCAGGCACAGGGTCAGCAGACCGCCGCCGGCGGCGGTGCGGGCGGCACCGCGGCAGGTGACACTGGCCAGGAGGACGAGGACGTCGTCGACGCGGAGATCGTCGATGACGACAAGCGGCAGGAGGGTGCCGGATGAGCCGTCCCGGCGGGACCCACCGACCTGGCGAACATCCGCTGACGATCGTCCGGAGCGAGGACCGGCGGAAGACGGAGGGGACCCTGGAGCCGCGGCGACGCGGCGACATCGAGTCCGCCCCGCAGGCCGCGGCGGCCCCCTCCGAGACCGATCTGCTGCGGAACCTGCTGCGCGAGCGGACGGCGGACCTGCAGCGGCTGAAGTCCGAGTACGACAACTACCGCAAACGGGTCCGCCGCGACCGCCGCTCGGTCGGCGAGATAGCGGTGGCCAACGTGCTCGCCGGTCTCCTCCCCGTGCTCGACGCGCTGGACGAGGCCCGCAAGCACGGTGAGGTCACCGGCGGTTTCCAGCAGGTCGCCGACGTACTGGAGACCGAACTCACGACGCTGGGCCTGGAAACCGTCGGCACTCCGGGAGACCCTTTCGACCCGGCCCTGCACGAGGCCGTCTCCTGCACCCGCGCCGACCACGTCGACCGGCCCACCTGCACCACGATCCTCCGCCCCGGCTACCGAGTCGGCGACCAGTTGCTTCGGCCCGCGCAGGCAGAGGTCACCGAGCCGCCGGCCGACTAGCCTCCCTGTCCATGCGAATGTGACGCGGCTCCTATGCGAGCTTTGCCCAGTGTGCGGAGGATGTGGCTTTCAGCCTGTCGCCCGGTCGGCGGGCTCGCGGGAAGGAAGTCCGCCCATGTCCGAGCATGTGCACGTCCGCATCAACAAGGGTCCGGGAGTCACCGAGAGCGGTGAGCTCGTGGAGCACTTCTCCTGCCGCTGTGGGGCCACCTGGACGAGGACCTACCAGGTCCGGGACGAGGATTCCGAGTAGGAAACAGACGGCGGGGACGGCCGATGGGGTGAATCGCGCCGGGTCGCGGTGTCGTCTGTGCCGGGTGGGGCGGACAAGGGCGGGTAGCGTGCCACCGCCGCAGGCGTCGGCCGTGATCGAAGGAGAGGCATGCTGTGAGGAAGTCCCCGCTCGACCGGACCGCCGGTCTGCCTCATGGCGCCGCGCCCGCATACCCACCCGCCCGGCCGGTGGAAGGATCGCCGGACAACCTGGACCGAGGTGCCGGTGAGGCGACGGCGGAACAGATGGTCGGCATGATCTGGACCTCCGCCATCCTGGCTCGGCATCGTTCACGAGGTTGACGGCACCCGTCGCGCGTCGCGGGACCCTCTCATGGCTTCCACACCTCCGGTCCTCCCCCGTGCCACTCGATGAGCCCCGACTCGGCGACGTCCACCTCGTCCCAGTTCGGCAGACCGGCGTTCCGCAGGAGCGTGGTCAGGTCGTGCAGGCTGTACGCGGTGCCGAGAATTTCTCCGTCGACGTCCACCTGGCGGCCTCCGGTCTCGGACGGCGGGAAAACGATCACACGGCGCTCAGACATGACTCCAGCCTGACCCGCGGTCCACGGCATCTGCATCCTGACCGCCGCCACCCGTAGGCAAGACGTCCCTGATGGCGACCGCCGAATGCGCGATGAAGGCATCGGCGCGATGCTGGTACCGGAGGGACGCAAGCGAGACACGCGCGGCGCGGATCGTTGCAACAGGAGGTCGGCGAGCAGCTGCGCCGCGTCGCCACCGCCCCGGACCAGCCGGACACCGGTGTGCGGATGGAGTACCGGGAGTTCCTCGACCGCGTCGCCCAGCGCGCGGGCGCCGACCGGATTCTCTTCGCCGGAAGTACCGGCAGCGTCACCTGAGGAAGAACGGAGGAACCGGCGATGGAGGAGCACTTCGTCTGGGTGACCACGCGCCGCCTTCGGGCGGACACCCTGGAGGAGTTCGAGAGGGCATGGCAGCCGCCCTCCCACCCGAGGGGTATGAGCCGCGCCTTCGCGTACTGGTCCGAGGACGGACAGGAAATCACCGGGGTGTCGTTCTGGGACTCCAAGGAGGCATGCGACTCCTGGCGGGCCTCCGAGCCGGAGGCGCAGCGGCGCGCGAGCATGGCCCCGTACGTCGCCGAGGAGCGGGAAGCCTTCTACCGCGGGCGTGAACTCGCCATCCCTCAGCGGTAGCCGCGGCGAGCAGGGCCGCGGCTACGACTGCGGCCCCCTGCCCCTACTCGCACGGCGGCGCAGGCCCGCCGGATGGCGGGTGCCTCACTTGTTGGGGTCGGCGGCGCTGATGTCGCCGAGCGCCGATTGCGGGTCGCGGTCGACGGCGAGGTCGCCCAGCGAGACGACGCCCACCGGCCGGTCCTCCTCCTCCACGACCGGCAGCCGGCGGATCGCCCGCTCCCGCATCAGCTGGATCGCGCGGTCCACGTCGTCGTCCGGAGAGACGGTGATCATCTCCGCGCTGCAGACCTCCCGCACCGGTTTGCTGCTGATGTCGGCTCCCTCGGCAAGGGCCCGCACCACCAGGTCCCTGTCGGTGACCACACCGCGCAGGTGGTCTTCTTCGATGACCAGTACGTCACCGATGTTCTCGTCCCGCATACGGCGCGCGACCTCGACCAGCGGCGTCTGCGGCGATACCGCCACAGGGTCTCTCGTCATGACTTCCCGAACCTGCTGAGCCATCGGATCCTCCTTCACCCGGACTTCGCGGAATCCCCCCAGCGGTTTCGGTCCCGGACCGAGTACCCGGCCGACCGTGCCGCTCACCTGGATGGGTCCCGGTTCCTGGGGCTCTCGGCGCTACAGCACAGGACGGCGGACTTATCGTGTTTAGAGCACAGCTCCTACCGTGCTGCTCCTGCCGTCCGCGGGAGGGCGACATGAAAGTCGAACTGGTCCAGCAGGCCGCCAACGCACTGTTCGACGTTCCGGACAGCGTGCACGAGGAGATCATCACGCTCATCGAGGCCGTGGCCGAGGACCCGATGATCCAGGTCCCGGATCTGGCCGCGGCGTTCGGTGAATGGTGCTGGCTCGTGTACACCATCCACGGTGACGTGGTCGAAGTGCTGGACGTCGGCTGCGCGCGATGACGTCGGCCGAGCATGGGACCGACCTATGCGGATACTCGTGGAGTCGGTGAGTGACTGACGTCTGCATCGGAAGCGGTTGAGTATGGCGGTCGTACCCAAGCCCGGCATTCGGACGGCGGCGGCGGACAACGACGCCCGTACGGGGGCGGCTGCGGAACCCCTCGTGTCGCCGGTCAGCTCACACAACGAGTGGGACCCGCTGGAGGAGATCATCGTCGGGCGACTCGACGGCGCGACGATTCCCTCCGACCATCCGGTCGTGACCTGCAACATCCCGCCGTGGGCTGCGCGCGGGCAGGGGCTCGCCGCCGGCTTCAGGTACCCGCGCAGGCTGATCGATCCGGCGCGGCACGAGCTCGACGAGTTCATCGCGCTCCTGCGGTCCCTCGGCGTCACGGTCAGACGCCCGGACCCGGTCGACCACAGGAGACGCTTCGGCACCCCCGACTGGTCGTCGCGCGGTTTCTGCAACACCTGCCCGCGCGACAGCATGCTCGTGATCGGCGACGAGATCATCGAGACCCCGATGGCATGGCCGTGCCGGTACTTCGAGACCCACTCCTATCGCTCGATCCTGAAGGACTACTTCCGGCGCGGCGCGCGCTGGACGGCGGCGCCGAAACCCCAGCTCACCGACGAACTGTTCGAGGCGGATTTCCGTGTCCCCGAGGCCTGTGAGCCCATGCGCTACATCCTCACCGAGTTCGAGCCGGTGTTCGACGCGGCGGATTTCGTACGCGCGGGACGCGACCTGTTCGTGACGCGGAGCAACGTCACCAACCAGATGGGCATCGACTGGTTGCGCCGCCATCTCGGACCCGGCTATCGCATCCACGAGATCGAGAGCCGCTGCCGTACGCCGATGCACATCGACACGACGTTCGTCCTGCTCTCGCCCGGCAAGGTGCTGGTCAATCCCGAATACGTCGACGTCGACCGCCTGCCCGAGGTCCTGCGTTCGTGGGACGTCCTCGTCGCCCCCGAGCCCAACCCGATCGACGAGCGCCTGCTCAAGATCACCTCGATGTGCGGCAAGTGGCTCAACATGAACGTTCTGATGATCGACGAGAAACGGGTGATCGCGGAGCGGCATCACACCGGCATGCTGCGCGCGCTCGAAAAATGGGGGTTCGAGCCGATCCCGTGCGACCTGCTGCACTACGCGCCGTTCGGCGGATCGTTCCACTGCGCGACACTCGACGTCCGGCGCCGCGGCACGCTCGAGTCGTATGTCGATTGAGGGCGGCGCGTTGAGCACCCTCTCGACGGGACAACTCGGTAGGTTTTGTCCGCATAAGCATCCGAACCCCTGCTGACGAGGCGGCCGCAGCCGACCGCGTGGGCGAGACTCCCGGGAAGGCGCTACGTGGTACCCAACGGCTGTGACCGCTCGCTGCGGCGTCCGATGCGGCGGAGGTGGCTGCAGGCACTGACCGCGGGTCTTGTCCTGGCGACCGCTTCCGGCTGCGAATACACATGGCAGGACTTCCCCCGGCTGGGGATGCCCACCCCGGTCACGGAAGAGGCGCCGCGGATCCTTTCCCTGTGGCAGGGCTCGTGGGCGGCCGCGCTCGCCGTCGGTGCCCTGGTGTGGGGACTGATCCTGTGGGCGGTCATCTTTCACCGGCGCACCAGGACCAAGATCGAGGTTCCCCCGCAGACCCGGTACAACATGCCCATCGAGGCGCTGTACACCGTGGTCCCGCTGCTCATCGTCTCCGTCCTGTTCTACTTCACGGCCCGCGACGAGTCCGAGCTCCTCGAACTCTCCGAAAAGCCGGCTCACACCATCGGCGTGGTCGGCTTCCAGTGGAGCTGGGCCTTCAACTACATCGAGAACGTGGACGGCAGAACCGACACGGGCGACGCGAAAGCCGACCCGGACCTGGGAGTCGTTCCGGACAGGTACCGCAGGGCCTTCCCCGAGGGTGCCGAGGGTGTCTACGACGTCGGCACCCCTGCCACCCGCAACCCGCAGACCGGCAACCCCGGCCCGACGCTGTGGCTGCCGAAGGGCGAGAAGGTCCGCTTCGTCCTTTCCTCCCGGGACGTCATCCATTCCTTCTGGGTGTTGCCGTTCCTGATGAAGCAGGATGTCTTCCCCGGCCACAACGTCAACGCCTTCGAGGCGACGCCCAGCCGGGAGGGCACCTTCCGGGGTAAGTGCGCCGAGTTGTGCGGCGTCGACCACGCCCGGATGCTCTTCAACGTCAAGGTCGTCTCCCCGGAGCGCTACCAGCAGCACCTGAAGGAGCTGGCCGCGCAGGGACAGGGCGGCTACCTCCCGGCGGGTATCGAGATCACCGACCCGGCCAGAAACACCGAGCCACGCAAGCTGTGAGGAGCGACAGAGCAGCGGGTTCGCCCGTTGTCCTGCCGTTTCCGCTGGCCAGGGCGGGGGACTCGCCATGTGTGGTCGCGTATGGAGCGGAGCAGCGGGTGCGCGTTCCCGCGCTTCGCGCCGGCTGGCTGAGGCAGACATTCGTCCACTGGCCCTTCCCACCGGACGATGTCCAGGCGCTGCTGCCCGAGGAACTGGTGGTGGACGAGTACGAGGGTGCGGCGTGGGTGGGTCTCACCCCCTTCGTCATGGCCGACGTGCGCCCTCCCGGCGTACCCGCCGCGCTGCCAGGTCTCCCGACGTTCGCGGAGACCAACCTGCGGACCTACGTCCGGCACCGGAACGGGCGGGACGGGCTCTGGTTCCTGTCCATCGAGGTGGCCTGCCCGCTGATGCTGGCGGCTCGGGCAGTCGGCGCGCCGTACAACCCCGGCACCTTGCGCGTTTCCGTGAACCGGGATGCCGTCTCCTACACGGGTTCGAGGTGGGGCGGTGGAGCCTCCTACCGCCTGGTCGTCCGCCCCGGCGGCCCGGTCACACCCACCGAGCGGGACGTATGGCTCACCTCGCGCTGGCGGGCGTACACACGTCGGCTCGGCAGGCTCTGGGTGACACCTGTCGAGCACGAACCCTGGCCGCTGGCGGATGCCGCCGTCGACGTACTCGAGGAGACGCTGACCACCGCGGCGGGCCTCCCCGCGCCCACGGCTCAGCCCCTGGTGCACTTCTCGGAAGGGGTCCGGCATGTACGGCTCGGGCCTTCCAGGCCTTGTGCCCCAGGTCCGGGTCCTTCCTGACCCCGGCTCGGGAGCAGGGGGATGAGCCGGAGGCTCGGCCCCGCCGGACGGCCGCCGCGGCTGCGCTTCGACGGCTGGATCGCGGGCATGGGCACCTCCTCCGGGACGCGCCTGGTGCTGGGCCACTGGCAGCGGTCGCCGTTCGGGCCGTTCAGCGACGTGATGATCGAGCGGGCCGGCGGGGAACGGCTGCTGCTGGCCCCCTCGCACCGGACGGCGGCCTTCGTCAGCGGCACGTACAGCTTCGACACGGTGCATGTCGTGCCGGTCGACGTGAGCGTCTCGGACGACACCTGGTCCGTCGGCGCAGGGCCGCTCAGTCTGCGCTTCACCACCGGCCGCCGAGGGATTCTGGGGCTCGTGCCACGGGCCGTGCCGGACGTACTCGCCGCCCGTCCGGCATGGGCCGCGCTGACGGACCTGCCCGCCCGCCTGCTGCCGGCCGACGTGCGGACCCGCGGCAGTGCCGATTCGGGCCGCCGCGAGTGGTACGGCGTGCGGGATCTGCGGCCGGTCGGCGCGGTGTCGGCGGTCTTCGAGGGCCATGACCTCGGTGTCGTGGCGCCCGTCGAACCGCCCGTACGTTTCGGGTTCGGTTCGGTGCCCCGGAAACCCACCCTCACGCGGGTCACGACGACGGTGGAGCTGCGCGCGTGACCCTGCGGTTGACCGGCCGCCGCGCGGCGCCGCCGTCGGCGCATCCGCCGGTCAGGAGTGGGTGACCTCGATGCCGGAGATGCGGACCTCGCCGTAGTTCTTGTCGGCGCACGGATCGGAGTTGTCGCAGTTGGCCTGCGTATAGGCGCCCGCCTTGAAGTAGTTGGTGTCGCCGTCGTGGGAGATCGTGGTCTCCAGCTTCCCGTTGTAGTACACGTCGATCTCGCCGTCCTCCGCCACGAACTTGGCCTCGAACTCGGTGCCCAGTTCGTAGTCGTCGGTGACGAGGTGGTGGTGGCGGTCGTCGCCGTCGGTGATGTAGAGGCTGCTGCCTTCGAGGCGGAAGACCGTGACGTCGTCGTCCCCGCCGTGGACCTGCGCGCCGACCAGGTGCGGCTTCTCCTCGGGCAGTGCCGTGAACGCCTCGGTGACCACGAGGGTGTGGGTGCCGTCCGTGGTGGACCAGGCGGCTTCGTCCTCGCCGTCGTCGGTCATCTCCCGCAGCTCGGCGCGCGGGTAGCTGGAACCTCCCGTCGTCACACCGTTGACGGCGGCCCGGAACCGGACCGCGTCGCAGGCGCCGTGGGCCTGGAACCAGGGAGCCGCGGAGAAGGTCGCCAGCTCGGGCTGGGTGATCTCGGTGGGATCCTCGTCCTCGCCGGTGGGCAGGGTCAGCTTCCAGTTGGTCAGGTCGAGGACCTCGGACGGGTACGCGCACCGGGCTGCCGCCCGCTCGTGCGCGGCCGGAGTGGCGGCCTGGGCGGACAGCGTGAGCACGGCGGTCGAAACAACCGCGGTGACGCCCGCCAGCACGCAGGTGCGGGTGCTTGGCATGGAGGGTTTCCTCCCTGTCGGGGGTTCGGTTCGGGCCGCGGTGAACCGTAGTCGTCGTTGTCGGGACCGGTCCCGGAACCTTGGAGCGATACGCATGAGTCATGAGTGCGACTGATGAAGACTCTGGGTAGACACTGCGTACGGTCGCCGTACGCAGTAGGTTCGATCCGCGCGCGGCCCGTGGGCCGTGTGCGTTCTGGACTCGAACGAGGGGGAAGTTCCGTTGCGTTCCGGGGACGAGTTCGCCGGCCGCTATGTCCTCAAGGAGGTCATCGGCGCGGGGCGAAGCGGCAACGTGTGGCTGGCCCACGACACCGTGGTGGGGCAGGACGTCGCGCTGAAACCGGAGCGGATCGAGGGCGACCGCCAGACCGCGGTACGGCGACTGCTGGGCGAGCCGCGGGCCATGGCCAAGTTCCGCGACCATCCCCACGTCGTGACCCTGTACGACGTCGTGACCGTGCCGCAGGACGGGAACGGCGGCGGGGACAGGCACGGGGACGGGGAGGGCGCGGACACGTACTGGTTCGTCATGGAGTACGTGCCCGGCGGCGGCCTGGACCGGCAGCCGCCGATGTCTCCGCTCCGGGCGGCCCGTATCGGTGCCCAACTCGCCGAGGCCCTCGCCGCCTTGCATGAGGCGGGCATCGTCCACTGCGACGTCAAGCCCGCCAACATCGGCCTGTCGCGGCGCGGTACCGGGAAGTTACTGGACTTCGGCGCCGCCTACCGGGTCGGCGGCACCGAGACCATCACGGCCAACGGCCCGTTCAGCTTCACCCCGGACTACGCCGCCCCCGAGCTGGCCCGGGGCAACGTCCCCCGGCCGGCCTCGGACGTGTTCTGCCTCGCCACCACCCTCCACGCCCTGGTCACCGGCTCACCACCGCGCGGCGGCGAGACCGAGAAGGACGGTGACCCCAGCAGGAAGGGGGAGGACGCCGAGCGCCTCAGGTACTGGAAGGCCGAGCAGGGCGTCGTCGAGATCGACGCCGCCGCCGTAGGCCCCCTGGCCCCCGTGCTCACCGCCATGCTGCAACGCGATCCGCGCCAGCGCCCCGACGCGGCCGAGGTCAGACAGCTCCTGGAAGCCATCACCGGACCCGAGCCGACGACCCGCCAGGGCACGTCCGCCCGGCGCCCGCGAAGGCACCGGCGGCTGCTCGCCGCGGTCCTCGGCCTCAGCGCCGCACTGGCCCTGGGGCTCGTCGCCCTGCCGGACCAGGCCGACGGCGACGGCGACGGCGGCGGCGGCGGCGGCGGCGGGCAAGCCACCCACGAGTCCGACCGGAGCCGGCTCGATGAAGACACCTCGATCGCCAAGCAGTCGGCTCTGATCGGGGATCCGCACACCGCCGACCTGTGCGCCCTGGCCGACCCCACCTCTCTCGGCCGGTTCGGTGAGGCCCAAGTGGACGCGGAATACGGGAACTTCGACCGCTGCGACGTACTCATCCGCCCCGACGACAAGACCCGTATCGACGTGTCGATCCGCTTCCGCCGGGGCTCTCCGCCCGAGACGTCGGAACCCGCTCGCACCATCGGGGAGATCGGCATCCTGGAGGATCCGCCGGAGAGCGACGAATGCGGGCTGGCCCTGCTGCCGCCCGTCGGCGATGTCAACGGCATCCTCGTCGGGATCCGCGTCAACGTCGAGGACGGCTCCGTGGCGGGCGGCACCGCGACGCTCTGCACGATCGCCGACGCGGCCGCCCGAAGCGCCGCCGAGGTCCTCAACCAGGGCCCGCTCCCCCGCCGTTCCACGCCCTATCCGGACGCGTCGCTGGCCTGGGTGAACGCCTGCGAGCTGCTCGACGCCAAGGCGCTGTCCGTCATCCCCGGCATCAGGGCCGCCGCGCCGGAAGTCGGCGTCGGGAACTGGGACTGCGAATGGTTCAGCGACGTCGACGACCTGGAGACCGAGGTGAGCTTCTACCGCGATCAGGTGTCCGCGGAGTACGGCGCCCCCATCCGGCTCAGCGGCTACGACGCCTTCGTCGTCCCCGAACGCAACGGCGAGGACACCTGCACGGTCTTCGTGAAGTACCGCGAGTACGGCGACAACAACGCCGAGACGGCCGCCGAAATGCTGCGCCTGTACGTCGGCGGGCAGCGCCCCATGGACGAGCTCTGCGACATGGCCACCGAACTCACGGCCTCCGCCGCCGCCGAACTACCCGCGCCACCCGCACGCTGACACACGGGCAGGGCGGCGACCCGGGGCGCCTGGGTCCCGGTGATGTCGCGGTGCTGTGCGGGGGCGCGCCGTATGTGCTCGCGCGGCCCGGCGAGGATGCCGCCGTCCAGATACCTGCCGGCGGCCGGGGTTCGTGGCGAGGCGGCGGCAGGTTGCCGCCACCGCCGCCGTCAGGTCGGCGCGTTCGCCGGGCGGCGCCCACAGTTCGGCGATGTTCGCGGCGAGTGTCAGGTACGGCTCGATCACGGCGTCGGACGTCTCGGCCGCCAGGACCGCGGTGAGGCACCGTCCGGCTTCCGCCGCCGTGGCCTCGCCGGTCGTCAGCATGTCCCACACGGTGGCCGCGGCCACGCCCCGGGAGATGGCTGTGGGCAGCTGTGACGCCGTACGGAAGAGGGCGTCCCTGGTCGTGGGGTCCGGGCGGGTCGTGGCGAAGGTCAGGTCGTCGTCGTTGATCAGCAGGACTTCCGCAGCAGGCGGGAGGCCGGTGACCGGGGTGCGGGTCTGTGTCACCTCTACCCGCACCAGCGCCCTGCGTTCCAGGGCTTCGCCATTGCCGCCGTACGCGCCCACCGCCAGCACCTGCGGCCGCGGGGTGTCGGCGGCCACCAGCGTGACCGTCTCGCCGTCACGCTCCAGTGAGAAGCGGTCGGTGCCCGCCGTCTCGAGCCACGCCGTGCGCCAGGCGTCCAGGTCGCGTTCGCCGGCCTCGGAGAGGGCGTCGATCAGGTCCTGGAGTGTGGTGTTGCCCCATGCGTGGCGGGCGAAGTAGGCGGTCATGCCGGGTCTGAAGCGCTCTTCGCCTACGTACGCACGAACACCTGGTCGTACTTGCGCTGCGGGAACGGCATCGCGAAGGCCTCGCCGAAGAAGGCGAGGCCCTGGCTGGTGAGGGTGAAGATCTCGTCGGCGTCGCGGTCGAGGATCGGGGCGAGGGAGCGACGGGCGTAGAGGCCGAGGTCGTGGTCGTCGGCCTCGCGGCGGATCTCGTGGAAGGGGCCCGCGTTGACGACGGTGTTGTACGTCGACAGGGGCGGGGTGTCCGGGAAGGTCCAGCGGCGGGCCGAGTCCAGCTCCTCGACGCGCGGGTCGCCGGAGTTGCTGGTGACGGTCCATGCGGGCGGGGCCGTGACGGTGAACGCGTGCGGGGCCTTCAGGTCGGGTTGGTCGAAGCACGCCCAGACGAACCTGGCCTCGTCCGGTTCGAAGCTCATCCACACGTAGACCTCGCCGTCCGCGGGGTCGATCGCCTTGTGCACCCCCTCGCCCGTGGCCGTGTCGGCCTGGACGCTCTCCACACGCAGCACGTTGTGCTCGGCCAGGGCGGTGAGGGGGATACGGCCGTCACCGGTGGGGGTGAGGGCGGTGCCGTTCAGCGTGGCGCTCCGCACCTGTGCCGCGCAGTCCACGAAGGTCTCCGCGCCCGGCTCGTGGCAGGTGAAGGTCACGGTGGAGACGCATCGGACGTCCGGGCCGTCGGGCAGGGCGGTGAGGTCGATGTCCACGTCGTACCGCTCGACCGTCAGCAGCGCGGCCCGTCGCTCCGCTTCGGTACGGGTCAGGCTTCGGATCCCCATGCGTCCTCCCTCGGCAGACAGCGGACGTCAGCGTACGACGGAGATCGCCGGTGACCGCAGGGGTTTTTCGGGGACCCCAATGACCGGCCATGGACAGACGGCTCGGCTGTTCAGGCTCTTCAACTGTTGTGTGCTACCGAGGTCCACCCCCTCACCCCGAGGTTCGGACCCCACCGTGACGGCACACGGCCACGCCGCGCCCGAAAAGCCTGAAACCCTCAGGCACACACAGAGTTTCCGAGACGCTCCTACCGGACTCTTACTCGCGTCACGACTCCAACCCCATGCCAGATGGTTAGGTTTGCCTACGCTAAGCCCACCTTGGCCCGAATGTGGCCCTGCCGTGGCATGCCGAGGGGAGTTCTCTGGTGTGGGACAACGCGCTGCCGAGTTTTTTGATCGGGCTGCGTGAGGGGCTGGAAGCCGGGCTGATCGTTTCGGTGTTGGTGGCCACTCTGGTGCGGGCCGGTCAGCGGGCGCGGCTGCCGCATGTGTGGACCGGGGTGCTTGCCGCCGTGGGTGTGTCCATGGGGTTTGGGGCGGTGCTGACCTTTACCTCCGCCGGGCTTTCCGGGCAGGCTCAGGAGGCTTTCGGCGGTGTGCTCAGTGTTGTCGCCGTCGCCTTTGTCACCGCCATGGTGTTCTGGATGCGCCGGTCGGCGCGGAGTTTCTCCGGGGAGATCAAGGAGAAGGTCACCGACGCCCTGGGTGCCGGGCCGGGTACGGGCACGGGCGCGGGGTTGCTGGTCGTCATCTCCTTCCTCGCCGTTGGGCGTGAAGGGCTGGAGACTGCCCTGTTTCTTTGGACCACGGGGCAGGCCGCCGGGGAGTCCGCCGGGCCGCTCGTCGGGGCGGGGGCCGGGCTGGTGTTGGCCGGTGGGGTTTGTTGGGGGCTGTATCGGCGTGTGCTTCGCCTGAATCTGACTCGGTTCTTTACCTTCACCGGCGTCGCGCTCATCGTGATCGCGGCCGGGGTGCTCGGTTATGGGATGCGCGATCTGCAGGAAGGCGGCTTGCTGCCGGGCTCGGCTGCTTACGCCTTCGATTGGTCGGGGAGTATCGGTTCCGGGTCCTGGTACGCCACGTTGGCCAGCGGCACGCTCAACCTGACCCCGCAGATGACCTGGCTTCAGGTCACGGCCTACGGCTCCTATCTCGCCGTGGTCCTGGCGTTGTTCGTGCGGGGAGTGCGGGGAGTCCGCGGAGTGCGTGCCGCACGCCTGCCTGCTGCGGCTCCGTCCACCCCGGCGCCCGCCCCCGTACCCGAACCGCCCGCCCCGCGACGCCTGCCCCGCTGGGTAGTCCCCACAGCCGCCCTCGCCGTCCCCGCCCTCCTCGCCGGCGTCCTCGTGGCCGTCAGCGGCGGCAAACCCCCCGCCACCACCGTCACCGTCTCGCCCGCCGACTGCGGCAAGGGATTCGCCGCCCCGAAGCCCGGCCGCCGGTCCTTCCAGGTGCGCAACACCGGCCGGAGCACCGTCGAGGCGTACCTGATCGATCCGGCCACGGCCGCCGTCTACGGCGAGGTGGAGGGCATCGCTCCCGGCACCACCCGCACTCTCACCGCCACGATCGGCAGCGGGAGTTACGCCTGGCGCTGCGTGCCGGCCAGTGGCGGCGCCGTCACCTCCGCCGCCGTCCGGGTCACGGGCGGCGGTGCGGAGACGGCCGTACTCCCCGTGAGCGAGAAGGATCTCGCCGCTCCGCTCGCCTCCTACCGTGCCTACGTCCAGAAAGGGTTGACCCTCCTGCTGGCCCAGACCCGGACCCTTCAGCACGACATCGAGGCCGGGCACCTCCACCGCGCCCGCGAGGACTGGCTTGCGGCGCACGAGGAGTACGCCTCGCTCGGGGCCGCCTACGGCACGTTCGGGGACTTCGACTCGGAGATCAACGGAACTACGGCCGGGCTGCCCCACGGCGTCAAGGACGCCGGGTTCACCGGATTCCATCGCGTCGAGTACGGGTTGTGGCACGGTGAGTCGGCCGTATCCCTCCGCATCCCCGCCGAGCGGCTCGCCTCCGACGTCGCCGGGCTGCGGAAGGACTTCCCGCACCAGGACTTCGACCCGGGCGATCTGCCGCTGCGTACCCACGAAATCCTTGAGGGCACCCTCCAGCAGGAGCTGACCGGCGCCACCGACTACGGCAGCGGCACCACCCTCGCCACCGCCGAGGCCAACATCAAGGGCACCCGGGTCCTGCTCGGGCTGTTGCGGCCGTTGATCGAGCGTCGCGACCCGAAAGTGCTTACGGCCGTGGACAGGTGGATGCGGCGTACCGAGCAGCTCGTGCTCTCCGCCCGCCACAAGGACGGCAGTTGGGCACCCGTCGACGGCCTGCCCGCCGCGACGCGCGAGCGGCTCGACGGGGCCATGGGGCAGCTGCTGGAGGAACTCGCCCCGATTCCTGACCTGTTGGAGATCCGCAGGGCCGCCTGAGTCCACGGCCCATCAGCACAGAGAGGACCCCACACCCATGACGTCCCAGCCGCCCGCCCCCACCCCGGGCCCCGAGGGCGCCGCCTGCCCCACCGGCCGTCGTACGTTCGTCAAGACCGCCCTCGTTGTCGGTGCGGCCGGGGCGGGCGGGTTCGCCGGGGCCGAGCTCACCGGCAGCGACACCGCCGCCGCCGCGGAAGGCGACGCAGCCACAGGCCCGGTGCCCTTTCACGGCGTCCACCAGGCCGGCATCACCACCCCGCAGCCGACCGCCGCCGCCTTCGTCTCCTTCGACGTCATCGCCGAGAACCGTGCCGAGCTGGCCGATCTGCTGCGCACCCTCACCGACCGGGCCCGCTTCCTGACCACCGGCGGCGCCCCAGAGGGCCTCGGCGTCGGGGCTCCTCCCTCCGACAGCGGTATCCTCGGCCCCGTCGTACCCGCCGACGGCCTGACCGTCACCGTCGGCCTCGGCGCATCTCTCTTCGACGACGACAACGGCGACCGCGGAAGCCGCGGCGACCGCTACGGCCTCGCCACCGCCAAACCACGGCATCTCACCCCGATGCGTACCTTCCCCAACGACGACCTCGACGCGGCCGAGTGCCACGGCGACCTGTCCCTCCAGATCTGCGCGGGCCACTCCGACACCGTGCTGCACGCGCTGCGCGACATCGCCCGGCACACCCGGGGCGCCATGCAGGTCAAGTGGCGTATCGACGGTTTCCAGAACCCCTCCCGGCCGTCCGGCGCGCAGCGCAACCTCCTCGGTTTCAAGGACGGCATCGCCAACCCCGACACCTCCTCCGCGCGCGAGATGAACAGGCTGGTGTGGGTGACCGGGGCCGACGGCGAGCCGTCCTGGGCGGTCGGGGGCAGCTACCAGGTGATCCGGATCATCCGGATGCGGGTGGAGTTCTGGGACCGGGTCTCGCTCACCGAGCAGGAGCAGATGATCGGCCGGCGCCGCGACACCGGCGCCCCGCTCGACGGTGGCCGCGAGACCGACACGCCCCACTACGCCAAGGACCCGCACGGCCAGGCGATCCCGCTCGACGCCCATATCCGCCTCGCCAACCCGCGTACCGCCGGGACGGACGCGTCGCGCATCCTGCGGCGCGGCTACAACTACGACCGGGGCGTCGACAAGGTCGGCAACCTCGACATGGGGCTGGTGTTCTGCTGCTACCAGCAGGACGTCAAGCGGCAGTTCGAGGCCACCCAGGAACGCCTCATCGACGAGCCCCTGGTCGACTACATCACCCCTACCGGCGGCGGCTACTTCTTCGCCCTGCCCGGCGCGCGCGACCGCTCCGACTGGTTCGGCCGCTCCCTGCTGCACGGCTGACCCCGCCGGTCAGCCGGTCAGCCGGTCACGCGGTTCAGGCCTCATGCCGGTCTCAGGCGTCCACCGCGGCGTCACAGGCGCGGCTGCGGGGTCCTCGGCCGCATCCGCGGCTGAGGACCCCGTGCGGCTGTCACCTATGGGTCACATCCGTCACATGTCGGTGGCGTCCACCACCGCACCGAGGTCGACGAACTTGAAGCCGGTCGCCGTCCGCGTGCCGCCCTCTCCGTCCGGCACCTCGGGGCTCTCCTGGCCGTCCTGGACGACGAGCAGGCCGCGCGGGTAGCGGGTGCCGAGCGGGGCGTTCAGTACGGCCGCTCCGTCGGACTCCTCCACGCTGTCGAGCGTGTCCGTCGCGGCGCCGATCCGGAAGCCGCCCTCGTACTCGTTGCTCTCGCTGACTTCGCGGTCGTACAGCGCGAACGTGTTGTCGCCCTGGCTGGAGGCGAGCAAGTAGCCGTCTCCGCCCTTCTCCTGATAGATCGTCAGACCCTCGACGTCGGCCGACAGCCGCGTGCCGCCGTAGCCGGGGTCGGCGCCCGGTGTGCACTCCTCGGTCGCCTCGTCGTACGTGCCCGGGACGCCGTACTCCCTGGTCCTGTCGATGAGCACCGGCTTGTTGGTGAGGTCGGCGCGCAGCCGCCAGATGCCGATGTCCTCCTGGCCGGCGTAGAGCGTGCCGGTGGCCGGGTCGACGACCATGCCCTCGATCTGCGGGAGCTCGCCGGGCTCCAGGCAGGGGGTCCAGGAGGTGCCGTTCGGCAGGCGGAAGGAGGAGGGGAGGTCGAGGGTGCGGACCTTGCGGTAGCCGACCGTGCCGTTCGCGGTGGGGACGAGCTCCAGCAGGGCGAGGCGGGTGCGCTCGCGTTGGCTCGCCAGCGCGTAGGTGCGGCCCGTGGACTTGTCCTTCCAGGTGGCGAGGCCGTACGCGGTGCGCTGGTCGTTGATCTCGGTCTGGTCGGCGGAGAAGACGGGGGCGGCGGCCGGGTCGGTGATGTCGGTCAGCGGGCCGCCGGGGCGGGACGGGTCGATGCGGTAGATCCGCAGGCGGTCGTTGCCGCGGTCGCTCACCACGGCCACGTCGGCGAGGCCGGTCGAGGTGCGCTGGCCGGAGACGAGGTCGACGTTGTTGAAGCGGCCCGGGGCGTCGTCCTCGGCCGGAGGCTTCGGGGCGGCCGGCGACTGCACGAGGCGGGCGTCCAGGTCGTAGACGCGCAGGCCGCCCTCCTTGGCGGTGGCGACGACGAGGCTGCGGGCCGGGTCGGCGGGGTTGCGCCAGATCGCCGGGTCGTCGGCGTCGGAGTTGCCGCCGGCCTCATCGTCGTAGAGGGCGGCGCTCTCGCTGGTGGCGGTCACCGTCGGCAGGTCGGCCGCCCCGGCCGGGGAGGCTGCGAGGAGGGTGGCCAGCGCGGTGCCCGAGGCGGCGAGGACTGCGGCTCTGCGCGCGGTGCGGGACGTTCTCACAGGGGCTTCCTTACGGTCGAGGGTCGAGGGTCGAGGACGCGCGGGCGGCACGCAGATGGTGCGGGGGGAAGGTTGCCTTCAGGAGGACGTGATCTGTACATGCCGCCACGGGATGTACGACAGTGCGACGGGGTGTACGAGAGTGGGATGGGGTGCACGAGAGTGGGATGGGGCCGTACGGCAGCGCGAGGGGGCGTACGACAGTGCGTCAGTGTCGTACGGAGTACGGAGTGTCGTCCGGATCGCGCAGTCAAGCTGCACGCCGCCGCATTGCGGCGCATGGTGGTGGCATGGATGAGCACCCGCCCGTGATCGTGCTCCCGCCCTCACCGGACGGTGGGCGGGAGGTGACGATCCACGGCGAGCGCGCGGGCACCGCGTACAGCCTGTTCGACGTGATGGAGTACCTGCACCGCGCGGGCCTGCCCGCCGAGGACATGGCCGTCGACGACCCCGAGCTGATCGAGTGGCGCGGGGGTGGGCCGTACGACTGGAACGGCAGTGGGTAGCCGCCGGCCGCCGGAACGACAGCGCATAGCCGCCGGCCGCCGCAGGAGCACCCTCAGCCCTCCTCAGCCGCCCCACGCCCGAATCGCGTACGTCACCGCGCGGCCCGGCGGCACCTGACCTAGCGTGAAGACGCCCGACAGAACCCACGCACGCCGCACATGCCGCAAAGGGGGCAGACATGCCCTGTACGGTCATGGCCGCCGTCGCCCGCCCGGACCGACCCGAGTTCACGCTCGAGCGGCTGGTACTGGACGATCCCCGGCCCGACGAGGTCCTCGTCCGCTACGAGGCGGCCGGTCTGTGCCACACCGACCTCGAAGCCGCCGTCGGCCATGTGCCCACCCCGCTGCCCGCCGTGCTCGGCCACGAGGGTGCCGGGGTCGTGGAGGCCGTCGGCAGCGCGGTCACCGGGCTGCGGCCCGGGGACCGGGTGCTGGCCGGCCTCGACTCCTGCGGGAGCTGCCCGAACTGCCTCCGCGGTCTGCCCATGTACTGCGAGCACCACATCCCCCTCAACTTCGGCGCGCGGCGCGCCGACGGCAGCACGGGCTTGGCCGACACCGACGGCACACCGGTGGGCGACCACTTCTTCGGCCAGTCCTCCTTCGCCACCCACGGCCTGGCCCATCCCCGCTCCCTGATCCGCGTCGACGACGACATCCGGCCGGAGGTGCTCGCCCCGTTCGGCTGCGGGGTCATCACCGGCGCCGGGGCGGTCCTCAACTCCCTGCGGGTGCGGCCCGGCAGTACGGTCGCGGTGTTCGGCCCCGGTGGGGTCGGATTCAGCGCGCTGATGGCCGCGGTGGTGGCGGGAGCCGCCCGGATCATCGTGGTCGGCCGGGAGGCGGACCGGCTGGCGCTCGCCCGCGAGTTGGGCGCCACGGACACCCTCGACACCGGCGACACCGACCCGGTCGAGGGGGTCCTGGAGCTGACCGGGGGCCGCGGCGTCGACCACAGCGTCGAATGCACCGGCTCGCTGCGGATCATGCGCGCCGCCACCGACGTACTGGCCCCGCTGGGCTCGGCGGCCGTCCTCGGCGTCACCGAGGCGGAGGCCACGTTCGAGGTGAACGCCTGGGAACTGCTCAAGGGCCGCACCGTCACCGGCTCGGTGATGGGCCACCAGGACCCGGCCGTCCTGATCCCCCGTCTGCTCGCCCTCCACCGGGAGGGGTGCTTCCCCGTCGACCGGCTCGTCCGCACCTACCCGCTGGCCGACATCAACACGGCCGTGAAGGACGTGCGGGCAGGGCAGACCGTCAAGGCCGTCCTGACCATGTGAACGGGGTTGTCTCCAACAGGGGGGAGGCCATGCGGGCGGTGTCGTACCGGGCACGGATTGGTTGCGGCCCGGCCTTTTCGGCGCCGTCGCCGTGGCGCTGCGGCAGCATGCGGCGCATGGGCTCGAGGCAGTCGTCCACGAACGGATGCGTCCGGGCGTCGGCCTTCGGCCTGCCTGGGCGCTGTGGCTCGGGTTGGCGGCGAGCGTGGGCGCCCTGGGCCGGTTCGCCGTCCAGGGGTTCGCGGACGAGGGGCGGTTCCCCGTGCTGCCCGCGCTGGGGCTGGCGGCGGGTCTCGCGCTGGTGCCGCTGTCCGGGCGGCGGGCGGGAGTGCGTCCGCCCCGTCGGCCGGAGGGTCCCCAGCACGCTCTGGAGGAGGCCGCCTGACGGCCTCGTCGGCCTGCCCGACCGGCGGGAAAGGGACCGTGTGACAAGATGCTGCGGCCAAGCCCCGCCAGAAAGGGACGATTTCCATGTCCAGGGTCGAGCTGACCACGAACTTCGGCCGCATCGTTCTCGAGCTCAACGACGCCGAGGCCCCCAAGACCGTCGAGAACTTCCTGACGTACGTCCGCAATGGGCACTACGACGGCACGATCTTCCACCGGGTGATCCCGGGCTTCATGGTCCAGGGCGGCGGTTTCACCCCGGACATGGTGCAGAAGCCCACCATGGCGCCGGTGCAGAACGAGGCCGACAACGGCCTGAAGAACAACGCCTACACGGTGGCGATGGCGCGGACCAGCGACCCGCACTCCGCGACCGCGCAGTTCTTCGTCAACGTCTCGGACAACGACTTCCTCAACTTCACGTCCAAGAGCCCCAACGGCTGGGGCTACACCGTCTTCGGCCGGGTTGCCGAGGGGCAGGACGTCGTCGACCAGATCAAGCAGGTGCGGACGGGCACCAGCCGCGGCCACCAGGACGTTCCCACCCAGCCCGTCATCATCGAGGGCGCGAAGGTCCTCGGCTGACGGACCGACAGGGCTGACGGGACCTGCGGCCGCGGAGTCGTCGTTCGCGCGGTGCGCAGGTCACGCGGTCCGTTTGCCGGCGGCCGTCTTCTTCGCCGGTGTCTTCTTCGTCGTTGACTGCTTTGCCGTCGACCGCTTCTCCGTCGACTTCTTCGCCGTCGCGCTCTTGGCGGTGGTCTTCTTCGCCGTGGTCTTTGACGCAGCGGTCTTCGATGAAGCTGTCTTCTTCTCCCCCTGTGCCGACTTCGCCGTCGTCTTCTTCGCGGAGGCCGTCGTCTTCTTGGCGGCCGTCTTCCTCGCCGTCGACTTCTTGCCGCCCGTCTGCTTCGGTGTCGCCCGCGACGACTTGCCTGCCGCAAGGCGTCTGACCTCCGCGGGCTCCTCGGCCGGTTCCTCCCCGCGCGACTCCTTCGCTTCCCGCACGCTCTTCTCCAGCGCGGCCATCAGGTCGAGGACCTTGCCCGCGCGGGCCGGCTCGGGCGCCTCCGGCAGGGCCTGCCCGGCTGCCTTCGCCGCGACGACTTCCTCCACGGCCTCGCGGTACTCGTCGTGCAGTTCGTCGAGGTCGATCTCGCCGAGGGTCTCCATGAGGGTGTCCGCGAGGTCGAGTTCCTTGTCGTTGACCATGACCTTGTCGTCGGGGGCGACGCCCGCGGGGTCACGGACCTCGTCCGGCCAGAGCAGTCCGTGCAGGGCGATGGCGTCGCCCACCACCCGCAGCATGCCCAGGCGCTCCTTGCCCCGGAGCGCGAACTTGGCGATGGCGACCTTCTGGCTGCGCTTGAGCGCCTCGCGCAGGAGTGTGTACGGCTTGGCGGCAGCGGCGCCGCCCGCCTCGAGGTAGTACGCGGCGTCCATCTGGAGCGGGTCGATCCGGTCGGCCGGCACGAAGGCCACGATCTCGATCGTCTTGGCCGTCGGCAGCGGCAGGTGGGCCAGGTCCTCGTCGGTGATCGGGATGATCGTGCCGTCGGCGTCCTCGTACCCCTTGCCGATCTCCGCCTGGGAGACCTCCTGGTCGTCCAGCTCGCAGACCTTGCGGTAGCGGATGCGGCCGCCGTCCTCCGTATGGATCTGGCGGAAGGAGATCGAGTGGCTCTCCGTGGCGTTCACCAGCTTGATCGGGATGCTGACGAGGCCGAAGGAGATGGCGCCGTTCCATATGGATCGCACGTGCAGCACCCTTTCGATCGCTTTGTGATGGATTACGACGAGTTTCGACAGTTTTCGGCCAAATCTCTGGGATTCTCATCGTATGACGCCGATCACAGAGGTGGAGGGGCGAAGGCTCGCGCTCAGCAATCTGGAGAAGGTGCTGTATCCCGCGACCGGGTTCACCAAGGCCGAGGTGCTGCACTACTACGCGACCACCGCCGAGGTCCTGCTGCCCCACCTGCGTGACCGGCCGGTGTCCTTCCTGCGCTACCCCGACGGGCCGGACGGCCAGGTCTTCTTCACCAAGAACGTCCCGCCCGGTACGCCCGACTGGGTCACCACCGCCGAGGTCCCCAGATCGGAGGGACCCGCCCGGATGGTGCTGGTGCAGGACCTGGCCAGCCTGATCTGGGCGGCGAACCTGGTCACCGAGTTCCACACCCACCAGTGGCTGGTCGACGCGCCCGGCGAGGCCGACCGGCTGGTCTTCGACCTCGACCCCGGGCCGCCGGCGACGATCGTCCACTGCTGCGAGGTCGCGCTCTGGCTGCGGGAGCGGCTCGCGGCGGACGGGATCGAGGCCTACCCGAAGACCGCAGGGTCGAAGGGGCTGCATCTGCTGGCAGCCGTACGGGGGGCTTCGTCCGATCAGGTGTCCGAGTACGCGAAGGAACTCGCCGTGGAGGCGGAGAAGGCGATGCCCCGGCTGGTCCTGCACCGGATGACGCGGAGCCTCAGGCCCGGCAAGGTGTTCGTCGACTGGAGCCAGAACGCCGCCCGCAAGACGACGGCCACGCCCTACACGCTGCGGGCCCGGGCGCGGCCGCTGGTGTCCGCGCCGGTGACGTGGGTCGAGGTCGAGGACTGCGGGGCGCCCGCGCAGCTGACGTTCCAGGCACCGGACATCGCACCCCGGCTACAGGACCACGGCGATCTGCTGGCCCCGCTGCTCGACCCGGAACGCGCGGGGCGGCTGCCCTGACCACCCGAGGGAGGGGCCAAGGCAGCTCACCGCTGAAGCAGGTCACACCCGCGCCCACGTCTGCCGGTCCCGCGCCATCGCGTGCAGGGCCTCCACGTCCGCCGGTTTCAGGACGCCGCCCAGCCGGGCCAGGCCCTCGACCTCCGCGTCCGTGATGATCCGGACCTCGCGCGGCGGGGCGGTGAGCGACACGGCACCGGGTCCGACGAGGGCCAGGACCGGGTGGACCTCGGCCGTCAGGGTGTAGGAGGCGCGGTCGGCGTCGGCGCGGAGGCGGCGCAGCAGCGGGCGCGGTTCGCGGCGGCCCGGCGTGACCATGGGGTCGGCGACCGTGACCCGCTGCTTGCGCGCGTACAGGCTGTGGACCGCGAAGAGGCCGCCCGGACCGATCGCCAGATGGTGGATACGGTCGCCGCCGGGGAGCGGGATCGAGTGCAGGGCGTGCCAGCCCGCGCCGTCCAGCCGGTCCAGGGCCTCCCCGACCGCCTGCTCGGCCGCCAGCGCCCGGCGGCGCGGGTCGGGGCGGAGCCGGTGCGTGGGGCCCGGATCACGGTCCAGGGCGATCAGCAGCGCCTCGCCGGGGCGGTTGGGCGCCAGGTCGTCGTCCGGGTGGAGGGAGAGCCGGGCCAGCTCCGCGGGGGTCGGCACCGGGGGCGGCCCGACCGCCACCGGGCCGGTCAGGAAGGGTCCGAGTGCGTGGAGTACGTCGTCCTTGCGGTCCTCGCTCAGCAGGTTGACCCGGGCCGCCTCACGGTCGTACCAGGCGATGTTCCTGCCGTCCGTGAGGCAGACGTACAGCCGTTCCTGACCGTGCCGCCAAGTCGGTACGACGCGCAGTCCGCTCATGCAGCATCACCCCAGACCATGGGAACAGGCCGGGCGCTCCCGGGGCAAGGAGCCGGGTCACCTTTGAGGCCGGCTCCGGCCGGGTAGGCACTTTCGTGAGTTGGCAGGGCCTTGGGGAGGCGCCGTTGCGGACGCGCAGGATGCAAGCCGACGTACCCGCTCCGGACAGCCCGTGGAACGAGATCGTGCCGGGTCTGTGGATGGGCGGGCACGAGTTCAGGGGCCGGACCGGGGCGGTGGAGTTCGCCGTCGTGCGCGACGAGTTCGACGTCGTGCAGACCCTGCTGAGGCTGCCGGGGCACGGGCCGGACACCGACGTGGAACACCATGTGTGGCCGATTCCCGACGGGCCGCTGGACGGTACACAGCTCGCTGGGGTGATCCGGCTCGCGCGGGCCGCGTGCGAGGCGCTGGACGGGGGCCGCAAGGTCCTCGTCCGCTGCTACCACGGCTACAACCGCTCGGGCCTGGTCGTCGCGCACGCCCTGATCCGCCGGGGGAACTCCGCGGACGAGGCGATCCGGCTGATCCGGGACCGGCGCTCGCCGTGGGCCCTGCACAACGAGCTCTTCGTGGAGTACCTGCGGGCCGGATTGCCGACGGCTCGGCTGTTGGAGGAGCTTGCGGAGTGAATCGCTGGAGGGGCTTGCCGAGTAACTGGAGGGGCTTGCCGAGTAAAAGGAATGAGTAAATCGTTTCTGTCCTGCGCCTCCACCGGTACGCAAAAAGGACTTCGTGCGGAATAAGGTGTACGGGCTGCTGATCACCCTGTCCCGAGCCGCTGGAGCACCGTGCCCCCCAGACCCGTCCGCACCGCCGCCGCCATCGCCCTGCTGCTGGCGCCCCTGGCGGCCCTGACGGCCTGCGGTGACGCGGGCGGGCTGCGCGGCGCGGGGCCGACGCCGACCGCGATCAGCCCGGACAAGCTGTGGCCGGGCCTGCCGCCGGTGTCGAGTCCGGCCTTCGAGATCGGCGAGGTGGACACGCAGGTCATCAAGGGGATCGCCGTACCCGGCGACGACATCCGCGAGGTGGACCCGGTCGCGATCGTGCGCAAGGAGGTCGCCGCGAGCCCGGGCGACTACGGCTCCGATTCGCCGTACCACGAGACCGGCGGCCGGATGGCCGAGTGCGGCGAGGGCGCGGGGAAGGGCAGGTGCCCCGTCCTCCGGCCGTACTACCGCGACCTGACCGGCGACGGACGCGACGACCTGACGCTGGGCTTCCGGCAGCTGCCCGGCAAACTGACCGCCGTACGCGTCTACACCGTGGACAAGCACCGGCTCACGCAGGTCATGGCCTGGGAGGACGCCATGAGCGGGGTCGAGCTGGCCGGACGGTCGGTGATCATCCGCTCGCCGTCGGAGGTCGCGGGGTACGAGTACCGGCTCCAGTGGACCTGGGACCGGCAGCAGAAGGCGATGCTCCTCACGCACGACGAGATGCTGCGCACCGGCCCGCGCAAGAAGACACCGTCCCCCACGCCGACCGCCGCCCCGGCCCCCTCGCCGTCCCCCACCGCGAGTGGCCGATGAGGCTCGCACTCCCCCGGTGGTCCGGCACGCTCGCCGTGAAGGCCGCCGTCTTCATCACCGTGATGTGCTGCGCGCTGGCCGCGCTGCTCGGCGTCCTCGTGCACGTCTCGGTGACGAACCAGACGGTCGGCCAGGCCCGCGGCCTCGCCCTGACCAAGCTGACGGAGGCGACGGCGGCCTTCGAGGCCGGGGACACGCTGACGTGGGGAGCCGGCGTCGACCCGCCGGGCCTGCCCGAACCGCTGCGCGAACTAGCGGCGGCCGGGGAACGCGGCACGATGGTCGGCGAGCACCATGGGCGCCCCACGATGTGGGCGGCTGGCCCGGTCGACGGCGGCCGCGCCCTGGCCGTGCAGGTCGACTACTCGCAGGGCGCGCGCACGATCGAAGGGCTGGACCGGGCCATCGTCTGGTCGTCGGCGCTGGCGATCGGGGCGACCCTGATCGTGGGCGCGTTCGCGGTGACCCGGGTGACCCGGCGGCTGCACACGACCGCGCGGGTGGCCCGGCGGATCAGCGCGGGCGACCTGGACGCGCGCGTCGACGACCCCCGCACGAAGGAGCCGGCGCGCCCGCAGGACGAGGTGGCCGCGGTCGCCGCCGCGCTGGACTCGATGGCCGCGTCGTTGCAGGGCAAGCTGCTCGCCGAGCAGCGCTTCACGGCGGACGTGGCGCACGAGCTGCGCACCCCGCTGACCGGTCTGCACGCGGCGGCCGAGCTGCTGCCGGCGAGCCGGCCGACCGAGCTGGTCCGGGACCGGGTGGCGGCGCTGCGCACGCTGACCGAGGACCTGCTGGAGATCTCCCGGCTGGACACCGGGCGGGAGCGGCTGGAGCTGGACACCGAGCATCTGGGCGCGCTGGCCGAGCGGGTGGTGCGGGCGTCGGGGACCGACACCGAGGTGGACGTCGTACGGGGTGTGGCGGTGGAGACGGACCGGCGGCGGCTGGAGCGAGTGCTCGGCAATCTGGTGGCGAACGCGCACCGGCACGGGCGGGCGCCGGTGGTGCTGACGGTGGACGGGCCGGTGGTGACCGTGCGGGACCACGGGGACGGCTATCCGGACTACCTCGTGGTGCACGGGCCGCAGCGGTTCCGCACGGAGGGCGGCGCGAGGGGACACGGGCTCGGGCTGACGATCGCGCTGGGGCAGGCGGAGGTACTGGGCGCGGGGCTGACGTTCCGCAACGCGGCGGACGGCGGAGCCCTGGCCACCCTGACGCTCCCTCAGTCTCCTCCGGCGGGGGGCGAGCTCCCCGATGGCCCAGCGTGACGCGCGACCACCCGAAAATACCCCTAATGTGGCGATTAGTCAGGCTTCGCCTCATTCACGGAGGTACCCCATGCCCCTGCGCTCCCGCCTCGCCATAGCCGTCGCCGCCGGCGCCCTTGCCTTCGCCACCGCAGCCACCCCCGCTGTCGCGAGCGACGAGGGTGCGGACGACCCCGCCCTCAGCAGCCAGGAGGACTTGAGTCAGGGCGGTGGCTTCGACCAGAGCGCCGGCGGTGTCGACACCCAGGGCGACCACCGCAACCAGCGCCTCTACAAGGGCCGCGTCACCGCGAGCACGCTGGCGCTGCGCAGCGCTCCGAACCGCGGCTCCCAGATCATCCGGTTCGCCCAGCGCGGCGACATCGTCACGATCTTCTGCAAGACCAACGGCCAGTCCGTCCAGGGCAACCGCCATTGGTACCTCCTCACGGACGGCACCTGGGCCTGGGGCTCGGCCCGCTACATCGCCAACATCGGCCCCAAGCCTCGCTGGTGCTGAAGACCAAGGCGAAGGCGGAAAATACGCACTAATTGGGTAAGTTCCGGACATGACCAAGGCCGGAATCACCATGGTGCGGGCGGGCACGCCCGCCCCCGTCGCACGCCTCCCACGGCGCCGTGGCATCGAACTGGCCCTCATCGTCGTGGCCGTATTCCTCTCCGTGTACGGCTACTGCGATGTCGGCCTCGCCAAGAACGGCACCGTCCCGCCCGGCGCCGCCGGCTACGGCGCCGGGCTCGGCGTGCTCGCGCTCCTCGCGCATCTGGCGGTGCGTTTACGCGCCCCGTACGCCGACCCGCTCCTGCTCCCCATCGGCGTCCTGCTCAACGGCCTCGGCCTGGTCCTGATCTACCGGCTGGACCTGGAGACGCCCGACGACCGGGCGGCCCCCACCCAACTCGTGTGGTCCACGCTCGGCGTGGCCCTGTTCATCGTGGTGGTGTTCCTGCTGCGCGACCACCGGGTCCTGCAGCGCTACTCCTACGTATGTGTCGCCGCCGCCCTGGTCCTGCTCACCCTGCCGATCTTCTTCCCGGCGGTGAACGGCGCCCGCATCTGGATCCGGATCGCCGGGTTCTCCATCCAGCCGGGTGAGTTCGCGAAGGTGCTGCTGGCGGTGTTCTTCGCCGCGTACCTGGCGGCGAACCGCAACGCGCTGGCGTACACGGGCCGCAGGATCTGGAGGTTCACCAGGATGCAGCTGCCCACCGGCCGCGTCCTCGGCCCGATCGTCGCCGTCTGGCTGGTGAGCGTCGGTGTGCTGGTCCTGGAACGCGACCTCGGCACCTCGCTGCTCTTCTTCGGCCTGTTCGTCGTCCTCCTCTACGTCGCCACCGGCCGCACCGGATGGATCGCCGTCGGCCTGCTGCTGGCCGCGCTGGGCGCGGTCGCCGTGGGCTGGCTGGAGCCGCATGTGCACGGCAGGGTCGAGGACTGGCTGCACCCGATCGCGTCGATCGAGGCGGGCGAGGGGCCGAACCAGCTCGCGCAGTCCCTGTTCGCCTTCGCGGCCGGCGGCATCCTCGGCACCGGTCTCGGCCTCGGCCACTCCGTTCTCATCGGCTTCGCCGCCAAGTCGGACTTCATCCTGGCCACGGCGGGCGAGGAACTGGGCCTGGCGGGCCTGGCCGCGATCTTCATCCTGTACGCCCTTCTGGTCGAGCGCGGCTACCGGGCGGGCCTCGCCGTGCGCGATCCCTTCGGCCGGCTGCTCGCCGTCGGTCTCGCCTCGATCGTGGCGCTCCAGGTGTTCGTGATCGCGGGCGGGGTGACGGGCCTGATCCCGCTGACCGGCATGGCGATGCCGTTCCTGGCGCAGGGCGGCTCGTCGGTCGTCACCAACTGGGCGATCGTGGCGCTGCTGATCCGGGTGAGCGACTCGGCCCGCGGCCAGTACGACGGGCAGGTGGCCCCGTGACCCTCGAGGAGGCGTCTTGACGCGCTACATCCGGCACGCCGCCTGCTTCTGCGCCCTGCTGCTGGTGGCCCTCGTGGTCAACGCCGCCCGCATCCAGGTCTTCCAGGCCCGGTCCTACGACGACAACCCGGCCAACCGCCGCACCAGCATCGCCCGCTACGGCCAACCCCGCGGCGACATCCTGGTCGGCGGCGAGCCGGTCACCGGCTCCCGGGACACCCGCGAGCAGCTCCGCTACGAACGGACGTACGCCGACGGCCCCTTGTACGCGCCCGTCACCGGCTTCGCCTCGCAGGAGTACGGGACGAGCCTGCTGGAGCACGCCGAGGACGACATCCTGTCCGGCACGGACCCGATGCTCTCGCCGCTCCCGCTGTGGAACGACTTCACCCGCTCCCAGAACCCCGGCGGCCACGTCGTGACCACCCTCAACCGGGCCGCGCAGCAGGCGGCGTACGACGGACTGGGCGACCGCAAGGGCGCGGTGGCGGCGATCGAGCCGTCGACCGGGCGGATCCTGGCACTGGTGTCGACCCCGTCGTACGACCCGGGGGCGCTGTCCGGGAACAACGCGGCGGTGGGCCGGTCCTGGGCGCGGCTGAACCGCGACGTGGACAAGCCGATGCTCAACCGGGCGGTGCGGAAGACCTATCCGCCGGGCTCGACCTTCAAGGTGGTCACCGCGGCGGCGGCGCTGGACGCGGGCGTGATCAAGAACCTCGACGCGCCGACCGACTCGCCGGACCCCTACACCCTGCCGGGGACGAGGACGAGGCTGACGAACGAGTCCGACGGCTGCGAGGACCTCTCCCTGCGGGAGGCGTTCAAGTGGTCGTGCAACACGGTGTTCGCGAAGCTGGGGGCGGACGTGGGCGTGGCCGGCATGACGGCCACCGCGCAGGCCTTCGGCTTCAACGACACGTCCCTGCGGATCCCCTTCCCGGTGGCGCGGAGCACCTTCGACACGACCGTGGACAGGGCGCAGCTGGCGCTGTCGTCCATCGGCCAGTACAACACGCGGGCCACCCCGCTCCAGATGGCGATGGTCGCGGCGGCGGTCGCGAACGGCGGGCAGGTGCGGCAGCCGTACCTGGTGGAGCGGAGGACCCGGGCGAGCGGCGTCACGTTGACGACGGCCGGCTCGCGCCCCGTGCGGCAGGCGATGCAGCCGTCGACCGCCGCCCGGATGAGGAAGCTGATGGAGGATGTGGTGAGGAAGGGCACCGGCACCAACGCCGCCATCCCCGGCGCCACCGTCGGCGGCAAGACCGGCACGGCCCAGCACGGCCTCGGCAACTCCGGCACGCCGTACGCCTGGTTCGTCTCCTGGGCGCGGGGCGACCGGGACATGGAGGCCAAGGTCGCGGTCGCCGTGGTGGTGGAGGAGGCGGAGGCGGACCGCGGGGAGATCAGCGGCGGCGGGGACGCGGCGCCGATCGCGCGGGCGGTGATGGAGGCGGTGCTCGGCTCATCGCGCGGCGGCCGCGGTTGACACCTCCTGGACCAGCGAGCTCGGCAGGGCCACGTACGCCGTCACGCCCGAGCCGCCGGTCGGCCGCAGCTCGACGTGCGCGCCGAGACGGGCGGCGAGGGCGCCGACGACGTGGTGACCGAGGAACCGGGTGGGCGCCTTGAGGAAGGAGCCCCGGGCGGACAGCAGGGCGTTGGCCTCCGCCATGCGCTCGGCGGTCATGCCGATGCCCCGGTCGAGGACGGCGAGGCAGTACTCGCCGCCGTCCCGCCAGCCGTAGACCTCGACGGGCTGCTTCGGCGGGCTGAACATCAGCGCGTTCTCCACCAACTCCGCCAGCAGATGGGAGAGTTCGGCGACACAGTGGCCGCGGACGCGGCACGGCTCGACGCCGGCCACGGCGACGCGCCGGTACTGCTCCACCTCGGAGACGGCCGACTGCACGACCTCGTGCACGGCGACCGTGCCCCGCCAGATCCGGGCCGGGGACTCCTCGCCCGCCAGCACGAGCAGGGACTCGGCGTTGCGCCGCATGCGGGTGGCGAGGTGGTCCAGTTCGAAGAGTTCGGAGAGCGCGTCCGGGTCGAGCTCCTGGCTCTCCAGGGTGGTGATCAGTCCGAGCTGGCGGTTGAGGAGTGTCTGGTTGCGGCGGCCCAGGCTGGCCAGGGACTCGGTGCTGTTGCGGCGCAGGACGGCCTGTTCGGCGGCGAGGTCGACGGCGGTGCGTTCGACGTTGCGCAGGGCGGCGGCCAGGCGGCTGATCTCCCGTGCGCTTCCGGGAGGTCGGGGGGTTTGTGGTTCCTCGGGGAGCGGGGTGTCGGGGTCGGCCTGCTGGATGTGCCGGACCACGGCGGGCAGCCGGGCGCCGGCCACCGCGTCCGCCTCGTCGGCGAGGGCGCCCAGCGGGCGGGTGATGGAGCGGGCCGAGAACACGGCGAGCGCGGTGGCCACGGCGAGGATGAGCCCGCCGAGGGCGAGGAAGCCGACGAGCTGACGCGTGGCCGCGCCCCCCGTCTCCTCCGCCCGGACGCCCACGTCGTCGCCGACCTGCTTCTGCACGTCGTGCAGATCGTCGACGAGGGTCGTCATGTCGGCCCACCAGCGGGCGGGGGCGACGGCCAGGGCGGAGCCGTCGGCACCGCGTTCGGCCTGCTGCTCGTAGCCGGTGACGCGGCGGGCGGCGGCGGTCGCGAAGGTGTCGTCGAGGGCGGGCTCCTCGTCGCGGGTGGCCAGTTGGCGGAACTGGTCGAGAGCGGCCACACGGGTGGCACGGATCTCGGTGAAGTCGAGGTACTCGCCGGAGCGGAAGCGCCCGGCGGCGAACACCCCGTTGAGGGAGCCTCGTTCGAGAGCGACGGCCTCCGTGGCGCGGGCCAGCGCCTGGAGCGCCTGCACGCCCTGGGCGATACGGCGGTCGCCGTCGGGCGTGCCGGCGGACTCGGCGTCGATCAGGGCGGTGACGGCCTTGGTATAGGTCGTCAGGGTGGCGGCGCGGCCGGCGGTCCCGGCGTCGACGTCGACCCGGGTCCGCGTGAGCGCGGCGAGTGGCGCCTCGGCGGTGTCGAGGGCGGAGACGGCGGCCCGCGGCAGCTCACCGCTCTCTTCCGAGAGCGCCGCTCTCAGCGCCTCCCGCGCCTCGTCGGTACGGCCCCGCTGGGCGCGCACGTCGTCCCGGTACTCCTCGGCGCCGCCCAACAGCCCGCTGGTCAGCCCGCGTTCGCGCTGCACCTCCCGGACGAGATCCTGCACGCGCAGCAGGACGCCGACGTGCGCCTCGGTCGCGCGAGCGGCGGACCAGTCGGCGGCGCGATCGGCGGCGCCGATCCCGATCAGGGCGAGCAGCAGGCAGGTCGGGACGGCCAGCACGATGGCCATACGGCCGCGGATGGAGCTCCAGCCGGGCAGCGCGGGCGCCCTCAGGGTGGAGCGGAGGATGGTCGGTACGTTCCCCGTCATGCCCGACGAGGCTACGGGCGGGCCGGTCAGAGGACAGTTTCCCGCCCGTAAGGCGGCGGTACACAGGTACTCACGCGCAGGTCGGGACCGCTGTGAAACGTGGACGATTCTCACCGGCCGAGAAGTGATCTGGGCCGGACGCGGCCCGCCGACCTATCGTTCGGCCATGACGACAGCCGCCGCGTTGGAACCCGCCCAGGTCAACATCTCCCGTTCGGCCTTGGACTTACCGTGACCCAGAATCCCCTGTTGTCCCACGTGATTCTCGCTCCGCAGACGCCCACTGCCCACGCGAGGGCATCGACCGTCGCGGCGATGCTCCCCGCCCCGGAACAGGTCGCGCGGGTCCGCGCGTTCTTCGGCGAACGCGGCTTCGAGGTGGACGAGATGCAGGGCCTGAGCCTCACGCTGACCGGTCCTCGGTCCGCCTACGCGGAGACCTTCGGGGAGCCGGCCGTGACGGAGACGGGTGAGCTACCGCTCGGCCGACTCCCGCACGAGATCGCGGAGTGCATCGACGCGGTGGTCTTCCCCGAACCGCCGGACTTCGGACCGACGTCCTACTGAGAGGCCCCGGGGTCGTCCTTGGACCCCCCGGCCTCGATCGCCTCCGCCACTTCCGCGACCCGCTCCCGCTCCTCCGCCGCGAAGCGCTCCGCGTCGAGTTGTTCGGCGATCTCCTCGTCCTGGGACATCAGCAGATCCAGGTTGGAGTCGCCCATCTCGAAGACGCCCATGTCGACGTAGGCCTGCTGGAGCCGCTTGCCCCACAGCCCGATGTCCTTGACGCAGGGGACGATGCGGGAGAAGAGCAACTTCCGGAAGAGGGCGAGGAATTCCGACCGCTCGCTGTACTCCTCCGCCTCCGCCTTCGGGATGCCGAAGTTCTCCAGGACCTCCACGCCGCGCAGCCGGTCGCGCATCAGGTAGCAGCCCTCGATGACGAACTCCTCGCGTTCGCGCAGTTCGGCGTCGGTGAGCTGCTTGTAGTAGTCACGCAGGGCCATCCGGCCGAAGGCCACGTGACGGGCCTCGTCCTGCATGACGTAGGCGAGGATCTGCTTCGGCAGGGGCTTGTCCGTCGTGTCACGGATCATGCCGAAGGCGGCCAGTGCCAGGCCTTCGATGAGCACCTGCATGCCCAGGTACGGCATGTCCCAGCGGCTGTCTCGCAGGGTGTCGCCGAGCAGGGACTGGAGGTTGTCGTTGATCGGGTAGAGCAGCCCGATCTTCTCGTGCAGGAAACGGCCGTAGATCTCGGCGTGCCGGGCCTCGTCCATGGTCTGGGTCGCCGAGTAGAACTTGGCGTCGAGGTCGGGGACGGACTCCACGATCCGCGCCGCGCAGATCATCGCGCCCTGCTCGCCGTGCAGGAACTGGCTGAACTGCCAGGAGGCGTAGTGCTGCCGCAGCTCGCCCTTGTCCCGGTCGGTGAGCTTGGCCCAGTGCGGGGTGCCGTAGAGGGACATCGCCTCGTCGGGCGTGCCGAGGGCGTCGTAGGGATCGACCTCCAGATCCCAGTCGATGCGCCGCTGTCCGTCCCACTGTTTGTCCTTGCCCTTCTGGTAGAGGGCGAGGAGGCGGTCGCGGCCGTCGTCGTACTCCCAGCTGAAGCGTGCCGCGCCGGTCGCGGGCACCTGCCAGAGCTGGTTTCCGGGGTTGTTGGCGTACAGCTCGTCTGTCGGCATGCCCCGCAGGCTCACACGTAGACGCCGAGTCAACAAGTCGCGCGGAAGGGATTGACGGCCTTGCTGACAAGCAGTCTCATAAGTCTCGGACGATGTGACCCCGGGTAACGAGGTGAATCAGCCATGACGACCCTGACGGAAGCCGACGCGCTCGACGGGCTGCGCGACGCGCTCGGTCTGCTCAAGGACCGGGAGCAGGTGGCCGAGCGGCTGCTCGCCTCTTCCGCCAAGCACTCCTTCGACCCGGACAAGGAGCTGGACTGGGACGCTCCCGTCGAGGAGGGCAAGTGGTTCTGGCCGCCGGAGCTGGTGTCGCTGTACGACACCCCGATGTGGAAGCGGATGAGCGAGGAGCAGCGGATCCTGCTGTCACGGCACGAGGCCGCCGCGCTCGCCTCGCTGGGGATCTGGTTCGAGATCATCCTGATGCAGCTGCTCGTGCGGCACATCTACGACAAGGCGGCGACGAGCGCGCACGTGCGGTACGCGCTCACCGAGATCGAGGACGAGTGCCGGCACTCGAAGATGTTCGCCCGGCTGATCGCGCACGGCGGGACGCCCTGGTACCCGGTGAGCCGGCCGCACCAGGCGCTGGGCCGGCTGTTCAAGACGATCTCCACCACGCCCGGTTCCTTCACGGCCACGCTGCTCGGGGAAGAAGTCCTGGACTGGATGCAGCGGCTGACCTTCCCGGACGAGCGGGTGCAGACGCTGATCCGGGGCGTGACCCGGATCCACGTGGTGGAGGAGGCACGGCATGTGCGGTACGCCCGGGAGGAGCTGCGGCGGCAGATGGTGACGGCGCCGAAGTGGTCGCAGGAGTTCACCCGGGTCACCTCCGGTGAGTTCGCGCGGGTGTTCTCGGTGGCGTTCGTGAATCCCGAGGTCTACACGAACGTGGGACTGGACAAGCGGGAGGCCATGGCGCAGGTGAAGGCGAGCGGGCACCGCCAGGAGGTCATGCGGACGGGCGCGAAGCGGCTCACGGACTTCCTCGACGACATCGGGGTGTTGCGGGGGGTCGGGCGGCGGCTGTGGAGGTCGTCCGGCCTGTTGGCCTAGGGCCCTTCTGGATCAGGCCGCAGACGCGGGGGCTGGCACGCATCGCCCCCGCTCACCTGCGTTGTGTGGGCCGGGGCCGATACGCTGCTGGTCATGACCCCCCAGGCCCCCGCGTACCGCCGCCTGAGCGTCGAGGAACGCCGCAGCCAACTCCTCGACGCCGCGCTCACCCTCTTCGCGCACCGCGTGCCCGAGGACGTGTCGCTCGACGACGTGGCGGAGGCGGCCGGGGTGTCGCGGCCCCTGGTGTACCGCTACTTCCCGGGCGGCAAGCAGCAGCTGTACGAGGCGGCCCTGCGCTCCGCCGCCGAGGAGCTCCAGCAGTGCTTCGACGAGCCCCGCGAGGGCCCGCTCCTCCCCCGCCTCGCCCGCGCCCTGGACCGCTACCTCACCTTCGTCGACCAGCACGACGCCGGCTTCAGCGCGCTGCTCCAAGGGGGCAGCGTCGTGGAGACCTCCCGTACGACGGCCATCGTGGACGGCGTACGGCGGGCAGCGGCCGAGCACATCCTGCGGCACCTGGAGGTCACGGAGCCCGGCTCCCGGCTGCGGATGACCGTCCGCATGTGGATCACGGCGGTCGAGGCGGCCTCCCTCATCTGGCTGGACGAGGACAAGCAGCCGCCCGCCGACGAGCTGCGGGACTGGCTCGTCGAGCAGTTCGTGGCGGTCCTGTCGGTGACCGCGCGCCGCGACCCGCAGACCTCGGCTCTGGTCGGGGTGCTCGCGGAGGACGTCTGAGACGACCGGCGGCCGATATCCGATCGCCGATGGCCGATGGCCGACACTGGTGCCGTGAAGAGCGAAGACACCCCGTTCGAGGGCGGCCCCATGGACGGCCGCGTGCTGCCCGTGCTGCTGGGCCCCACCGGACACCCGCCCAAGACGTACCGCATCCCCGTCCCGGACGCCGCCGGCGGCCCGCCCACCGTGCTCGTCTACCGCCGCGTGCCGCGCGGGCACAGCAGGCTGGGGTTCCAGCAGGGGTGGAGGTACGAGTACGACCCCGAGGGCGAACGCGGGAGCAGGCTCAAGTGGCCCTGGTCCAAGCCGGGCGCCGGGCAGAGCGGCAAGCCGGACGACACCGACGGGTGACCTCGTTGCGCCGAACCGCGCACACGCGGGGCGCGGACCTCGCATACACGTCTAATCCTCCTATACGTCTAATCCTCACGGTGCGGAACGGCGCGGAGGGTCCGCCTGCCGCGCAACCGGAGGTGATGACGTGTCAGGAAGGCTTCTGCGTCTGGTCTGTACGGCGGCGATGGCGGCCGGCACCGCCCTCGCACCCCTGCCCGCGGCGGCCGCCCCCGAGCCCCGCGCACCGGGTCAGCGCCCGGTCGCCGAACTGCTGACGGACCTTCAGCGCCGGTACCGGGAGGCCGAGCGGGCCACCGAGACCTACAACGCCACCGAGGAGCGGCTGAAGAAGCAGCGCGCCGAGGTGGCCCGGCTGGACGCCGAGCTGGCCCGCACACGGCTCTCCCTGCACGACAGCCGAGGGGCGGCAGGGCGTCTGGCCCGGCAGCAGTACCAGAACAGCACCGACATCTCCCCGTACGTACGGCTGCTGCTCGCGCGCGACCCGCAGCACGCCCTCGACCAGGGCCATGTGATCGGCCAGTTGGCGCGGGAGCGAGCCGAGACGGTGGGCAAGCTGACGGCCGGTGAAAAGAGGGCCGGTGAGCTGACGCGCGAGGCCCGCAAGGCCTTGGACAAGCAACTCGCCCTCGCCGAACGGCAGAAGAAGGACCGGGACGCCGTACACAAGCGCCTCAAGGACGTCGAGGAACTCCTCGCCTCCCTCACCGCCGAACAGCTCACCGCACTGGCCGAGTTCGAGAAGAACGGTATCGCGAAGGCCCAGAAGGAGTTCATGGCGTCCGGCGCGCTCAGCGACGACCCGAAACCGTCCACGGAGGGCGACCGTGCGTTGCGGTACGCCGTACAGCAATTCGGGAAGCCGTACGAATGGGGTGCGGAGGGCCCGAAGTCGTACGACTGCTCGGGCCTGACGTCCGAGGCGTGGGCGAGCGCCGGAACGCCCATTCCCCGCACCAGCCAGGAGCAGTGGGCACGGCTGCCGAGGATCCCGCTGAACGAGCTGAGACCCGGGGACCTGGTGATCTACTTCCCCGAGGCGACGCACGTGGCGATGTATCTCGGCGGCGGGGTGGTGGTGCACGCACCGAGACCCGGCGAGAAGATCAAGGTCTCACCGATCGCGGCCAACCCGGTCCTGGGGGCCGTACGCCCGGACGGACCACCCGCGCCCCCGACAGCGCTCAAGCCCTCGCCGCCGAAACCCCGAATGGGTCACTCAGGGTGAGCTGTCGGCTGTTTCGTGGCAAGCATGGAGGCGTTGACCGACCAGCGGTGAACCGGCAAAGAAGATGAGGTGTGGGCTATGACCAGCCTTTCGAACCCCGTTCTGGAAGCGTTTCTCTCGGTCCTCGACGAGGGCGAGCGGCAGATCCTGCGGCGGAAGCCCCGGGAGACCCAGGAGGCCCTCGCGGAGCAGTGGCAGGACGTGGTCAAGATCGAACTGGGCGACAACGCCAGTGTGTTGGACCCGGCGATGATGACCATGGAGCGCGACAAGGTTCAGGAACTGGCGAGGCGCATGGTCCTCGACAGTGAGTGAGTGAAACGGCCGGACGCGCTCGCCTACGGCTGCCGTCTGCCCCCCTTGGAAGGCCCGCAGGACGGCCTTCCAAGGGGCGTTCGAGGAGCGCCCAACGCGACCGGAACCGGTCAGGCTCCGGCGACCGAGGCCAGATAGGCCTCCGTCTTCTCCGGCTCGTAGAAGAAGTTCTCGAAGTCGGCCGGATCATTGAACCCGTTGGCGAACCGATCGGCGACCGGCGGAAGCTGCCCCGCCGCACCGATCAGGTTGAGCACATGCTCCGGCGGCGGAGCCAGCATCGCGTTGGTCCACTTGGTGACGTACTGGGCGGTGTTCCAGTAGCGCTCGAAGGTCGCCGTCATCCACGCCTGGTCGAACTCCTTGTCCCCGTGCTCGAGGATCGACGCGAGATACGAAGCCGCGCACTTGGACGCCGAGTTGGAGCCCTGCCCGGTGATCGGGTCGTTGGCGACGACCACGTCGGCGACGCCGAGGACCAGGCCGCCGCCGGGCAGCCGGCCGATGGGGTTGCGGACGGTGGAAGCGTAACGGCCGCTCAACACCCCGCCCGCGTCGGTCAGTTCGACCTTTCCGGCCCGCGCGTGTTCCCAGGGAACGAACTTCTCCATGAGTTCCAGGGTCAGGGAGAGGTGCTCCGCCGGGTCCTTGACGCCGTTGAAGACGTCGAGCGGGCCGCCCGGTATGCCCTCCCAGAAGAGGATGTCCGCGCGGCCGGAGGTGGTCAGGCACGGCATGACGAACAGCTCGCCGACGCCGGGGACCAGGTTGCAGCGGACCGCCTCCGTGTCCGGGTGCTCCGGGCGGGGGCCCAGGCCGTGGACGTAGGAGACCGCCAGGGCCCGCTGCGGTTCGCTGTAGGGGGACCTTTCGGGATCCCGGCCGAACATCTGCACCAGCTCGCCCTTGCCCGCCGACACCAGCACCAGGTCGTACGTCCGGGAGAAGTAGTCGAGGTCGCCGACCGCCGCGCCGTGGATGACCAGCTGGCCGCCGCGCTGCGCGAACGTCTCCATCCAGCCGGCCATCTTCACCCGCTGGTCGACGGACTGCGCGTACCCGTCGAGCTTGCCCACCCAGTCGATCGCCCGCTGCGTCGGGCCTGGGTCGTGCGAACCGGGGGCCGCGACCGAGACGCCGAGTCCTTCGATCTTCGGGGCCTGGGACTCCCAGAAGTTCAGTTGGAGGTCGCGCTCGTGCTGGAGTGCCGTGTGGAACATGCACTGCGTCGACATCACCCGGCCGGAGCGGATCTCGTCCGCGGTCCGGTTGGACATCAGGGTGACCTCGTACCCGTGCGACTGGAGTCCGAGGGCGAGCTGGAGCCCGGACTGGCCGGCTCCGACGACGAGTATCTTCCGCATGCGGGTGCGGGCTCCTAACGACGACGACTGGACAATGACTGACGGGGACGACTACTCGGGGGTTTCCTCGAGTGCGTGAGCCACGAGCGCCAGCAGCGTCTCGATCACCGAGATCCGGCGCCGCGCGTCCATGATCATGACAGGTATGTGCGGCGGGATCGTGAGCGCCTCCCGCACGTCCTCCGGCTCGAACAGCTCGCTGCCGTCGAAGTGGTTCACCGCGACGACGTACGGCAGTCCGCAGCTCTCGAAGTAGTCCAGCGCCGGGAAGCAGTCCTTCAGGCGCCGGGTGTCGGCCATCACGACCGCGCCGATCGCACCGCGCACCAGGTCGTCCCACATGAACCAGAACCGCTGCTGGCCCGGCGTACCGAACAGGTAGAGCACCAGGTCGTCGTCGAGCGTGAGGCGGCCGAAGTCCATGGCCACGGTGGTGGTCATCTTGCCGGGCGTGGCGGTGAGGTCGTCGTGCTCCTCGCTCGCCTCGGTCATCAGCGCCTCGGTCTGCAGGGGCGTGATCTCCGAGACGGCGCCGACCAGCGTGGTCTTGCCGACGCCGAAACCGCCCGCCACGACTATCTTCGTGGCGATGGGGGCCCGGGTGGGGTCCGTCTGCCAGGACTTGAGGTCCTCGTCGGCCTCGACGAACGGGGAGACGCCCCTAGGGGCGGGGACGCCACGGGCGGCGTCAGAGACGACGGAGTCCACTCAGCACCCTTTCCAGCAGAGCGCGGTCCGGACGGCCCGTGCCGTGACCGGTTCCGGTTCCGTACACACGGATCTTTCCCTGGTCCGCGAGGTCGCTGAGCAGCACGCGGACCACGCCGAGCGGCATCTTCAGCAGCGCGGCGATCTCGGCCACCGTGCGCATACGGCGGCACAGTTCGACGATGGCCCGCATCTCCGGCATGACCCGGGTGGTGAGGGAACCATTCGTCAGTTCCTTGCGGTCCTCGGGGGCTTCGAGGGCCGCGGTGCTCGCTACGAACGTCTCCACCAGCAGGACGTGTCCGAAGCGGGTACGCCCGCCGGTGAGCGAGTAGGGGCGCACGCGGGCGGGTTTGCGGTCCGCGCCGCGCACGGGAAGCTTCTTCGGCGTACTGGTCATCGGGTACTCCCCGTCGCCTTGAACTCCAGTTCGTTCTCCAGGGACCGCCGTAGCTCACTGCGGAGTTCGGGCGTCAGAACGTGTCCGGCGCGGCCCACGAACAGCGCCATGTGGTACGCCACCACGCTCATGTCGCAGTCCGCCGAACCGTGCACCCCGAGCAGCGAGCCGTCGCTGATCGACATCACGAACAGGCTGCCCTCGTCCATGGCGACCATCGTGTGCTTCACGGGCCCGGACTCCATCAGCTTCGCGGCGCCGATGGTGAGACTGCCGATGCCGGAGACGATGGTGGCGAGGTCGGCGGAGGAGCCGCGGGGGCCGGTGAGCTTTTCGTCGCGGGTTTCCCGTGCCTCGGCGATGGGGGTCCCCCCGCGCGAGGTTGTTCGAGCGTGGGGGAGGCCGGGCTCCGAGGAGAGCAGCAGCAGGCCGTCGGAGGAGACGACGGCGACCGACCGGATGCCTGGTACCTCCTCGACGAGATTGGTCAGCAGAAAGTGAAGATTGCGGGCCTCACGGCTCAGTCCGAAGGTACTGGGCGCGGTCAACTGCTTGCCTCCTCGACTGTGCCCCCCGTGGCTTCTTCGGATCCTGCGGGTCCTGCTGCCGGCCTCTTCGTCTGGCCGGTCTGTTCGAAAATCTCCGCCTCTACGTCGCGGTAGCCGGCCTCCGCCCCCCGGCGGAAGCCGCCGAGGCGGCGGCGGAGAGCTTCGGCGTCCACGGAGGCACTGCGCTGGCGGGGCGGCGGTGCGGGGGCGGTGATCTTGGGGGTGCGCTTGGGGAGGCCCTTGTCGGTGAGCTGCTCATCCGGGGCGCGTTCGTGTTCCGTCTCGGTTTCGCCTTCGACGGGTTCGTTCCCACCCGCACCGCCCGTGCTGCTTTCGTCGTCGGGTGCGGGCGGCCCTTGTGGGGCCTCCTCACCGTCGGCGGCCGCGGGAGTCGGGACCAGGAGTGCCATCGTGGTCTCGGCCGGGGTCTCCGGTGCCGGAGTCTGCGGTGCCGGGTCCTCGTCCGGGGGCGTCGCCTCGGACTGTCGTACGGCCTTCTCCGCGAGCGCCACCAGCGGGTCCCCGCTCTCCGAACGGCCGCGCAGGACGTTGGAGTTGACCTCCGCGTCCGCTCCCGGCAGGGAGAAGCTGTGCGTGTCCGCGGTGACCGGCGAGGAAGAGGACGACGCCGGGACGGCGGCGGACGGTGCGGCCGCCAGCAGGGACTTCGGCAGGACCACGACGGCGGCGACGCCACCCTGCTTCTGCTCGCGCAGCTGCACCCGCACGCCGTGCCGGTGGGCGAGGCGGGCCACGACGTACAGGCCGAGGCCGAGCCCCTCTTCGCCCTCGTGGTCGTAGGAGTCGTACGGCGTCTCAGGGTCGAAGTCGGCGAGCCGGGAGTTGAGGGCGCTCATCCGCTCGGCGGTCATGCCGATGCCCTCGTCCTGGACGGAGAGCATGACCTCGCCGCTCTCCAGGAGCCAGCCGGAGACCTCGACGGGCAGGTCGGGCGGGGAGAACGAGGTGGCGTTCTCCATGAGTTCGGCCAGCAGGTGGGAGAGGTCGTCCGCGGCGAAGCCGGCCACGTGCGCGTGCGGCGGCAGCGCGGCGATGCGGACACGCTCGTACCGCTCGATCTCACTGACCGCTGCGCGTACGACGTCGACGAGCGGGACCGGTCCCGCGCTCTGCTGGACATGCTCGGTGCCGGCGAGGACGAGGAGGTTCTCGCTGTGTCGGCGCATGACCGTGGCGAAGTGGTCGAGCTTGAAGAGCGTGGCGAGCCGGTCCGGGTCCTGCTCGCGCTCCTCCAGGCCCTCGATGACGGCGAGTTGCCGCTCGACGAGGCCCAGGGTGCGCAGCGCGAGGTTGACGAAGGTGGCGGAGATGCCGGTGCGCAGCCGCTCCAACTGGGCGGCGGAATCGGCGAGTTCGCTCTTGAGCTGCTCGCGGGCGTCGGCCATCTTCTGCCGCTGGCCGACCAGGTGCTTGCGGTCGGCCTCCAGGGTGGTGACGCGCTCGGCGAGTGCGACTGCGTGCGCGTGCAGGGCGTTGACGGAGCGGACGACCTGGGCGAACTCGTCGTTGCGGCCGGTGAAGGTGACCGGTTCCTGGGCGGTGGGGTCCTCCGCCTCGGCGAGCCGGGCCGAGCCGCGCCGCAGGACGGACAGCGGCCGGGTGAGGGTGCGGGCCATGGCGGTGGCGATGCCGACGGCCAGCAGCAGGAGGGCGCCGAGGACGGCGATACGGATCTCCAGCGCGGTGACGTCGTCGTCCCTCAGCTGCGCGAGGTCCTTGACCCGGCGGTCGTACAGGGCGGCCTCCGCCCCCCGCATGGCGTCGATGCGGGCGGAGAGGGCGGCGTCGACCTTGGTGGCGCCGGTGCCGAGTTCGCCGTCGCTCAGGGTCGGCTGGTCGGTGAGGGTGGCGAGGTACTTCTCGGCGGAGTTCACCTCGGGGCCGGTGACGGTCGAGTCGTACGACGTGACGGCGGCCTTGGGCGCGAAGTCCTGGAAGTCGGCGAGGGCGGCGTCCGAGCGGAGGCGGGCCTGCTGGGCGGCGGCGGTCAGGGCGTCACGCTGCCTGGCGTCGGCGTCCGAGGAGGTCCTCTCGGTCGTCGGCAGGCCGGTGACGGGGTCGATGACCGTCTGGGTCGTCGTCGGCACGTTGAGGGCGGCGAGGAGGAGCCCGCGGGCGGCGGCGGCCTGCTGGACGGCGGAGTCCAGCTCGGCGAGGGAGTACGTACCGGAGCCCGCGCGGGGCGGCATCCGTTCGGCCAGGCCCTCGGCGAGCCGGTGGAGCTCGGTGATGGTGGTGGAGTAGGCCTGGTGCGCCTCGAGAGCACTGCTCTTGCCGGTGAGCGCCGCTCGCCGTACGGCGTCTATGCCGTCGAGGTCGCCGCGCAGGGAGGCGGGCGCGGCCCCGTCGGCCCGCAACTCCTCGACCTGCCGGTCGACGCGGACGCTGCGCTGCTCGCTGGGCGCCTTGGACTTGGACCGCCCGGCGGCGATGTAGGAGGTGACCTCGTCCCGCTCGTCGGCGAGCGAGTGGGCGAGCGCGAGGGCGTCCTGGGTCTGCTCGGCGAGGGTCACCAGATCCTGCGCGTCGCTGAGCTCCCCGGAGGCGGTGACGACGGAGGGGACGCCGGCCCCGGCTATGGCGGCGGCCACGACGGCGACGGCGAGAATGAGCCGGGTGCGTACGTGGGTGGGCCGGCCCTTGCCGACAGGGGTGTCGGAGCCGATGCCGGAGTTGGCGGTGCCGGGCGTGGGCTCCACCCCTTTGCCGGAGGCCGCCTGCTTGCCTGTGCGACGAGGCCGCGTCTTCTGCACCGGTGCTCGCATTCCTGACTCGTGAGTACCCATGGGCCCGGGTTACGCTCCGCCACTAGTGCCGACTCTGCGTACACGCAGTTACGGACCCCGACCCTCCCAGTGCCGGTGGGCAGTGGCCGCGCATCAGCCAGACCCGCCACCCAAAGGAGTGAACATCGGAGGAGAGTTGGCGGGCAAGTTCCCGCGGCGCATCCGACACTCTTGCCGGGCGGGCCGGTTGGACGTCTGCGGCGGGCGGTGGCAGTATTCGCCGCCACGCCTTCCCGGAGCGGATCATTCCACCCCAAAACAGGCTCCTGACCTGCGAAGGTTCGTTAATTCGGCAATCGATGGCAGCCTTTCGCGCACCTTGTGAAGAGCTCGTGCAGACTGGCCGGATGCGTACGGAACTTGTTTCGGCCCCTGGTGATCCGACCCGCCCCAACGAGGACTTCGCGAGTGTCGGACTTCCGGCTTCCGGACTGGGTGGAGCACTCGTGATCCTGGACGGGGTGACACCACCGAAGGACGCCACGGGCTGTCTGCATTCCGTGCCCTGGTTCACCGCGCGCCTCGGCGGGGCCCTGACCGAACTGACCGTTTCCCGCCGAGATGTGACGCTGCCGGAGATCCTGTCACAAGCGATTCTCCGAACAGCCGAGTCCCACTCGGCCACTTGTGACCTTTCTCACCCACGCACCCCTCAGGCAACGGTGGTTGTGGCCCGCTGGTCCCCGGAGACGGTCGAGTACCTGGTGCTGTCGGACTCGGCGCTGTTGCTGGAATCACCGACCGGTTCGGTCACCCCCGCCCTGGACGACCGCATCTCCCGCCTCCCCCGCTCGGCCCTCGCCACGGACGCACTCGTCGACTCCACCGTCCGCAACAAGGAGGGCGGCTTCTTCACGGCGGCGGCGGATCCGTCGGTGGCGGGGAGGGCGGTGACGGGCGCCCTGCCCCGCTCCGAGGTCCGCACCCTGGTCGCACTCACGGACGGGGCGACGCGATGGGTGGAGAAGTTCCGGGAGGGCGGCTGGGCGGACTGCTTCACCTTCGTACGGAAGGAGGGTGCGCGGGCGCTGGTGGAGCGGGTGCGGGAGCTGGAGCGGGGGGATGCGGAGGAGCGTGCGTATCTGGGCCGGAGCAAGACGCATGACGATGCGACGGTGGTGTACGTGGAGCTGTGACCTACCGGGCCAACGGCAACGGACCAACCGGCGCTCACCCCAGCCAACCCAGAGCGCCCGCCAAACCCTCCCTGCCTCACTTCTCCATCCCCCGATTCAGCTGACGCAGCAACCGCGCCAGCTCCGCCACCTCCCGCCGATCCCAGTGCGCGAGCTGGCTCACGTACCGTGCCCGGCGGGCCTCGCGGACCTTGCCCACGCGGCTGCGGCCCTCCTCGGTGAGGTGGACGAGCCAGGCTCGGCCGTCGGCGGGGTCGGGTTCGCGGGCGATCAGGCCGAGGTGTTCCAGGGCGCGCAGCTGACGGGACATGGTGGCCTTGCCGACGCCGATGTAGGCGGCGAGCTCGGTGGCACGCTGGCGGCCGCACTCGTCCAGGCGTACGAGAAGGCCGTACGCCGCCGACTCCAGGTCCGGATGGACCTCGCGGGCCATCTCGCCCGACGACGCCCGAGCCCGCCGTAGCAGAACCGTCAGCTCACGCTCCAGCGCGAGGAACTCCCGGTCCGCACCATTCGGCGACACCTCGGCTTCGACTCGGCGTCCGTCGCCGTTCTCGTCGCCGTTCCTGTCTACGTGCACGTCAGCCCCTGCCTCGGTCTTCCCGGTCCTGAAACGCTCCGCCAAATCGCGTCATCGCCGCAGCTCCGTCAGTATTTCGCAGGGCTAGACCAACGGCACCCTCCGGACCGGCTTCCCGCCGGCTGAGCCACCCCGCATACGGCGAAGGCCCGGATCTCCCTCACGAGAACCCGGGCCTTGCCTTATCCGATGGCGTCCGTCACGCCGCCACCGGAACCTCCGGCGCGGCCCCGTTCGTCGCCGGGGACAGCGCCAGCTCCAGGACCTGGCGGACGTCGGTGACGGCGTGGACGTCGAGCTTGTCCAGCACCTCCGCCGGGACGTCGTCCAGGTCCGGCTCGTTGCGCTTGGGGATGACGACCGTCGTGACACCCGCCCGGTGCGCGGCGAGCAGCTTCTGCTTCACACCGCCGATCGGCAGGACCCGCCCGGTCAGCGACACCTCGCCGGTCATCGCCACGTCGGTCCGTACCAGCCGTCCGCTCAGCAGCGACGCCAGCGCCGTCGTCATCGTGACGCCCGCGCTCGGGCCGTCCTTCGGCACCGCGCCCGCCGGGAAGTGGATGTGCACGCCCCGGTCCTTCAGGTCGGCCACCGGGAGTTCGAGCTCCGCGCCGTGCGAGCGCAGGAAGCTCAGCGCGATCTGCGCCGACTCCTTCATGACGTCGCCCAGCTGGCCCGTCAGGGTCAGGCCCGCCGCGCCCGTCTCCGGGTCCGCGAGGGACGCCTCGACGAACAGGACGTCACCGCCCGCTCCGGTGACCGCGAGGCCCGTCGCCACGCCCGGCACCGCCGTGCGCCGCTCGGCCGGGTCCTGCGCGGACTCCGGCACGTGGTGCGGCCGGCCGATCAGGTCGCGCAGGTCGCCCTCGCCGACCGTGAACGGCAGCTTCCGCTCGCCCAGTTCATGCTGGGCCGCGACCTTGCGCAGCAGCCGCGCGATGGACCGCTCCAGGTTGCGGACGCCCGCCTCGCGCGTGTACTCGCCGGCGAGCTTGCGCAGCGCGCCCTCGTCGACGGCGACCTCGTCCTTGTCGAGCCCCGCCCGCTCCAGCTGGCGCGGCAGCAGGTGGTCGCGCGCGATGACGATCTTCTCGTCCTCGGTGTAGCCGTCGAGCCGGACCAGTTCCATACGGTCGAGCAGCGCCTCCGGGATGGCCTCCAGGACGTTCGCCGTCGCCAGGAAGACGACGTCCGACAGGTCCAGCTCCACCTCCAGGTAGTGGTCCCGGAAGGTGTGGTTCTGCGCGGGGTCCAGCACCTCCAGCAGGGCCGCCGCCGGGTCGCCGCGGAAGTCCGAGCCCACCTTGTCGATCTCGTCGAGCAGGACCACCGGGTTCATCGACCCGGCCTCCTTGATGGCGCGGACGATACGACCGGGCAGCGCGCCGACGTACGTACGCCGGTGTCCGCGGATCTCCGCCTCGTCCCGGACGCCGCCGAGGGCGACCCGGACGAACTTCCGGCCCATGGCGTGGGCGACGGACTCGCCGAGCGAGGTCTTGCCGACGCCGGGTGGGCCCACGAGGGCCAGTACGGCACCGCCGCGTCGGCCGCCCACGACACCCAGGCCCCGGTCGCTGCGGCGCTTGCGCACCGCCAGGTACTCGGTGATCCGCTCCTTCACGTCCTCAAGGCCCGCGTGCTCGGCGTCGAGGATCTCCTTCGCTCCCTGGATGTCGTACGCGGAAGAGCTGTCATCGGTTCGCTCGTTCCACGGCAGTTCGAGCACGGTGTCGAGCCAGGTGCGGATCCACGATCCCTCGGGCGACTGGTCGCTCGACCGCTCCAGCTTGTCGACCTCCTTGAGGGCCGCCTCGCGGACCTTCTCGGGCAGGTCGGCGGCCTCGACGCGGGCACGGTAGTCGTCGGACTCCTCGCCCTCCTTCTCGCCGTTGAGCTCGCGCAGTTCCTTGCGTACGGCTTCCAGTTGCCGCCGCAGCAGGAACTCCCGCTGCTGCTTGTCGACGCCCTCCTGGACGTCCTTGGCGATGGTCTCGGCGACGTCCTGCTCGGCGAGGTGGTCGCGCAGCTGCTGGGTGGCGAGCTTGAGGCGGGCCACCGGGTCGGCGGTCTCGAGGAGTTCGACCTTCTGGTCGGTGGTGAGGAAGGGCGAGTAGCCGGAGTTGTCGGCCAGGGCGGAGACATCGTCGATGGCCTGCACCCGGTCGACGACCTGCCAGGCACCGCGCTTGCGCAGCCAGGCCGTGGCCAGTGCCTTGTACTCCTTGACCAGTTCGGTGACGTGCCCCGGCAGCGGCTCGGGCCCGCGCTCGTCGAGCCGCGTCCCCTCGACCCACAGCGCCGCACCCGGCCCGGTCGTCCCCGCGCCGATCTTCACCCGCCCCCGGCCGCGGATCAGGGCGCCCGGGTCGCCGTCGGCCAGCCGGCCGACCTGCTCGACGGTGCCGAGCACACCCGTGCCCGCGTACGTCCCGTCGATGCGTGGCACCAGGAGAACCTTCGGTTTTCCGGGCTCGGACCGGGCGGCGGCCTGGGCGGCCTCCACCGCGGCGCGTACGTCGGCGTCGTTCAGGTCCAGCGGAACCACCATCCCGGGCAGCACGACCTCGTCGTCGAGCGGCAGCACGGGCAGGGCGAGCGGTGTGAACGCCGTGGACTCAGCAGCCATGATCTCCCCTTCGGCAGTCAAGTTGAGCTATGCCGACTCAATGCACGTGAGCCTCGGATTGTTCCCCGGGCGGCGTTCGCTGTGAGCGATCACCTCGCAGGGCCCCGAACGCGGGCCTGTCGTCATGCGCGGATGACCGCTCCGATACCCCGGTGGGGCCTGCTGGGGGTATGTCCGACAACGCCCAGCCGGCCCTCGGCCTTCCCGGCGGCCTTGAGCTACGGCCGTGGCGGGCGACGGACGCCGAACTACTGCCCTCGTCACCGCCAGTCACGACCCGGACATCAGCAAGTGGAACCTCTTCCGGGGGCTCACGAATCAGGCGCCGTCGGGCACGGGGTCCCGTAGCGGCCAGGCCCCGGCCCAGCGCCGTACCCACGGCCAGGTCGCGATGCCGATGGCGAACGCCACCAGGTGGCCCCAGTCCGTCATCGGGTCCGTGAACGCGAGCAGATCCAGGGTCAGCATGCCGCCGAAGGCGGCCAGGAGCGGCCGGCGCAGCCAGGGTGTGAGCAGTCCGGCCAGGGCGCCCACGCCGGCGGCGACGCCGAAGCTGACGCCGTAGTCGAGGCGGTGCAGCGAGCTGTCGGGGAGGTGGCCGACCAGTACCGCGAGCCCCACCGGCACCTCGGTCGCGAGGGTGGCGAGGACGTGCCCGAGCAGGAAGACGCAGGCCGTGCGCGCCCCGCCGATCCGGCGCTCCAGCGCGGTCAGGACGAGCAGGAAGCCGATCGCGAACGGCGAGAGGATCCCGCCCGCGATCCACAGCGCGCTGGCCACCAGCACCAGCGCGGGCGTCTGCACGAGGTGCGCCACATCGGTGCTGGACGCCTGGTGCAGGGTGTGCACGAGCGCGGGGTCGGCGTACTCGGTGATCAGCGAGGTGACGGTGAGGACGGCCGCGTACCCGAAGGTGAACGGCGTCCCGGTGGGGGTCGGGAGCAGGCGCCAGGGGCGGAGCGAGCGGTCCCTGGCGACCCGCACAGGATCCTGCGGCGGGGCGGACCGAGGGCCCTGGCCCCGCTGACGCGGCATCGCGTCCAGCAGCCCGGAGACGGCGGGCAGGCATGCGTCGTACGGCGGAGGGGGCACGGCCGGAGACGCGGTCCCGTGCGGCGCGCCGGGCGCGTTCGGAGCCGCCGTCGTGCCGGCCGTCGCAGTCCGTTCCACGGTGAGGCGCTCCTTCCGTCACACCTCACCCTTCGCGCCCCGCCCGGCGCTGTCTATGACCGGCGCCACGGAGGTCCGCATTCACAGCAACTTGTCAGGTTCGAACCGGAGCGGACGGCTACCGCCAAATCACCGTCCCGGCCCGGTAATTCACTCGGGCGTTGCCTCACCGAAGTGCCAGGATGGGCAGATGGCCACCTCGTACGACATTCCCGACACCCCTCCCGAAGTCCTGGACCGTCGTGAAGGCCCCCACGGCGAGGTCGTACTGCGCCGGCACGGCGCGTTGCTGCAGATCGTCGCCAACGGCTGCTTCCTGATGGACACCTCCGACGGCCGCTCGGAGCGGCGGCTCGTCGACGCGGCACTCGACGCCCTCGGCGGGCGGGCGCGGCCGAGTGTGCTCATCGGCGGCCTCGGTGTCGGTTTCTCGCTCGCACACGCCGCGGAGAATCCCCGGTGGGGCCGGATCACGGTCGTCGAGCGCGAGGCCGCCATCATCGACTGGCATCTCGGCGGGCCCCTGTCCGCGCTCTCCTCGCGGGCTCTGGCCGATCCGCGTACCGAAATTCTGAAAACCGATCTGGTCGCTTTCGTCAATGAGACTTCCGACACATTCGACGCCCTGTGTCTCGACGTCGACAACGGCCCCGACTGGACCGTCACCGAGGGCAACCGCGGTCTCTACTCGCCGGACGGACTGGCAAACTGCGCAAGGGTGTTGAGACCGGGAGGAGTCCTGGCCGTGTGGTCGGCCAAGCCCTCTCCGGAATTCGAGGGAACCTTGCGGAATGCCGGGTTCCAACGGGTGCGTACCGAAGAGATCCCGGTTGCCCGGGGCGTTCCCGACGTCGTACACCTCGCCGTCCGGCCTGGATAGCAAATGCGAGGTGACTCCCCGTACGCTGCACCCCTGACGCCGATCATTCAAGCGTCAATCGCAGTCATGCGCAGACAAGGAATCACCCCACTGGTTCCGGAAAGCACACCTCAGGGGCGGGCGATGGAGCAGACACACACCTCCCACAACGGCACGGCGACGACTCCGGGTGCACAGCGCCGAGTCCTGGTCGTCGAAGACGATCCGACGATCGTGGACGCCATCGCGACCCGCCTGCGCGCCGAGGGATTCCTCGTGCAAACGGCGAGCGACGGTCCGTCCGCCGTGGACACGGCCGAGGCCTGGCAGCCCGATCTGCTGATCCTCGACATCATGCTGCCCGGCTTCGACGGTCTGGAGGTCTGCCGGCGCGTGCAGGCCGCCCGGCCGGTGCCGGTGCTGATGCTCACCGCGCGCGACGACGAGACCGACATGCTGGTCGGACTCGGTGTCGGCGCGGACGACTACATGACCAAGCCGTTCTCGATGCGTGAGCTGGCCGCGCGCGTGCACGTACTGCTGCGCCGGGTGGAGCGGGCCGCGCTGGCCGCCGCCACGCCGCGCAGCGGCATCCTGCGCCTGGGCGAACTGGAGATCGACCACGCGCAGCGCCGGGTACGGGTGCGCTCCGAGGACGTCCACCTGACGCCGACGGAATTCGACCTGCTCGTGTGCCTGGCGAACACCCCGCGCGCGGTGCTCTCCCGTGAGCAGCTGCTCGCCGAGGTGTGGGACTGGGCGGACGCCTCCGGCACCCGCACGGTCGACAGCCACATCAAGGCGCTGAGGCGGAAGATCGGCGCCGAGCGGATCCGCACGGTGCACGGCGTGGGCTACGCCCTGGAGACGCCGACGCCATGAGCGACGGGCCGGCCGCACGGAGAGGCCTCGGGGACGCCTGGGGCGGCGTACGCCCGTTCTCGATCAAGACCAAACTGGGCGCGCTCGTCGTCATCTCGGTGTTCATCACCACGGGTCTGACGTTGATCGCCGTGCGCACCGAGACCGAGCTGCGTTTCATCACGGTCTTCTCGATGATCGCCACACTGCTGCTCACACAGTTCGTGGCGCATTCGCTCACCGCGCCGCTGGACGAGATGAACGCGGTGGCCCGCTCCATCTCGCACGGTGACTACACGCGCCGGGTGCGTGAGAACCACCGCGACGAGCTGGGCGACCTGGCCCAGACGATCAACCGTATGGCGGACGACCTGGAGGCCCAGGAGCGGCAGCGCAAGGAGCTCGTGGCGAACGTCTCGCACGAGCTGCGCACGCCGATCGCGGGCCTGCGGGCGGTCCTGGAGAACATCGTCGACGGCGTCACGGAGGCCGACCCCGAGACGATGCGTACGGCCCTGAAGCAGACCGAGCGTCTGGGGCGTCTCGTGGAGACCCTCCTCGACCTGTCCCGGCTGGACAACGGGGTCGTACCGCTGCGCAAGCGGCGTTTCGAGGTGTGGCCGTACCTGTCGGGCGTGCTGAAGGAGGCCAACATGGTCGCCTCAGCGCGCGCGGGCATCGCGTCCGGCTCCGGCAGCCACACCCGTACGGACGTCCATCTGCACCTCGACGTGTCCCCGCCGGAACTGACCGCGCACGCCGACCCGGAGCGGATCCACCAGGTCGTCGCCAACCTGCTCGACAACGCGGTCAAGCACAGCCCGCCGCACGGCCGGGTCACGGTCAAGGCGCGGCGCGGGAGCGCCCCGGAGTCGCTGGAGCTGGAGGTTCTCGACGAGGGCCCCGGCATTCCCCGCTCGGAGTGGCGTCGCGTCTTCGAGCGGTTCAACCGGGGCAACGTCAGCCGGCCGCACGGCCCCGGCAGCGACGGCGGCACGGGACTCGGTCTGGCGATCGCCCGCTGGGCGGTGGATCTGCACGGGGGCCGGATCGGAGTGGCCGAATCCGAGCGGGGTTGCCGGATTCTTGTCACCCTTCCGGGACTTCCATCTTTGCCAAGTTGACGTAAAGTTCGAAGCGGAGCCACAAGATCCACGGGCGTCCGCGCTGCCGGACACGTGTGATCAGGCACAGGCCCGCGCCGTCGTCGCGCTGGGGCCCGCTCAGCCCTTCCCTGCCGAAGCGGAACCACGCTTGTTTCCCGCCATTTCCACCCCTGAAACACGCTGTTTGATGTGACTTACGCGACGATGAACGGGCCCGGCCTGACCTTCGCGGTCTTGGAGGCGTAGCCTTAATTCCCGCTGTCCATCACCTTGTGAAGCGGAAGAGGGCGGTTGCCGCCGTGTCGCCACAGTCCCCCAGTAACTCGAGCATCTCGACCGACGCCGACCAAGCGGGCAAGAACCCCGCTGCCGCGTTCGGACCCAACGAGTGGCTCGTCGATGAGATCTATCAGCAGTACCTCCAGGACCCGAATTCGGTAGACCGAGCCTGGTGGGACTTCTTCGCCGACTACAAGCCGGGCGCGGCCGCCGCCTCGGCTCCGGCGGGTACTGCGGCCGCGGGGGCCGCAGGGACCACGACGGCCCCGTCCACCCCTGCTGCCCCGCCTGCCCAGGCCCAGGCACCCGCGCAGGCTCCGAAGCAGGCCCAGGCTCCGGCCCCGGCGCCCGCCGCGAAGCCCGCGGCCGCCGCTCCGGCGCCCGCGAAGGCCGCCCCGGCAGCCCCGGCAGCCAAGCCTGCCGCCGCGAAGCCGGCGGCCAAGGCCGAGCCCGCCGCCGCGTCCGCGGACGGCGCGGGACCGGAGCTGGTCACGCTGCGCGGCCCGGCCGCCGCGGTCGCGAAGAACATGAACGCCTCCCTGGAGCTGCCCACGGCCACGTCCGTGCGCGCGGTCCCGGTGAAGCTGCTCTTCGACAACCGCATCGTCATCAACAACCACCTCAAGCGCGCCCGGGGCGGGAAGATCTCCTTCACGCACCTGATCGGCTACGCGATGGTGCAGGCCATCAAGGCCATGCCGTCGATGAACTGGCACTACGCCGAGAAGGACGGCAAGCCGACCCTCGTCAAGCCGCCGCACATCAACTTCGGCCTGGCGATCGATCTGGTGAAGCCGAACGGCGACCGTCAGCTCGTCGTCGCCGGCATCAAGAAGGCCGAGACGCTGAACTTCTTCGAGTTCTGGCAGGCCTACGAGGACATCGTCCGCCGCGCCCGCGACGGCAAGCTGACGATGGACGACTTCACCGGCGTCACGGTCTCGCTGACCAACCCGGGCGGCCTCGGCACGGTCCACTCGGTCCCGCGCCTGATGCCCGGCCAGTCGGTCATCATGGGCGTCGGCTCGATGGACTACCCGGCCGAGTTCCAGGGCACCTCCCAGGACACGCTCAACAAGCTGGGCATCTCCAAGGTCATGACCCTGACGTCGACGTACGACCACCGGGTCATCCAGGGCGCCGCGTCCGGCGAGTTCCTGCGCATCGTCGCGAACCTGCTGCTCGGCGAGAACGACTTCTACGACGAGATCTTCGAGGCCCTGCGGATCCCCTACGAGCCGGTCCGCTGGCTCAAGGACATCGACGCCTCGCACGACGACGACGTCACGAAGGCCGCCCGCGTCTTCGAGCTGATCCACTCCTACCGGGTCCGCGGCCACGTCATGGCCGACACCGACCCGCTGGAGTACCAGCAGCGCAAGCACCCCGACCTGGACATCACCGAGCACGGCCTCACCCTGTGGGACCTGGAGCGCGAGTTCGCCGTCGGCGGCTTCGCCGGCAAGTCGATGATGAAGCTGCGCGACATCCTCGGTGTGCTGCGCGACTCGTACTGCCGCACCACCGGTGTCGAGTTCATGCACATCCAGGACCCGAAGCAGCGCAAGTGGATCCAGGACCGCATCGAGCGTCCGCACTCCAAGCCGGAGCGCGAGGAGCAGCTGCGCATCCTGCGCCGGCTGAACGCGGCGGAGGCCTTCGAGACCTTCCTGCAGACGAAGTACGTCGGTCAGAAGCGCTTCTCCCTGGAGGGCGGCGAGTCCGTCATCCCGCTCCTCGACGCGGTGATCGACTCGGCGGCCGAGTCGCGCCTGGACGAGGTCGTCATCGGCATGGCCCACCGCGGCCGCCTGAACGTCCTCGCGAACATCGTCGGCAAGTCGTACGCGCAGATCTTCCGCGAGTTCGAGGGCAACCTCGACCCGAAGTCGATGCACGGCTCCGGCGACGTGAAGTACCACCTGGGCGCCGAGGGCACCTTCACGGGCCTGGACGGCGAGCAGATCAAGGTCTCGCTCACCGCCAACCCCTCGCACCTGGAGGCGGTCGACCCGGTCCTGGAGGGCGTCGCCCGCGCCAAGCAGGACATCATCGGCAAGGGCGGCACGGACTTCACGGTCCTGCCGATCGCCCTGCACGGCGACGCTGCCTTCGCGGGGCAGGGTGTGGTCGCCGAGACGCTGAACATGTCGCAGCTGCGCGGCTACCGCACGGGCGGCACGGTCCACGTCGTCATCAACAACCAGGTCGGCTTCACGGCGGCGCCCGAGTCCTCGCGTTCCTCGATGTACGCGACGGACGTGGCCCGCATGATCGAGGCGCCGATCTTCCACGTGAACGGCGACGACCCCGAGGCCGTCGTCCGCGTCGCTCGCCTGGCCTTCGAGTTCCGCCAGGCGTTCAACAAGGACGTCGTGATCGACCTCATCTGCTACCGCCGCCGCGGTCACAACGAGTCGGACAACCCGGCCTTCACGCAGCCGCTGATGTACGACCTGATCGACAAGAAGCGCTCGGTGCGCAAGCTGTACACCGAGTCGCTGATCGGCCGGGGCGACATCACCCTGGAAGAGGCCGAGCAGGCCCTCCAGGACTACCAGGGCCAGCTGGAGAAGGTCTTCACGGAGGTCCGCGAGGCCACCTCGCAGCCCCCGTCGGTGGAGCCCTCGGACCCGCAGGCGGAGTTCCCGGTCGCTGTCAACACCGCGGTCACCACGGAGGTCGTCAAGCGGATCGCCGAGTCCCAGGTCAACATCCCCGACCACATCACCGTCCACCCGCGTCTGCTGCCGCAGCTGCAGCGCCGGGCGTCGATGGTCGAGGACGGCACGATCGACTGGGGCATGGGCGAGACCCTCGCGGTCGGCTCCCTCCTGCTGGAGGGCGTCCCGGTCCGGCTGTCCGGCCAGGACTCCCAGCGCGGTACGTTCGGCCAGCGCCACGCGGTGATCATCGACCGTGAGACGGGCGAGGAGTTCACGCCGCTGATGTACCTCGCGGAGGAGCAGGCGCGTTACAACGTCTACAACTCCCTCCTCTCCGAATACGCGGTGATGGGCTTCGAGTACGGCTACTCGCTGGCGCGTCCCGACGCGCTGGTGATGTGGGAGGCCCAGTTCGGCGACTTCGTCAACGGCGCCCAGACGGTCGTGGACGAGTTCATCTCGTCGGCGGAGCAGAAGTGGGCCCAGACCTCCGGCGTCGTCCTGCTCCTGCCCCACGGCTACGAGGGCCAGGGCCCGGACCACTCCTCGGCCCGCCCGGAGCGCTTCCTGCAGCTCTGCGCCCAGAACAACATGACGGTCGCGATGCCGACGTCGCCGTCGAACTACTTCCACCTCCTGCGGTGGCAGGTGCACAACCCGCACCACAAGCCGCTGGTCGTCTTCACCCCGAAGTCGATGCTGCGTCTGAAGGCCGCGGCGTCCAAGGCGGACGAGTTCACGACCGGTCAGTTCCAGCCGGTCATCGGGGACGCGTCGGTCGACCCGGCCGCGGTCAAGAAGGTCGTCTTCACCGCGGGCAAGGTCTACTACGACCTCGATGCCGAGCGGAAGAAGCGCGGCGCCACGGACACGGCGATCATCCGCATCGAGCGCCTGTACCCGCTCCCGGGTGCCGAGCTCGAGGCCGAGATCGCCAAGTACCCGAACGCCGAGAAGTACCTGTGGGCCCAGGAGGAGCCGGCGAACCAGGGTGCATGGCCCTTCATCGCCCTCAACCTGATCGACCACCTCGACCTGGCGGTCGGCGCGGACGTGCCGCACGGCGAGCGGCTGCGGCGGATTTCCCGTCCGCACGGCTCTTCGCCGGCGGTGGGTTCCGCGAAGCGGCACCAGGCCGAGCAGGAGCAGCTGGTGCGTGAGGTGTTCGACGCGTAGTCCTCACCGGCACTGCGGAAAGGCCCGGTCCCGAGTTTCGGGGACCGGGCCTTTCCCTGCCCGCACGGCCTCGCGGACTCCGGGCCCCCCACCCAGTCCTTAGGCTGTTTCCGGCACCACCATCCCGTACGAACGCAGGAGAACAACCCATGTACTTCACCGACCGCGGAATCGAGGAACTTCAGAAGCGGCGCGGCGAGGAGGAGGTCACCTTCGAGTGGCTCGCCGAGCAGCTGCGGACCTTCGTCGATCTGAACCCGGACTTCGAGGTGCCGGTGGAGCGGCTGGCGACGTGGCTGGCCCGGCTGGACGACGAGGACGACGAGGACGACGAGTAGGGAGCTTCGTGGTTGTCGGTCGCGCGGGGGTCAGTCGCGCGGATGTCAGTCGCGCGGATGTCAGTCGCGCGGGTGGGCCAATTCGTACGCGAGTCCCAGCGCGCCGTGCGCCAGCAAGAGCACCCCCGCGGTGATCCAGCCGCCACTGCGGCGCCGTACGCCCCAGGCCGTGAGCGGGAGGCCGACCGCCACCTGGGCGAGGGACAGGGCGTGAGCCTGGGGCCCGCCCGCCCAGGGGAGCCAGGGAGTCATACGGCTTCCGTGGACCGCGTCGCGCCGTCCCGGCCCCATCTCCCCGATCTGCCGGGCGTCCGGACGGACGTGGGCAGCCGCGCTGAGGCGCTCGGCGGGTTCGCCGGGGGTGAGGCCCACGGGTAGGGAGACGCCCGCACGCGTGAGAACGGCGAGCAGGCCGCGCAGGCGGGCGTGGGCGTCGGCCGCGGAGTCGGGTTTCGTGAGCCGGTCGAGAGACTCCAGGTCCATGACCGGGTCGAGGCCCAGGCGCCCGGCGAAGGTGCGCATGGCCTCGTCCTCGCCCGCGGGGGTGCCGTTGGCCAGCCAGACGTAGCCGACGGGGCGGCGGAAGCCGGAGGCGAGGGTGTAGCCGGCCCGGTCGGCGTCCCACCACAGGGCGAGTACGGGACAGGCGGCGCCGACGGCGAGAGCGGTGGCCCAGCCGGTGGCGACGCGGTCGACGGGGTCGGCGCCGTGCCGCCAGGGCGTGCCCTCGGGGACGAGGACGCTCCAGTCCTCGCCCGCGCGCGTGAGCAGCGTCCGTTCGCGCAGCAACCGGGCTGCGGGGGCGACGGAGTCGGGCACCGCCCGGCACAACAGCAGGGCGCCGGGGGCGGGACCGGTACGGGCGGCTTCCGTCGACATGGTCACACGCTAGGGTTATTCGCCCCATTTGAGAACTTTTGAGACATTTTTGAGGCTCTCGAGGCGTCAGACATCCCCAAAACGAGTGTCTTGACTTTCCCTCCCCGCGATATATCGTGAATTGCATGGAGACGCGATATGGCGCGTCACGACGGGGAGGTCTGCACCATGTCCGAGTGGTCCGTCACGGAGCCCGCGAAGCTCACGTTCGACGATCCCGTCACGGCCCTCCACGTACGCATCGTCGACGGAACGGTGAACGTGGTGGGCACGGACGAAGGTTCCGCCCGCCTGGAGGTCTCCCACCTCGAGGGACCACCCCTGGTGGTGACCCAGGAGGACGGCACGCTCACCGTGGCGTACGACGACCTGCCGTGGAAGGGCTTCCTGAAGTGGCTCGACCGCAAGGGCTGGCGGCGCAGTGCCGTCGTCTCCCTGGCCGTGCCGGCCGAGACCCGCGTCGAGGTGGGCGTGATCAGCGCCGGTGCCGTCGTCTCCGGAGTGCGCGGGACGTCCGTGGTGAAGGGCGTCACCGGTGACACGACACTCGTCGGGCTGTCCGGCCCGGTCCGCGCCGACACGGTCTCCGGGAACCTGGAGGCCCAGGCCGTCACCGGAGACCTGAGGTTCAACTCCGTCTCCGGCGACCTCACCGTGGTGGAGGGCTCCGGCTCCTCCGTGCGGGCCGACTCGGTCAGCGGCTCCATGATCGTCGACCTCGATCCGGACGGCCCCACCGATGTGCGGCTGACCAGCGTCTCGGGCGAAATCGCCATCCGGCTGCCGCATCCGGCGGATGCGGAGGTCGAGGCGAACACCGCGAGCGGCACGATCTCCAACGCCTTCGACGGCCTCCGGGTGCACGGCCAGTGGGGCGCGCACCGGATCACCGGCCGCCTCGGCACGGGCAGCGGCAAGCTGCGGGCGACGACCCTCTCCGGCTCCATCGCCCTGCTGCGCAGGCCGCCCCGGGAGGACGAGGACGAGCGGTGGGACGACATGGGGAACTCCGACGCGTGGGCGAAGGACACCAAGTCCGGCACCGGCGACCCGACGGACAGTCCGCAGGGCGACCCGGCGGACGGCCCCCAGGGCGACTCGGGAGACAATTCCGCTTCCGGCCCGGGCGCGGACTCGACCAGCGCCCCGGCCGACAGCACGACCGACAAGAAGGTGCTCTGACATGCCTCCCGTCTTCGCCCACGGCCGCCTCCGCCTCTATCTGCTGAAGCTGCTGGACGAGGCCCCGCGCCACGGCTACGAGGTGATCCGCCTCCTGGAGGAGCGCTTCCAGGGCCTGTACGCGCCGTCGGCGGGCACCGTCTATCCGCGCCTGGCCAAGCTGGAAGCCGAGGGCCTGGTCACCCACACCACCGAGGGCGGCCGCAAGGTGTACGCCATCACGGACGCGGGCCGCGCCGAACTGGCCGACCGCAGCGGCGAACTGGCCGACCTGGAGCTGGAGATCCGCGAGTCGGTCGCGGAGCTCGCCGCCGAGATCCGGGCCGATGTGCGCGGCGCGGCGGGCGACCTGCGGCGCGAGATCCGGGCGGCGGCCTCCGAGGCGCGCCGCGAGGGCGGGCCGCGGGCCGGTGGCGAACAGGAGGGCCCCTTCGGGGACTTCGGGGAGCACGCCGACAAGGAGGCCTGGCGCGCCGCCAAGGAGGAGATGCGCCGCGTCAAGCAGGAGTGGAAGGAGCAGGCCCGGCGTGCCAAGGACGAGAGCCGACGGGCCCGCGAGGAGGCCCAACGGGCCCGTCGTCAGGCCAAGGAGGCGCAGGAGCGGGCCCGGGCGCAGGCGCAGGAGGAGGTGCAGCGCATCGCCCGGAGGGTCCAGGAGCAGGTTCAGGACCACTTCACCCGGGGCGACTGGCCGACAGGGGTGCGTGAGGGCCTGACGGAACTGGCCAAGGAGTTCGGCGAGTTCGGAAAGGACTACGGCAAGGAGTTCGGGAAGGACTTCGGCTTCGGCCGGGGCCACGGCAACGCGGAGAAGGCGGCACCGACCGCCGAGTACTCGCACACCCCGGAGGACTTCCCTGCGGAGTACGAGCCGGCCTGGGCCCACGAGGACTCCACCGGCGACCCGGCCCGCGACCTGGACCGCCTGCTCGACCGCTTCCGGGACGACATCCGCGACGCCGCCCGGGACCACGGCGTCACACCCGACCAGCTCCGCGACGCCCGCCGCCACCTCTCGACGGCGGCGGCACACATCGGGGCACTGCTGCGCGCCCCGAAGGCCTAGACGCGAAGGCCTAGACGCGAAGGCCTCCTGGATGCAGGCTGCCGGAGCGTCGTTCACGCGCTGGCCGGGCGGCGGGCCACCGAGCAGCCCGCCGCCCTCCCCGCACGCCTCCCACCACGCACCGGTCAGCCCGCCTTGGCCTCTCCCCCGCCGTACAGCACGCGCGTCAGCGATTCGTACGTCACCCCGTGGTCGGCGAGAACCTCTGCGGGGACGCCGGGCCGGACGGTGAGAGCCAACAGGATGTGCTCGTCGCCGATGTGACGGTCGCGACGGGCGACGGCGATACGCAAGGCCTTCTCCAGCACCTCCTTGGCGCCCCGGCTGAAGGACCGGCGGCCCGCCCACCACCCCTTGTCCTTCCGGTCGCCGGACATCGCCCCGACGCCGTGCACCTCCTCGACGCGGGCGACGATCTCCGAGACGTCGATCCCCAGTCCCGCCAGGGCATCGGCCTCGGCCTGGGACAACCCGGCACGCCGCCGCGCCTCGACCAGCGCCGCCCGGACCTCTTCCCTCCGCTCCCCCAGCCCGACCGCGGCCAAGGCGAACGAGCCCCGACTGCCCTCCCGATCGAGCAGAGCAAGCAGCACATGCTCCGCGTCCACGGACTGCGCCCCCGCCCCTTCCGCGTGCTCGACCGCCCCCCGCACCACGTCCCGGGCGTCCTTCGTGAACCGCTCGAACATCAATGCCTCCCGTACTTCTTGTGCACGGCCTGCCTGCTCACACCGAGTTCCGCGGCGATCTCCTGCCACGACCAGCCCTGATTGCGCGCGCTGCGCACCTGCACGGCCTCCAACTGCTCCAGCAGCCGGCGCAGCGCGGCGACGGCCCGCAGCCCGACCCGGGGATCGCGATCACCCGCACGCTCGGCGAGATCCGTTGCTTCACTCATGACGTCAACCTACGTTGACGCGACCCATTTGTCAACCATGGTTGACACGCGCACACACCAACGGCCGGCCCGGGAACGGAGCCGGACCGGCCGCAAGTCAGAAGGAACTACTAGCCGTTCGTGAGGACGATCTTGCCGAACTGCTCCCCGGACTCCATCCGCTCAAAGCCCTCGCGGGCCCGGTCCAGAGGCAGCACCTCGTCGATGACCGGGCGCACACCGGTGGCGGCGCAGAAGGAGAGCAGGTCCTCCAGCTCGTCCTTGGTCCCCATCGTCGATCCCACGATCTTGAGCTCCAGGAAGAAGATCCGGGTCAGCTCGGCGTGCGAGGGCCGGTCACCGCTGGTGGCCCCGGAGATGACGAGCGTGCCCCCCGGCTTCAGCGACTTGACCGAGTGCGACCAGGTGGCGGCACCCACGGTCTCGATGACGGCATCGACGCGCTGCGGCAGCCGAGCCCCCGACTCCAGGGCCTCCACGGCCCCGAGCTCAACCGCCCGCTTCCGCTTGGCCTCGTCCCGGCTGGTGGCGAAGACCCGCAGCCCGGCCGCCTTCCCGAGCACGATCGCGGCCGTGGCGACACCGCCCCCCGCGCCCTGCACGAGCACGGAGTCACCGGGCCTGACGCCCGCGTTCGTGAACAGCATCCGGTACGCCGTCAGCCAGGCGGTGGGCAGACAGGCGGCCTCCTCGAAGGAGAGCTCCTTGGGCTTCGGGAGCAGATTCCACGTCGGTACGGCGACCTGCTCGGCGAACGTCCCCTGATAACGCTCGGTGAGGATGGAGCGGGGCTCCTTGGGGCCGACGCCGTGCCCGCTCTGTCCGACGACGGAGTGCAGGACGACCTCGTTGCCGTCCTCGTCGACGCCGGCGGCGTCACAGCCGAGGATCATCGGCAGCTTGTCCTCCGCGAGGCCGACGCCGCGCAGGGACCACAGGTCGTGATGGTTGAGGGAGGCGGCCTTGACGTTGACGACACTCCAGCCGGGGCGGGCCTCGGGAGCCGGACGCTCTCCCGACTCAAGGCCGGAGAGCGGCTGGTCGCGGTCGATTCGGGCGGCGTAGACAGCGAACATGACCTTGACGATAGGCTCCGCCGGCGGTGCGGGGAACCAGGGGGTGCTGTGACACACGCCCTGTCGCCGGAGTGGGTCGGGTCATAGTGCCCCCGGCCACCCACCCGAACAGCCGCACCCAAGGTAAAGAAACGGCCCCGCCCAACCGGACGGGGCCATCACAACACGACTCAACTCCGTGCAGGCTTGCTCATCGCAACGGCTACCGCCGAGCAACCCCCGCCGCCCGAGCCGCCGCAGCCACCGCCGCCGTAACGGCCGGAGCCACCCGCTCGTCGAACGGCGACGGAATCACGTAGTCCGCGGCGAGGTCGTCCCCGACCACCGCGGCCAGCGCCTCGGCCGCCGCGAGCTTCATCCCCTCGGTGATCCGGGAGGCCCGCACCTGCAACGCCCCCGCGAAGATCCCGGGGAACGCCAGCACGTTGTTGATCTGGTTCGGGAAGTCCGACCGCCCGGTGGCCACCACGGCCGCGTACTTGTGCGCCACATCGGGGTGCACCTCAGGATTCGGGTTGGCCATGGCGAACACGAACGCCCCCGGAGCCATCGACGCCACCGCGGCCTCCGGCACCGTACCGCCGGACACGCCGATGAAGACGTCCGCACCTTCCAGCGCCGTCTCCAGCGACCCGATGATCCCCGCCTTGTTCGTGAACGAGGCCAGCTCCCGCTTGACCGACGTCAGATCGTCCCGGTCCCCCGACACGATCCCCTTCCGGTCCGCGACGGCGACATCCCCGATTCCGGCCTCGACCAGCATCTTCGCGATCGCGACACCCGCCGCTCCCGCACCCGAGATGACGGCCCGCAACTCCCCGATCCCACGACCGGTCAGCTTCGCCGCGTTCCGCAGCGCCGCCAGCGTCACCACCGCCGTACCGTGCTGGTCGTCGTGGAAGACCGGAATGTTCAGCCGCTCCTGCAGCTTCCGCTCGATCTCGAAGCACCGCGGCGCCGAGATGTCCTCCAGGTTCACGCCACCGAACGACGGCGCGAGCCGCACCACGGTCTCGACGATCTCGTCGACGTCCGTGCAGTCCAGCGCGATCGGAACCGCGTCCACGCCCCCGAACTGCTTGAACAGGATCGCCTTCCCCTCCATCACCGGAAGGGAGGCCTCGGGCCCGATGTCGCCGAGTCCGAGCACGGCCGTACCGTCCGTCACGACGGCGACGACCGACGACTTCCACGTGTAGTCGTGGACCAGGTCCGGCTGCTCCGCGATGGCACTGCACACCTTCGCGACGCCGGGCGTGTACGCCAGGGACAGGTCGTCCTTGTCGCGGACCGGCACGGTGGCCTGCACGGCCATCTTGCCGCCGCGGTGCAGCGCGAACGCCGGATCGAAGGAATCGAGGGGCTCGGCCCCGGCTTCCTGCTCCGTACTGCTGTCGCTGCGAGGATTGACGATCTCCGCTGCCACTTTGTTCTACCCCTTAGGTCTTCATGGTTTGAGGGTGGCCACTCCTGGTTGAGAAGTGGGCGGGCACCGCGTACGGCCCTGATGGTGCTGTGCACGGGATACGCACGGGCACATACGCGACGGGCGCGCCGCACACGCGCCCTGAGCCCCGGATGAGGGGTGTAAAGAACCTTCTTACCGGACGGACGGCGCCGACGACGAGTCGATTCCGCGCAAGGCCTGCAAGATCACACGCAACACCGCGGAACCCGAGGCGAACGCCTCCGTGCCGGTGACATGAATCATGACGGCATTCCAGGCACAAACCCTCAAGAGCTCCTTGACGGCCACCGCAGGGGCGCTCAACCGGCCCCGACCAGCACAGACCCGATCGTCCGCATCCCGAGATGCGCCGAAGATCTTCCGGCCGGAAGGACAGATTCCCGCAGATGGTGCGGTCGGGATGTACCGACCTGGTGCGGTTCGGGGGTCGCCCGTTATCCGATTTTGACATGGCGGGCCCCCTGAATGCCTTCGTCCGAATGGCAAGATGCCGTAATCACACGAGGTCGCGACACTCGAAGGCGTGTGCTCTCGTCGACCCAGGACCCAAGGCACCTGCCGAACCCATCGGCCGTTGCCCGCCCCATCGGCAACTCCACCCATCCGCCGGAGGAACCCACCATGACCGCAAGCTCCACCCGTCGTACGACCGCCGCGCACAACCGGCTAGCAGCGGTCGGTGCGATCGCGGTCGCAGGCGCTCTGCTGCTCACCGGTTGCGGTGACCAGACCAAGGACAGCGGCTCGGACAGCACCGACACCGCCTCGGCGCCCTCGGCACCGCTGGCCGACAAGCTGCCGCAGTCGATCCGTGACAAGGGCACCATCAAGGTCGGTTCCGACATCGCCTACGCGCCGGTCGAGTTCAAGGACAGCTCCGGCAAGACGGTCGGCATCGACCCGGACCTCGCGGCCGCGATGGGCAAGCAGCTGGGCGTGACGTTCGAGTTCGAGAACGGCACGTTCGACACGCTGATCACGGGTCTGCGCTCCAAGCGGTACGACATCGCCATGTCCGCGATGACCGACACCAAGGACCGCCAGGAGGGCGTCGACTCCGACACCGGCAAGAAGGTCGGCGAGGGCGTCGACTTCGTGGACTACTTCACCGCCGGTGTCTCGATCTACACCAAGAAGGGCGACGACCAGGGCATCAAGACCTGGTCCGACCTGTGCGGCAAGAAGATCGTGCTGCAGCGCGGCACGGTCTCCGAGGACCTCGCCAAGGCCGAGGCGAAGAAGTGCCCGGCCGGCAAGAAGCTGTCCATCGAGGCCTTCGACAACGACCAGCAGGCCCAGACCCGCCTGCGCGCGGGCGGCGCCGACGCCGGTTCCTCCGACTTCCCCGTGGCCGCGTACGCCGTGAAGACCTCCGGTGGCGGCAACGACTTCCAGCTGGTCGGCGAGCAGGTCGAGGCCGCGCCGTACGGCATCGCGGTGGCCAAGGACAACACGCAGCTGCGGGACGCCCTGAAGGCCGCGCTGGACGCGATCATCGAGAACGGCGAGTACGGCAAGATCATCGAGAAGTGGGGCGTCGCGGACGGCGCCGTCAAGGAAGCCACCATCAACGGCGGCAAGTGACCGCGGCCGGCGGGCACTGAAAGGCAACACCCGTGACTGTTGACATCGACAAGACGGACGGGCCGGCGGACACCCCGCCGGCCGGCCCGGAGGCCATCAAGGCCATTCCGGTCCGTCACTACGGCCGGTACGTCTCGGCCGTCGTCGCCCTCGCCGTGCTGGGCGGCATCGTCTACGCGTTCTCCCAGGGCAGGATCAACTGGGGGGCGATCCCGGACTACTTCTTCAACGACCGCATCCTCAGCGGCGTGGGCAAGACCCTTCTGCTCACGGTGCTGTGCATGCTGATCGGCGTCGTCGGCGGCATCCTGCTGGCGGTGATGCGCCTGTCGAAGAACCCGGTCACCTCGTCCATCGCGTGGTTCTACATCTGGTTCTTCCGCGGCACCCCGGTCCTGGTCCAGCTCATCGTCTGGTTCAACCTGGGCCTGGTCTTCGAGTACATCAACCTCGGGCCGGTCTACAAGGACGAGTGGTCGCAGTTCATGACCCCGTTCCTGACGGCACTGCTGGGCCTCGGCCTCAACGAGGCGGCGTACATGGCGGAGATCTGCCGGGCCGGTCTGCTCTCGGTCGACGAGGGCCAGACCGAGGCGGCGCACGCGCTGGGCATGAGCCACGGCAAGACGCTGCGCCGGATCGTCGTCCCGCAGGCGATGCGCGTGATCGTGCCGCCCACGGGCAACGAGGTCATCAACATGCTGAAGACGACCTCGCTGGTGTCCGTGGTCCAGTACTCGGAGCTGCTCCGCGTCGCCCAGGACATCGGCCAGACCTCCGGCGCCCCGGCCGAGATGCTGTTCCTCGCCGCGGCCTGGTACCTGGTGCTGACCTCGGTCTTCAGCGTCGGCCAGTACTACCTGGAGCGGTACTACGCCCGCGGTTCGAGCCGCAGCCTGCCGGCGACTCCGCTGCAGAAGATCAGGGCGAACCTGCTGTCCCTGTCGAACCGTCCGTCGGCGGGAGGTACCGCATGACCGCCATGGTGAAGGCCGAAGGCGTCCACAAGTCCTTCGGGCTCGTCGAGGTCCTCAAGGGCATCGACCTGGAAGTGAAGTCCGGCGAGGTGTTCTGCCTCATCGGCCCCTCCGGCTCCGGCAAGTCGACCTTCCTGCGCTGCATCAACCACCTGGAGAAGATCAACGCCGGGCGGCTGTACGTCGACGGTGAGCTGGTCGGCTACCGCCAGAAGGGCGACAAGCTGTACGAGCTGAAGGACGCCGAGGTCGCGGTCAAGCGCCGGGACATCGGCATGGTCTTCCAGCGCTTCAACCTGTTCCCGCACATGACGGCCGTGGAGAACATCATGGAGGCGCCGGTCCAGGTCAAGGGCACCAGCAGGGCCGAGGCCAGGGAGCGCGCGCTTGAGCTCCTGGAGCGGGTGGGGCTGGCCGACAAGGCGCAGAACTACCCCTCGCAGCTCTCCGGCGGCCAGCAGCAGCGTGTGGCGATCGCCCGGGCGCTGGCGATGGACCCGAAGCTGATGCTGTTCGACGAGCCGACCTCGGCCCTCGATCCGGAGCTGGTCGGCGACGTCCTGGACGTCATGCGCGACCTCGCCGAGTCCGGCATGACGATGATCGTCGTCACCCACGAGATGGGCTTCGCCCGGGAGGTCGGCGACAGCCTGGTCTTCATGGACGACGGCGTGGTGGTCGAGTCCGGCGACCCGAGGGAAGTACTGACGAACCCGCAGCACGAACGGACGCAGTCGTTCCTGTCGAAGGTGCTGTAGCGAGCCGGCGCGATCGGAGAAGGGGCGGTACGGGGATCCCCGTACCGCCCCTTCTCATGCCCCCGCTACTTCAGCCCCAGCAACAACGTGTCCGCGGGCGAGCACCACACCGGCCGCGCCTCCCCGAACCCCTTCTCGCGCAGCACGCGCGCGTGCCACGCCGCCGACGGCATGTCGCCGTCCGCGTGTTCGCCGTAGATCTCGAAGCGCTTGGCCGTCGGCTCGGCCAGCACCGGATCCTTGGCCGCCACCTGCCACCACTCGGCCCAGTTCAGGGCCCCGTCCCGCTTGGCCTGATCCATACGGGCGTGCCGCAGTGCGCGCTCCGCCGCGTTGATCCGGGGCGTGGCGTCGTCGATCATGTGGTCCGCGTTCATGAAGACACCGCCGTCGCGGACGAGCTCCGCGACCTGACCGTAGAGGGCCGCGAGGGGTTCGCTGTGGAGCCAGTGCAGGGCCGTGGCGGTCAGGACGGCGTCGTACGACTCGTACGGCAGCTTGGCGGGCCAGTCGGGGTCCTTGAGGTCGGCGGTGACGAGGGTGACCCGCTCGTCGCCCGCGAAGGTGCCCTCGGCGATGGCGAGGAGCGCCGGGTCGAGGTCGACGCCGGTGCTGGTGGCCTCCGGGAACCGGGCGAGCAGGCGGGCCGTGATGGTTCCCGTGCCGCACGCGAGGTCCAGCACGCGCGGGGCGGTGCCGACGAGGGCCTCGACCATGTCGAGCATGGTCCGGAAGCGTTCCTCCCGGTCGGGCATGTACCACCCCTGCTGGCGGTCCCAGCTCTCCTGCCAGGCCTGCCAGTCGGCGCCGGTCGTCGTGGTGTCCGTGTCCGTCATCGAGCCCCTCCGTCATGAGATGCCATGTAACACACGTCACGTAATACCCTGGATGCACGACCGGCTGTTACCCCGACCGCATCACGACCATAGAACGCCTCCGTAAGGACTACAAGTGGAACTGGCCTATTACTCGGATTACGCGGTACGTCTCGTCAACAGCGAGGAACCGGGCCGGGGCAAGGACTCTCTGACCTCGGTCGAGGCCGTCCGCGACCTGTTCGGGGTCAACCAGTCGGCGGCCCGCCGCGCCACCGACGCGGACGTGACGCGGTTCCGCTCGGTCCGGGCCCGGCTGCGTGCGGTCTTCGAGGCGGCGGACGGCGGCGACGAGACCCTCGCGGTGGACCTGCTGAACTCACTGCTGCTGGAGTTCCCGGTGAGCCCGCAGATCTCCGGCCACGACTTCCGGGACGACGACGGCCGCCCGCTGTGGCACATGCACCTGGCGGACCATCCCTCCAACGCGACCGCCGGCTTCGCGGCCATCGCGGCGATGGGCCTGGCGTTCCACCTGACGGAGTACGGCGTGGACCGCCTCGGCCTGTGCGAGGCGGCACCGTGCCGCAACGCCTACCTGGACACCTCCACGAACCGCTCCCGGCGCTACTGCTCCGACCGCTGCGCCACCCGCGCCAACGTGGCGGCCTACCGCGCCCGCAAGCGCCTGGAGGCGGACCGGTCGGGCAGGACCGGCCTGGCGGCCGACAGCGCCCAGCGCAGCACGGCGAGCGGCGAGCGCTGATCCGGCTTCAGCGGCCGGTAGCGGAAACGGACCTTGCCCAGGATCAGCTCGTCGGGCACGGGCCCGTAGTCGGTGCTGTCGCCACCGGCGTACGCGTTGTCCCCGAGCACCCACCAGCCGCCCTCACGGCGCTCCGCCGCGCGCTTGACGACGAGCAGGTCCTGCTGGAACGGATGGCGCAGGACGACGATGTCGCCGGGCCTGATCCGGCCCCGGTGCCGCACCACGAGCCAATCGCCGTGGTACAGCGTGGGCACCATCGACGGCCCGGTCACCTCGACCCAGCCGAAGGGCCGCTCCGCCCTCCCCCGTTCGGCATCCTGCGACAGCTCCGGCATCACCCGGCACCTCCCCGGTTCGTCCTCCACCAGTCTCAGTCTCACCCCGGACTTTTGTCCTAAGCCCATGGGGGCACTCGCGAAATCCCCTCCCCCGGGGAGTAATGTCGCACCTGAGAAGACGATCACGAGGAAGGATTGCTTCATGCTTTCCCGCCTGTTCGCCCCCAAGGTCAAGGTCAGCGCCCACTGCGACCTGCCCTGCGGCGTGTACGACCCGGCCCAGGCCCGCATCGAGGCGGAGTCGGTGAAGGCCATCCAGGAAAAGATGGCCGGCAACGACGACCCGCACTTCCAGGCGCGCGCCACCACCATCAAGGAGCAGCGCGCGGAGCTCGCGAAGCACCACGTCTCCGTGCTGTGGAGCGACTACTTCAAGCCGCCGCACTTCGAGAAGTACCCGGAGCTGCACCAGCTGGTCAACGACGCCCTGAAGGCCCTCTCGGCCGCCAAGGGCTCGACCGACCCGGCCACGGGCCAGAAGGCGCTGGACTACATCGCCCAGATCGACAAGATCTTCTGGGAGACCAAGAAGGCTTGATCTATGGCTAGGCAGCCTGACCTGCGGTTTCGCGGGTCGCATCGCCTACCTGTCCGCACCCGGTCCGCAGGCCGCCGAGAACGGCGTCCATGACGGAGCGGGTGCGGTCTTCTTCTCCGGGCCACAGGTGCGCGTAGATCCGCAGCGTGATGACGGCGGACGCGTGGCCGAGGACGAGCTGGACCTGCTTGCCGCTCGCTCCGCCGGCGATGAGGGCGGAGGCGTAGAAGTGGCGCAGGTCGTGGGTCACCATGTGCGGCAACTCGCCGGGCTTACGGCTCTCCCGCTCGGCCGCCTCGGCCTCCGCCGCTTGGAGCGTCCTGCGAGCGCAGTTCCACTCCGTCTTCCAGCGGCGGTAGTTGAGGGGCTCACCCTCCTCCATCCTGAACAGCCACTCCTTGGAGGGGCGTGCGGCGAGGTGCGTGAGGAGGGCGTCTGTGACGACCTCGCCGACCGGGACGGTGCGCCGGGACTTGGCGGTCTTCGGCAGGCCGACCTTCCCGGACTGGAGGCGCTGGCGCTCGACGCGGATGGTGCCGGCCTTGAAGTCGACGTCCGACACCTTGAGGCCGAGCAACTCGCCTATTCGCAAGCCTGATCCGGCGAGCGTGACGATGGCCGCGCGGATGTACGGCGGCATCACGTCCATCGCCTTGGCCGGCGCCCCCGACCCCGGCCGCGACCCCACCGCCACCTACACCCAGCTCGCCCGGCGCCTAGACCACCATGTCAACCTGCGCACCCGGGAGCTCGGTGGAGAGAAGCCGCCGCAGCATGTGAGGCACTGCCCCGTACGCACCGCGCCTGGCGACCGCTACCTCACCGACGCCGAGTGGGCCGAGGTCGCCCGCCGCGTCGTCGCCGCCACGGGCATCGCCCCCGAGGGCGACGAGAAGGCGTGCCGATGGATCGCGGTCCGGCACGCCGACGACCACATCCACATCATGGCCACCACCGTCCGTGCCGACGGCCGCCGCCCCCGTACGAACCGGGACGGCTGGCGGGCACAGCGGGAATGCCGCAAGATCGAGGCTGAGTTCGGGCTGCGCCGCCTCAAGTCCGGCGACCTCACCGCCCCGCGCACCCCCACCGGAGCCGAGCACGCGAAGGCCGAGCGCCAAGGGCGGGATGAGGCCGCGCGAGAGTGGCTGGGCGAGCGGGCGTACGCGGTCGCCGCCGCCGTACGCAGCATCGACGAGTACTTCACCGTGCTGCACTCCCTAGGCATCCAGATCAGGCCGCGCATCGGCCCCGAGACCGGCGAGGTGACCGGCTACAGCCTGGCCGCGCCCGGCGACACGGCCAACGGCGAGCCGGTCTGGTACGGCGGCTCAAAGCTCGCCCCCGACCTGTCCTACAACCGTCTGTGCGAACGCCTCCCGACCCAGGACCTGGCCGACCGCCCTCAACCGGTGGCGGACCCGGCCGAGCCGTGGCGCCGCGCCGTAGCTGCCATCCGCCACGCCCACGCCGTCCTCAACTCGGCTGGCGACGCCGTGGCACAGGGCCACCTGGATGCCTTCGGCGACACCCTCCACAACCTGGCCCTCGCCACCCACGGCTCGCACCGGGCCGAACTACAAGCAGCGGCACAGGTGTTCAGCCGAGCCCGCCGCTCGGCGATCCGGGCCGACCATCAAGCCGCCACCGCCCTACGGGAAGCCGCCAAGCAACTCGTCTACGCCACACACGATCCGGGCGGACTCACCATCGCCCTTGATCTTTGCCGCACTCCAGTTGGCGCGGGCAGCCGCCAAGTGGCACGAACAACGCGGCCACGAGCAGCAGGCCGCCGCAGCTGAGCAAGCCTTCCGTCACCTACAGGCCGGTTACCAGGAAGCCGCCGCGCCAGTCCTGGCGGATCTCACCCGACGCGCGCCACGCGCCGCCACCATCAGCCGCTTCGAGCAGGATCTACGCGCAGCCCTCCCCGACCAGGCCGACCGCATCCTCGCCGATCCCGCCTGGCCAGCCCTGACCACAACCCTCGCCCGCGCCGAGACCGCCGGCCACAACCCCCGGCGTCTCTTGGCCGAAGTCGCCGCCCAGCGAGAACTCGACACCGCCGAACGCCCTGCCGAGGTCCTCAACTGGCGCATCACCGTCCAGCCGAACAGGCGAGCACAGGCAGCACGCAGGCGAAGTACCCGGACACCCACGCCCGTCACACCCGCACCGCAGCCCACACCCATGACAGTGAGCGAACCGCCACTGGACCGCAACCGACGCCGCTAGCGAAGTTGGCCCTCAGCGACGGCAGACGAGGATGCCGCCCAGGCACGTGACCTCGAAGGCCCCGTACTGGGCGATGTGATCGACGAGAATCGCGCGGGCCCGCTCGATCGTGGCCTCGAACGGCACATCGTGCTGGTCCGCCCAGGCCCGGTAGGACGCCATGTGCGCGATGACCGGCTCGGGATCCTGGACCGAGATGGTGCCGGGCAGTTCGATCGTCTCCACGCGACCGAACTGCTCCCCCAGGAAGGCCCCGGCCTTCTCCAGGGAGAAGCGGGCGCTGAGCGAGATGCGGGCTGGGCCCCGTCCGGTGCCGAGGACGTCGCCTGCGGCCCGCTGCCACAGGTCGTCGAGTTCGGCCTTGTCCTGGTCGCTGTTGGTGGAGGCGATCACCAGCCCGTCACGGGCGACGACGCGGGATAGCTCCCGCACTGCCTGGGGGATGTCGGGGACGTGGTAGAGCATGTGCAGCGCCAGGGCGGCGTCGACACTCGCCGTGACCAGCGGCAGGCGGGTGGCATCCGCCACGGCGACGGGGCCCGGCACGCTAGCGAGGATGCCGGGGGCGATGTCCAGGCCGAGCAGGGCCAGATCGGGCCGCTCGTCGCGAAGCCGCTGGATGAACTTGCCATTGCCGCAGCCGACATCGACCAGGCGCCCATGCACACCGCTCAGTTGCTCGGCGACGATGCCGGGCAGGTCGTAACGGGGCTTCTGCCACTGGTAGAGCGACTGGCGGGCGGCCAGATCCCGGTCACTACTGTAGGCGCTCCCGGCAAGGCGGCTCCGGTCGGTGACAGCGGCGTTGTGTGCGGCGGACAGTTCGGTCACGTCGGCAGCTCCGGTGGGCGGGCGGCGGGTGAGGCCGCGAGGACGGCCGTGTGCTGGAGTCGTTCGCGTAGGTGTGCGGCCTGCGCGGCTCCACCGTACTGCGGGCCGCTCAGCTCCCGGCCCAGAGCAGTGAGCCGGCGCACGACAGCGGGTACGCCTACGACGCGTTCGGCCGGGCCACCGCCCTGCCCGGCGGTGCGGCGATCGACTACTACACCACCGATCTCGTCCACCGGCAGATCGCCAACGGCAAGCGGCAGACCTGGCAGCTCGACGCCGCCCACCGGTTCCGTTCCTGGACGGTGGAGACCGGCAGCGCAAGCACCTGGACCCGGACCGAGTCCAAGCTCAACCACTACGACGGTGATTCGGACAGCCCTCGCTGGATCGTCGAGGACACCGCCACGGGAGCGCTCACCCGCAACGTGGACTCACTCGGCGGATCCCTCGCCGCGACCACGAGCAAGACCGGCGACACGGTTCTGCAGCTCACCGACATCCACGGGGACGTGGCTCTCCAGCTCCCGCTGGACGGGGCCACGGCGCCCGTCGCCCTCGACACGGAGGAATACGGAAAGGCCCGCGGCGGCACGGCGGCCCCCCGGTACGGCTGGCTCGGTGGAGAGCAGCGCTCCAGCGAGACCGTCACCGGGCTCACTCTCATGGGAGTTCGCCTGTACGACACCACCGCGGGACGGTTCACGTCGGTGGACCCGGTCGTCGGCGGCAACGCCAACGCCTACGACTACTGCTCGGGCGATCCGATCGACTGCACGGACACGACCGGCCGGTTCAGCATCAACGACATCTGGCACGAGGGCGTGGCCTGCGCCAAGTACTGGTGGGCCTGCTGGGGTGTCGCCGACGACAGCTACTGGGCACTGAAGGAGGCCAAGAAGGCGTACAAGAACTCCAACAAGCAGAACGCGTACCGGCACTGCATCTGGCAGGCCATGCTGGTGTGGGACTTCGGTAAGACGATCGCCAAGGCGTTCGGCGACGCCCACGAGAAGAAGCACAAGAATTCCAAGAACAAGGCCCAGCGGAGGGACTCGAAGGTCGACTACTACAACAACAAAGTAGGCCGGAAGATCGGCAGCCAGATCACCGCGTGGACCCGGTGGGGCGCGCACAAGGCAGCCTGCAGCAGGTGCAAGAAGGCTTTGAAGAACGGCAAGCTGGCCCTGCGCTGACCCGATGAACACCCCTGTGCCGGGTGGCGAGGTACACCTCGCCACCCGGCCTCCCCACATCACCAGAGAGAGCACTGCTCAATGAACTCGTCAGCACAGCGGCTGGCCCCGCGATGGACCATCGTTCTGGCACTGGACACGGTCACCACGTCTCTCACCGCGCTCGTATCGGTGGGCATCGGTCTGCTGCTGCCGGGAATCACCGAGAACTACGACGCGTCCCTGGCCGACTCCATCCCCTATTTCGCCCTTGCCGCCTTCCTCCTGCTGTCGCTCGCCGTCACCGCCTCGGTCGTCCGTAACCGGGTCGGGGGCCGGAATAGCGACAAGGCGGTGCGCGTCTGCCTCTCGCTGTCGGCCGTGCGACTCGGGCTCATCGTCTGCGGCTTCCTCGTATACGTGGTCTACGGGGCGCTCACGTACGGATTCTGAGAACCTCCCCGCTTCGGCGTAGTCGCGTGAAGCCCGGTTTGTGATCAGTCGGGGCCGAGGAGTGCGAGGGGGCGACGTGGGTTGCGGGCATTGTGGCGGAGGCCGGCCGCGACGTTCTTCACTCCGGCTGCCCTGTTCCAGCCGTCCGAGGGTGAGCGGACCACGCGCCGGCTGCCGCTGGTGGCCGAGGCCGCGCCGGGCACGTACGACAAGGTGTCGTTCTCCTGGCGGCGTTCGGAGGCCGACGAGTGGGTGCGGATCCCGGCCGGTGACGTCACCTCCGGCGACACCGCGCTGACCGCCTGGCCGGTGGCACTGACCGACGGCAGGAACTCCCCGCTCGTGTGGTCGGCCACCGACACCGTCGACCCGGACGGCACGGTCCAGATCAAGGCCGACTTCACCGGCCCCACCTCCGCCGCGCGCAGCACCGACCCGCTGACCGTTGTAGTGGATCGCAACGCCAACACGGCCGCGACGACGGACGTCGGACCCGGTTCGCTGAACCTGCTCACCGGTGACTCCACGCTCTGCGCCGACGACGCCTCGTTCTTCGGCATGAGCGTCACGCGCAGCATCTCCTCGCGCACCCCCGGCGAGGGCGCGAAGCAGGAGGGCCAGGCCGCGATCTTCGGCAAGGAGTGGACCTCCGGCACGGTCGCGGAGACGTCCCAGTCCGACTACACCTACCTGGAGAAGGTCTCCAACACGGCCCGGCGGGTGGTGACGCAGGACCAGCGCAAGCTGAGCTTCACCGCGAACGCCGCGCAGACCGGCTGGATCGCCGAGCACGGCCTCGACGACCTGGCAGGTGACCGGCTCACTGCTGGGCGGCCTGACGAACTCGACGACCACGGTCGCCTCCGAGAACGTCGTGGTGGCCGGCGAGACGCTGGCCTGTCCCAAGCGGATCATCGCCCCGACGGCGGCCGCCACCGCGGCCGCGTGCGAGGCCGATCACGGTGAGTTCGCTCATGCTCATGGGCGTGCGCCTCGGCAACCCGGACACCGGGCGCTTCCTCTCCGTCGCCCCCGTCCACGGCGGGAACGGTCCGCTGCTGGAGGCCGTGGTGGTCGCCGAAGTACTTCCTCAGGCTCGGCCTGACCAGGTCGGAGACCGCCTGGGTTCACCAGCTGTGCCAAGGACATCAAGTGGACCCCGAAGAACTGGAAGCACGCGATCACCGCGCTGCGCGGATACCTCTGGTACTGCACCACGGTGGCCGCGTGCGCCGCCGCAGTCCTGGCGGCCCTGGCCATCCCCCTCGCGGACCAGCACGAGACCGCACTCGCCGTAGTCCTGGCCGTGGGCTGCGCCTCCTTCGTCGTCGACGCGACGCGGCGGGTCCGCAGGAGCGGCAGGGACTGACGTCGGCACCGACCGGGGCGCCCCGTACACGGGGCGCCCCGGTTCTCTGTACGAACAACCCGCGCTGCGGCAGCACATCAAGGACACCATGGACGGCTGAAGGCCCCGGCGAACCGTCAGGTCAGTGGAACTGAGGCACGATCAGATAGATGCCGTACGCCACCACCGCCGCGCAGGCGAGGAAGCACAGGCCGGCCTGGGTGAGGGCGACGGCGGATGTGCCGTTCTGTTCCCGGGCGTCCTCGTAGCGGGCGAGGCCGAGAATGCCGAGGGCGAAGACGACGACCACGGCGACGGTGACGCCGATGCTCACCGCGGCGACCTGGCCCAGTGCGGTCCAGTCGAGACTCATGCTGTGAACTCCCGTGACTCAGGCGGCCGTACCGACGCTCGACGGCGTGGTGGCTCGGATGGCGACCTCGTGGGCGTCGTTGACGTTGTTGGCGTGCACCGGGTTGCGCCGGGAGAGGGCCACGATGCCCGCGGCGACGGCCGCGCCCACCAGGGCGACGACGACCGTGCCCGTGTTCCCGCCGTGCTTGACCACGCTCGCGGAGACACCGCCGACCAGCGCGGCGGCGGGCAGCGTGACCAGCCAGGCGATCACCATCCGGCCGGCGACGCCCCAGCGGACCTCCGCCAGCCGCCGGCCCAGCCCCGCGCCGAGGATGCTGCCCGAGGCGACCTGCGTGGTGGACAGGGCGAAGCCGAGGTGCGCGGAGGTCAGGATGACGGTCGTGGAGGCGGTCTCTGCGGCGAAGCCCTGCGGCGACTGGATCTCGGTCAGGCCCTTGCCCATCGTGCGGATGATCCGCCAGCCGCCCAGATACGTGCCGAGGCCGATCGCGAGGCCCGCGGACGCGATCACCCAGAACGGCGGACCGGCGTCGTGGCCGAGCGCCCCCGCGGAGATCAGGGTCAGCGTGATGACGCCCATGGTCTTCTGCGCGTCGTTCGTGCCGTGCGCGAGCGAGACCAGCGAGGCCGAGGCGATCTGACCGAGCCTGAAGCCCTTGGTCACCGACTGCTTGCGGGCACGGGTGGTGAGCCGGTAGGCGAAGTACGTCGCGATCAGCGCCGCGACCCCGGCCACCACCGGCGAGGCCACCGCCGGGATCAGCACCTTTTCGACAACCTTGTCGAAATGCACTCCGTCGGAGCCGGCACCGACCCAGACCGCCCCGATCAGCCCGCCGAACAGCGCGTGCGACGAACTGGACGGCAGTCCGACCAGCCAGGTCAGCAGGTTCCACAGGATCGCACCGACAAGGCCCGCGAAGATCATTCCAGGCGTGACGAGGGTGTCGTCCACGATGCCGCCGGAGATTGTCTTCGCAACCTCGGTGGACAGGAAGGCGCCGACCACATTGAGGATCCCGCTGATCAGTACGGCCGTTCTCGGCCGCAGCGCCCCCGTGGCGATGGAGGTGGCCATCGCGTTCGCCGTGTCGTGGAACCCGTTGGTGAAGTCGAAGGCGAGCGCCGTGACGATGACGACGGCCACCAGGAACGTGATGTGGTCCATTCCTTAATGCAAACAAGCGGAAGGCAATCTCAGGCGAACTGAAGGCAAAGGCTGTTCCAGGACCACGCGCCCGAGTGATGGAGGGCGTGCGATGCTGACGTGGTGACGCCATTGTCTACGATCACGCCATGAGCATCCGTTGGACGTACGCCTTCGCCGACCGGCCCCAGGACGTGTTCGGCCGGGCAGGTGAGTTCTGGACCGCGGTGACGGACACGCGGCTGTCCGAACTCCGGGGTGAGCGGGACGAGTTCGTGACTCTCGTGCCGGGTGAGGGCGATGCGTGTGCGAAGGTCCAGGGCGTCGTCGAGGGCGCGGGCGGGGCGCATCTCGACTTCGCCGTCGAGGACGTACCGGAGTTCGTCGTGTCGGCGCTGCGGCTCGGGGCGAGGGCGGTGGCCGATCACGGCACGCTGGTCGTGCTGCGCTCCCCCGCCGGGCAGCTGTTCTGCACGGTGCCGTGGCGCGGCGAGTCGGTCCGGCCGCCGGTCGTGCGGGGCAGCCGCCTCGACCAGGTCTGCATCGACATCCCGCCTTCCCTCTACGACGCCGAAGTCGCCTTCTGGAGCGGCCTGTTGCCCGAGTGGCAGTCGCTGCCCGGCTCGCTCCCCGAGTTCCACGTGCTCAAGCCGCCGCCCGGCCTGCCCATCCGCATCCTCCTCCAGCGCCTCGGCGAGGAACGGCCCCTCTCCGCCCACCTGGACCTGGCCTGCGCGGACATCGAGGCGACCCGCGCCGCCCACGAGCGGCTCGGTGCGCGTCTGGTCGCTCACGGCAGCCACTGGACCGTGATGCGGGACCCGGCGGACGGCCTCTACTGCCTGACGGGACGCGATCCGGAGACGGGCGGGCTGCCTAGTGCCCCGGCAGGCAACGTTCGCCCCGTCGCGACGCCCGGCACGCTCCCCCACTGCCTTAAGGGCGTGGGAGGTGCCCCACTCGCCGCACCGGACGCCGCTCCTTAACGGGCAAACGTTGCCTGCCGGGGCACTAGTGTGATGCACCAGAAATCCTGAGGGTTAGTCCTCCTCTGTTTCCTGACTGTTGGTTCCGACCTTGGTGAGGTAGTCGGCGAGCGAGTTGAGGATCTCGTCGGCGGTCTTGGTCCAGGCGAAGGGCCGTGGGTTCTCGTTCCAGGTGTCGATCCACCCGGCGATGTCGTCTTCCAGGGC
>NZ_JBEOVF010000035.1:0-113304 GCF_040295365.1 Streptomyces sp. NPDC002838 | reverse complement strand
GAGACCTACCACGTACCCGCGTCCAACACCGCGGCCGGAATGGTGCTGTTCGAAAACCTGAACCGGTGAAACGCCGTCAGCCCAGCCCGGCCAACACCCGGGCCGCGGGAGCGACATGGCTCTCGATCCACCGGGCGGGAACGCCGTCCGGCGGCGCGACGATAGCCTCGTCGATGCCCGGCCCGGCGAACGGCTGTCCGCGCGCCCCGCCGCTTCGAGCATGCGTTCCCGGTTGCGTCGCGCGTCGGCACGCAGTCCGCGTGTGGTGGCGGTCACAGCTCTCCTTCCTTCTGGATTCAAATCGGTCGAACAGGGCGCCGCGACCTCCGTCCTGCTGGCCGCCTCACCCTTGCTCGACGGCATCAGTGGCCGGTACTTCGAGGACTGCACCGAGGCCCCACCGCACCAGCCGGGCACCAACACGGGGGGCGCGCCGCACGCCGTGGACCCGGAGGCGGCCGAGCGACTCTGGCAGGTCTCCGAGCAGCTCCTGGACTGACGCCGTGCCGCTCGCCGCCCACGGCTGAGCCCGCGCACACCCGTAGCGGCCCCTTCCCCCCAGGGCGATCCGCGAGCAAGTACTTGAAACTTCAGTTGAAAATCTAAAACACTTAGGGAGACACCATGGCAGGCAGCATCCGCAGGCACTGGAAGCGCTGGCTCATCGCCGGTGTGGCCACCACCGCCGTGCTGTGCACGGCGGGCCCCTACATCTACATCAACTACGTCCAGGACAAGCCACCGGCCGCCCTCTCGCTCGACAACCCGCCAGGCTCGGACTCCTCCGGCAGTTCCTCAGGTTCCGGGGAGCAGGCCGGGCAGGAGGGTGTCGAGGGCGCCTGGCGGGTGGGCAGCGGTTCGCAGGCCGGTTACCGCGTCGACGAGGTCCTCTTCGGCCAGAACGTCACGGCGGTGGGCCGCACCGAGCAGGTCACCGGAGAGCTGGAGATCGAGGGCAACCGGGCCGTCAGCGGATCGTTCACCGTCGACCTGGCCTCGGTGAAGAGCGACTCCGACCAGCGTGACGGCCAGTTCCGCGGCCGGGTCATGAACACCGAGCAGTACCCGGAGGCCACCTTCGAGCTCACCGAGCCCGTCGACTTCGGCTCGGCGCCGGAGGTGGGCAAGCAGGTCAGCGCCGAGGCCACGGGCGAGCTGACCGTCCACGGCGAGACCAACTCCGTCTCCTTCGAGCTCGACGCCCAGCGCACCGCCGACGGCTTCCGGGTCAACGGCTCCATTCCGGTCACCTTCGCCGACTACGGCATCGAGGCACCGAACTTCGGCGGGATCGCGGTGGAGGACGAGGGAGACATCGAGTTCCTCCTCGCCTTCGACCGCGCCTGAGCCCGCCACGGGGCCACAGGGGGCCACCACGGGCCCCTCACTCTCGCCCGATCTCCCACCAGACACCCGCCGACGCGATTCACCGCCGTCCGCACAGCATTGGAGACCCCCATGTACAGCACCACCCGGTCGAACAGCACCAGCCGGCTGCCCCGTAAGGCCATAGCCACCCTCCTGGCCGCGGCGACCGTAGGAGCCGTCGCCGGCTTCGCACCCGCCGCCACCGCCTCCGCCTCCGCGCCGTCCCACAGCGGCCTGAGCCTCGGCCTCGACGCCCCGTACACGAGCACCGCCACGCAGGAGCGCAACAAGCGCGTCGCCGTCCACGTCCTCAAGCGGCTCTTCGAGCACGGCGACCTCTCCGTTGCCGACCGCTACATCCGCGAGGACTACATCCAGCACAACCCCTTCGCCACCGACGGCCGGCAGGCGATCAAGGACTTCGTCCGCGACTGGACCGCGCGCTACCCGGACATGCAGTACAACGTCAAGCGCGTCCTCGCCCAGGGCGACATGGTCCTGGTGCACGCCAACACGATCCCCGAACCCGGCACTCGTGGACGGGCCACGATCGACATGTTCCGCTTCGACAAGAAAAGCGGCATGATCGCCGAGCACTGGGACGTGGAACAGGAGGTGCCGGCCACCACCGCCAGCGGTAACGACATGTTCTCCACGATCAGCCACCCGCGCACGAACCAGCCCGGCCCCCGCTGGCAGACGCCTCTCACCCAGAAGGTGGCGATCGAGTACTTCGACATGCTCACCAAGGACAAGAACCCCGACGCGGTCAAGTACATCGCCTCGGAATACCACCAGCACAGCCCGGTCATCCCCGACGGCTCGGCCGGCCTGCGTGAGCAGTTCGCCGACTTCTTCCGGCAGTTCCCGAACATGGTCGTGGAACGCCATCGCGTCATCACCGATGGCGACCTCGTGGCCGTCCACGCCCACTGGCGCCTCAACCCCGGGGACCGCGGCCAGGCCATCGTGGACATCTACCGCGTCAAGAAGCAGAAGGACGGGACGCTGAAGATCGTGGAGCACTGGGACGCCCTGCAGGACGTGCCGGAGACCTCCGCCAACGACAACACTATGTTCTGACCCCCTCCCCGGCCCTCGTGGCCCCTCCCCGATGGCCCGTTGCCGACCGGCAACGGGCCAAAAATTCCTGATGAGCGGACAGCAGTACGCAGCACCGAACCCCCACCCCAGCCCCGGTTCAGTCACCCTAGGGCTTGATTAACTAGTCAACCATGCATGATCCCTGGCATGAAACAGGCGCCGCGGGATCCGCAGCGCCATCGACGTAGCCGTCACAGCATCAAGTCCCCATCTGGCTCAAGTGCCGCCTAGAATGCTGTGCCACTGGCACAGCACGTCCACCGACGAGCCAACGGACCATGCACGAGGCACGCACGAGGAGACCGGGCACCATGGCCCTCGACGAGCTCGACACGCGCATCCTGCGGCTGCTGCTGGAGCAGCCCCGCACGAGCGTGCGCGAGTACGCCCGCATCCTCGGGGTCGCGCGCGGCACGCTCCAGGCCCGGCTCGACCGCCTGGAGCGGGACGGGGTGATCACCGGCACGGGGCCGTCCCTGTCCCCCACCGCCCTCGGCCACCCGGTGCTCGCCTTCGTGCACATCGAGGTCACCCAGGGGCATCTGGACGACGTGGGCGACGCGCTGGCCGCCGTACCGGAGATCGTCGAGGCCTTCTCGATCACGGGCGGCGGGGATCTGCTGACGCGGGTGGTGGCGCGGGACAACGCGCATCTGGAGGACGTGATCCAGAAGCTGATCAGCCTGCCGGGCGTGGTCCGCACCCGCACCGAGGTGGCCCTGCGCGAGCGCGTCCCGCACCGGTTGCTGCCGCTGGTGGAGTCCATGGGGCGAGCTGCTCGGAAATGACCTTTGACATCCTGGGATCATGAGCAATCCCGGCGACACCGCAGTCATCTTCGATCTCGACGGAACGCTCGTGGACAGCGAGCCGAACTACTACGAAGCAGGGCGGCTGACCCTCGCCGAGCACGGCGTCCCGGACTTCAGCTGGGCGGACCACGAGCGGTACGTCGGCATCGGCACGCAGGACACGGTCGCGGACTGGAAGGAGCGGTACGGGCTGCGCGCCCCCGTGGAGGAGATCCTGGCCGCCAAGAACCGCCGCTATCTGGAACTGGCCCGCGCCTCCACGCGCGCGTACCCCGAGATGCGGAAGTTCGTGGAGTTGCTGGCGGGCGAGGGGGTCCCGATGGCCGTGGCCTCGGGTTCGTCACCCGAGGCCATCGAAGCGATCCTGGCGGGTACGGGCCTCGGCACCCATCTGCGGACCGTCGTGTCGGCCGACGAGGTCGCCCAGGGCAAGCCCGCTCCCGACGTGTTCCTGGAGGCGGCCCGTCGGCTCGGCGCGGCCCCGGCCCACTGCGTGGTCCTGGAGGACGCGGCTCCCGGCGCCACCGCCGCGCACGCGGCCGGTATGCGCTGCGTCGCGCTCCCGTACGTCGCCGCACAGGCCGACGCCCCGGAGTTCGCCACCGCCGATCTGCTCCTGCCCGGCGGCCAGGCCGAGTTCACGGCGCGAGCCGCGTACGACTGGCTGATGAGCTCGACTCCGGCTTCTTGATCCGAACTCACCATCCCCAACCCGTTGACGCTCCCCCGCCCCCTCCCTATCGTCTGGTCGATTACCCGCACACCGTTCGTAATATCGAACAGTCGATCATCCGTGGACTCTTGGAGGAGCACACATGGCACCGCCCCTCTCCAGACGGCACCTTCTCCAGGCCGCGGCACTCGCCGCGGCGACGCCGGCGATCTCCTTCGCGGCGACCGGCCGGGCCGTCGCCGCTGCTCCGGAGGCACCATCCGTGTGGACCGTGAAGCCGTTCGGCCTCGAGGACGTGAGGCTCGGTCAGGGCGTCTTCGCCGACAAGCGGCAGCTGATGCTGGACCATGCCCGGGGCTACGACGTGAACCGGCTGCTCCAGGTCTTCCGCGCCAACGCCGGTCTCTCCACGCGCGGTGCGGTCGCCCCCGGCGGCTGGGAGGGGCTGGACGGGGAGGCCAACGGCAACCTTCGGGGCCACTACACCGGCCACTTCATGACCATGCTGTCCCAGGCGTACGCCGGTACCGGCGAGCAGGTCTTCGTCGACAAGATCCGGACCATGGTCGAGGCACTGACCGAGGTCCGCGAGGCGCTGCGCCACGATCCGGCCGTTTTGAACACTGCGGGGAAGTTCGGGACTGCGGCGGAGAACGTCCGCGGCTCCTACCAGTACGTGGACCTCCCGGACCAAGTCCTCGGCGGCTCGTCGGCCATCACCCTGTCCGCCTGGGTGAAGCCCACGCACGACGCCAACTGGACCCGGATATTCGACTTCGGCAACAACACCACGCGCTATCTGTACCTGACCGCCCGCAACGCGAACGGTGTGCCGCGCTTCGCCATCACGACGAGCGGACCCGGCGGCGAACAGGGCCTCAACGGCACCGCCGCGCTGCCGCTGAACCAGTGGAGCCACCTGGCGGTGACGATCGCGGGCGGCACCGGCACCCTGTACGTCAACGGCACCGCCGTCGCGCGGAACACGTCGATGTCCCTCACCCCGGCGGCCCTCGGCACACTCGCCAACAACTGGCTCGGCCGCTCGAACTTCTCCACCGACCCCGTCTTCCCGGGCGCCTTCGACGAGTTCAACGTCTGGTCGCGCGCCCTGACCGCCGCCGAGATCACCCAGCTCCAGACCTCCCGGGCCGCCGACGCCTCCGCGGGCCGCGGCGACCTCGCGTCGTACGCCTTCGACGAGACCACCGGCGGAACCTTCGCGGACGCCTCCGGGCGCGGCCTGACCGCCACCCTGCGCCGCACCTGGGGCGCGCCCAGCCACCCCGGGTTCCTGGCGGCGTACCCGGAGACGCAGTTCATCGACCTGGAGTCGAGGACCAGCCCCGACTACACCAAGGTGTGGGCGCCCTACTACACCGCGCACAAGATCCTCCGGGGCCTGCTGGACGCCCACGCCGCCACCGACGACGACCGGGCGCTGGATCTCGCGTCCGGCATGTGCGACTGGATGTACTCCCGGCTGTCCAAGCTGCCCGACGCCACCCTCCAGCGGATGTGGGGCATCTTCTCCAGCGGCGAGTTCGGCGGCATCGTCGAGGCGATCGTCGACCTGCACACGATCACCGGCAAGGCCGAACACCTCGCGCTGGCCAAGCTGTTCGACCTCGACAAGCTCATCGACGCCTGCGCTGCGGACACCGACATCCTCGACGGCCTGCACGCCAATCAGCACATCCCGATCTTCACCGGCTATGTCCGGCTGTACGACGCGACGGGCGAGGAGCGCTACCTGACCGCCGCGAAGAACTTCTGGGACATGGTCGTACCGCACCGCATGTACGGCATCGGCGGCACCAGCACCGCCGAGTTCTGGAAGGCCCGGGACGTCATCGCGGGCACGATCAGCGCGACCAGCGCCGAGACCTGCTGCGCGTACAACATGCTCAAGCTCAGCCGGACGCTGTTCTTCCACGACCAGTCCCCGAAGTACATGGACTACTACGAGCGGGCCCTCTACAACCAGGTGCTCGGCTCCAAGCAGGACAAGCCGGACGCGGAGAAGCCGCTCGTCACGTACTTCATCGGCCTGACGCCCGGTCATGTGCGGGACTACACGCCCAAGCAGGGCACGACCTGCTGCGAGGGCACCGGCATGGAGAGCGCCACGAAGTACCAGGACTCGGTGTACTTCAAGAAGGCCGACGGCAGCGCCCTCTACGTCAACCTCTTCAGCCCCTCCAAGCTGGCCTGGGCGGAGAAGGGCGTCACGGTCACCCAAACCACCAGCTACCCGAAGGAGCAGGGGACCACGCTGACCATCGGGGGCGGCAGTGCCGCCTTCGAGCTGCGGTTGCGGGTCCCGTCCTGGGCGACCGCCGGTTTCCGGGTGACGGTAAACGGCCGCGCGGTGCAGGGCACTCCGAAGCCGGGGAGCTACTTCGGCGTGTCCCGGACCTGGCGCAACGGCGACACCGTCCGTGTGACCGTGCCCTTCCGGATGCGCGTGGAGAAGGCCCTCGACGACCCGTCGCTGCAGACCCTCTTCTACGGCCCGGTCAACCTGGTCGGCCGCGACTCCGCGACCGACTACCTGAAGTTCGGCCTGTACCGCAACGCCGGTCTCTCCGGCGACCTGCTGCCCTCACTCACCCCGGTGAGCGGCAAGCCGCTCCACTTCACCCTCGACGGCACGGAGTTCGCCCCGTTCTCCGAGGGGACGGAGGACCCGACCCACGCCTACTTCCGGCGCTCCGAACCGCGTGTCGTCTTCGGCGGCACCGACTCCGGCGTGGCCAACCCGGCGAAGGCCGACGGCACGACCCTGCTGGACGAGATCTGGGCCGCGGCCCCGTTCAGCGGCAAGGGCGCGCTGGTCTCCCGGGTGCGGTCCACGGTGGACGCGTGGGTGTCCGCCGGGCTGCTCAGCCGGGCGGACGGCGACAAGGTGGTGAGTACGGCGCGGAAGGCGTCCCTCGCGTCCTGACGGATCAGCGTCCTGACGGAGCGGACGTTCGGGAACCCGGTGCCGTGCGGCGCCGGGTTCAACGCGAAGAACGCCCTCACGAAGCGGCGCCGAGAAGTCGTTCCAGCAGGTGTGACGACGTGATCACGCCGAGCAGCCGGTCCCCGGCCTTGTCCTTCTCCACGACCGCCACCAAGGGGCTGTGCACCTGGGCCATCCGGGCCGCGACCTCCGGCGCCGTGTCGCCGGGCGCGGCGATCGCGGGTGTCGGTCCGGTCGTCGAGAGGCAGTCGCGGACCTTGCGCCCCGCCAGTGTCTCGCACAGCCGGTCGGCGTGGCGTTCGTCGACCACGGCAGCGAGCGTCGGGGCCTCGACGACGTACCCCGGCACCAGCACCTTGATCATCTGGGAGGCGGGCAGGATCGCTCTGGGCGTGCCGCGTGCGTCCACGACCAGCAGGGCTCACAGCCGGTGCTCGGCCATCAGCCGTGCGGCGTCCAGGGCGCCGCTGTCGAGGCCGACCGTCTCGTAGTCCACCGCCAGGTCACGCGCCCGCACACTCGGCTCCCGTCTCGCTCCCGGCGTATCGCCGGCCGCCGAATCTGCGGCCGTACGTCCCTACCGGTCGGCCGCACGAGCACGACGCAGCCGGGCGGGGCGAACGACGTGGCCGCGCCCGGCGAGAGGCAGCTTGAGGCCCTACGACTTGCGACGGGGCTTGCCGCGCCGCGCGCCCTTGGAACCGCCGGAACCGCCGGAACCGCCCCGCGCCCCGGATGCGCCCCGGGCGCCCTTTCCGGACGACCTGCTCGCCGCCGGCTTGCGTCCGCCGCTCTTCTCGGGCCGCTTGCGTTCCGGCTCCGCCGTGGCCGGGGGCTTGGCGCGACCGCGTGTGCTGTTGACCGTCCGGCCGCGGACGATGCCGATGAAGTCCTCGACCAGATCGGTGGTCGCGTCCTCCGGCCAGGACAGCGCGACGCTCGACTGAGGAGCGTCCACGACGGGCCGGTAGGTGAGGTCCCGGCGGTGGTGCAGGCGGGCCAGGGACTGGGGGACCAGAAGGAGGCCGATGCCCGCGGCGACGAGTTCGACGGCGTCCGCCGTGGTGGCGGGGCGTTCGAAGGCGGGTTCTCCCGGTGGCCGCTCCCAGTCCAGGACGTCGTCGAGGGGGTGCAGCACGACCTCCTCGGCGAGGTCGGCGCACGACACCTCGTCCACCGCCGTGACGAGGTGGTCCTTGGGAACCACGACGACCGTCGTCTCGGTGTACAGGGGGATCGCGCTGAAGACCGTACGGTCGACCGGGAGCCGTACGAACGCCGCGTCGGCGTCGCCGGCGCGCAAGACGTCGGATGCCTCGGCGGCCGGCACCGTGATGAGCGCCAGGGGAACGTCGGGCAGGCGTTCGTTCCAGATCCGCACCCACTTGCCGGGGGTCACGCCGGGGACGTACGCGAGGCGGAAGGAAGAGGATGCTGCCGAGCCTGTCACCACGCCAGGCTACCCGCCGTGGTCGGAGGGGTCGTACGCGGTCGATAGTCTGGACGGTATGAAGTCGCACCAGACCACCCAGACGATGAAGCCCGCGACCGCGGCGAAGAAGCTGGGTGTGTACCTCCCGGCCACACCCGCAGAGTTCCAGGAGGGCGTCGTCACGCGCTCCGAGCTGAACGAGCTGCAGGCGAACCCGCCCGAGTGGCTGCGGGAACTGCGACGTGACGGCCCGCACCCGCGTCCGGTGGTCGCGGCGAAGCTCGGTGTCTCGATCGCCGGTCTGGCCCGCGGCGGGGTCACGGAGGCGCTGACCACCGAGCAGATCGAGGCGCTCAAGGAGGAGCGGCCCGAGTGGCTGGAGAAGGAGCGCGCCACCCAGGCCGAGGTCCGCAAGGAGGCGGCGCGGATCAAGGAGAAGAACGCGGAACGGGCCGAGCGTTCCTGACCTCCCCGGGGCCGCGCACTCGAAAACTCGTGTGCGTCGGCGCCCGCCGCCCTGGGATCATTCCGGGATGGTCCACCCTCTGGAACCGCTGGTCATCCGGCACACCCATCGCCTCCCCTCCCCCGCGGGACCCGCCGGGGAGGGCGCCGTCGCCGCGCGGCAGTTCGACGCCGCGCTGATGTCCGTGGGATTCAAGCTCTCGGCGGAGCTGCTGAGGCATCTGTCGGGGCTGTCCGAGGGCACGGTCGTCGACACCGCCGCACGGACACTGCGTACCGTGCGCGAGATGGCCGGCGACCACGTCGGGCACAACGTCTACTTCGTCGACTTCCCGGCCAACGTGCCGGACACGTTCGACTTCTGGATGCGCTGCATCGCGGAGGCGCTCGACGACAGCAGAACCCGCGCCGGCACGCTCGACCAGCTGCGCAGCGGCGTGGTGAACCTGCTGACGCTGCCGTCCTACGGCCGCTACCGGCACACGTACGCCGAGATGCTCGCCGCCCACGACGAGTTGATCGCGGCGGCGGGCGACCGGATGACGGTCCTGCACCTCGGTGGCGCGCCGGAGGACGAGGTCACCGCCCTGTACCTGGCCCTGGCCGGCAGTGCGACACCGCTGGGCGAGGAGGGCCTCGACGACCTGAAGGTGCTCGCCGAGCACCGCGTCGACGGGCCGCAGCCGGAGGCGATCCCGGTCCGGGAGAACCGCGCGGTCGTCAACCAGGCCCGGCTGAAGGCGGGCGCGGACCTTCTGCTGGACACCGTGACCGACGTGCTCCGCCTGGCGTGCGCGCTGTCGGACGGTGACGTGACCCTCCAGGAGCCGACGCGGTTTCGGGGGCTGTCCCGGCCGTGGCGCCGCGCGCTGATGGCGGGGCTCGACGCGGTGGTCGCGGCGGCTCCCGCCAAGCTCGCCGACGTCCACGCGCACCGCGAGGACTTCAAGCGCCTCGGCGAGCGTCTGCATCCGCACGAGTATCCGGACCGGCCGCACGCCGCCCAGGTGTTCGCCGTCGCGCGCGGCGAGCAGGAGGCGCGGTCCTTCGACAGCCGGGTCGAGGTACTGCTCCGGAAGAGCGACGTCACAGCGGCGACCGAGGTGCTCAAGGCCGCTCCCGGCAAGCTGTTCCGCTCCCTGGACCGGCTGCTGCGCACGGCCCGCACCGAGGCGGAGCGCGACACCGTCGTGGCCGCCGCCCAGCAGGTCGCCCCCGCGGTCTCCGGGCGGGTCGTGCTGTCGGTGCGCGAGCACCTCCACAACCGCGCCGAGGAGTCCGACGCACGCCGTGTCTTCGTCAATCGCCTCGGCCGCGCCTGGGTGGACCACGACGACCGCGCGCCCGTGCCGCCGCCGCAGCGGGAGCGTCTGGTCGCCGCGCTGGACGCCGAGATACGCCGCCGGCTCCCGGCCCCGGGCCGTCTGTTGGTCGATCCTGATGTCCTCGACGTGGCACTGCCGCTGAGCGGCAAGGCGACCGCGGCCGGCCTCGGTGTGCTGCCGCGCGGCTCGCTCTCGCCGGTCGACGGTGAGCTGCTGCGCTTCTTCGTGTACTGGAAGGAGACCGAGCGCACGACCGACTACGACCTCTCGGCGCTGATGCTGGGCGCCGACTACGCGACCGTCTCCTGGCTGTCGTACACCAACCTCACCGCCGTCGACGGCGAGCACTCCGGCGACATCGTCCAAGCACCCGACGGCGCCTCGGAGTTCATCAACCTGCGGCTCGGCGCCGTGCGGGGCACGTTCGTCGTGCCGCAGGTCAACATCTTCTCCGGGGAGGGCTTCGAGGAGGTCGAGGAGTCGTTCTTCGGCTTCATGTTGCGCGACGGCGAGCAGAAGGGCAGGCCCTTCGAGCCGCGCACGGTGCGCATGAAGTCGGAGCTGCGCGGCCCCGGCCGGGTGGCGCTGCCGCTGGCGTTCCTGCGCGGCGAGGACGGCCGGTGGCGCGCGAAGTGGCTGCACCTGTACCTCAAGGGCACACCGACGTCGAACCGGGTCGAGGGCAACCGGGTGTCGGTCGCCACTTTGCTGCGCGGCATCGTGGAGCGCGAGCAGTTGACGGTCCGGTACCTCACCGAGCTGATGGCTGGCGGTGGCGCCGAGGTGTGGGACAGCACCTCGACACCCGACGGTCCCGTCACGTACATCGGCCTGGAGCGGCCCGAGGGACTGCACCCGGACTCCCGGGTCATCACCCTCGAAAATCTGCGCGACTTGATCCCGGCCTGAGTGCTAGCGTTGGCCACGGCGAGGCCATGAAGGGGCTTCCTTCTCATCCCTTACTCCGAATTAGTCCCTTCGCTTTCCTCGCCCTCGACGTCACGCCGGAAGGCGTTCGTACGGCGGCCCGGCGCCCGGTGGATCAGCGCGCCAGGGCCGCTTCTGCTTGTCCGAGGGCCTGTTCGGCGTAGCCGCGGCCGAAGAGCACGGCGTGCACCAGAAGCGGGAAGAGCTGGTGCAGCCCGATGCGGTCCGTCCAGCCGTCGGCGAGCGGCGCCGCCTGCTGGTAGCCGTCCAGCACCTCGTCCAGGTGGGGGCAGCCGAAGAGGTGGAGCATCGCCAGGTCGGTCTCGCGGTGTCCGCCGTGTGCGGCCGGGTCGATCAGCCACGCCCGGCCGTCGGCGCCCCACAACACGTTGCCGTTCCACAGGTCGCCGTGCAGCCGGGCGGGCGGCTCGGCCGGGCCCGCCAGCTCGGGCAGCCTCTCGCAGACCCGCTCGATCACGGCCGCCTCGGCGGGCCGCACGGTGTCGTCGTCGACCGCGAGGCGCAGGTAGGGCAGCACGCGGTGCTCGGCGTACCAGGCGGGCCAGTCCGTGCCGTCGGCGTTCCGCATCGGGGCGCGGCCGATGTACGCGTCCCTCGGGCCGCCGGGCGGCGGGGCGCCGAACGCGGGCGCCCCGGCGGCGTGCAGGGCGGCGAGGTCCCGGCCGAGGCGGAGCGCCGCCGTATCCTTCGGCCGCCCCTGCGGGACCCGGTCGGTCACCAGGCGGTGCGGGTCATGGCCGTGGACGGCCGGGACAGGGACCGCCCCTGCGTCGGCCAGCCAGCGCAGGCCGGCCGCTTCCGCCTGTGCGGCGCCGGGGCCGTCGCCCCGCTTGACCATGACCACCTGCCCGCCGTCGAGGGTGACTTCGGTGAGCGTCGCGGACAGGGTGCGCTCCCCCGTCACCCGACGCCCGGTGAGGCGCGCGGCAGTGGCGCCGGATCCCTCGGCGTCCTGGGGCCTCATGCCGTACCGAACCATGCCTCGGCGGGCGCGGTCAGCGTCCCCTCGGCGGGCGCGTCCAGTTCCCGCAGATACCAGGGCGGGTTGCTGTACACGTGCGGCAGTGTGGACGCGAGCAGTTCGTCCGGCTCGAAGGCATGGCCGTACGCGGTAGTGAGGCGGGCCATGAGGTGCGGGTCGCCGCGCGTGACGAACAGGCCGACGCCGACGAAATCGTAGGCACGGTGGCCGATCATGGCCGGTTCGAAGTCGAGGAGACCGGTCAGCTGCCGGCTATCGGCATCGACGAGGAAGTGCTGGCGCATGACCTCGGTGTGCAGCAGGGCGGGCTGCGGGTCGTGCGGCAGGGCGACCGAGGTGAGGAAGTCGGGGATCTGGTCCAGCCAGGCGGACGGCAGCCCGTGTCCTCGCTGCTGCTCGACTGCGGCGGCACGGCGGTGGTCCAGGAACGCGCCCCAGTCGCCGGGCCCGAGGACGTCCGCGAGAGGGGCGGGGTCGAGGGCGTGGAGCACGGCGAGGGTCTCACCGACATCGGCGACGAGACGCTCATGGTCGGCCCGTGCCATGCGGTCCCAGGCGTGGGCGAGATTCTGGCCGGGGAGCCGGGACATCAGCACGTACTGCCAGCCGCTCTCGTACGGGCCGAAGTCGTGCGCCTTGGGCGTGGGGACGGGCAGCAGCCCGTGGAGGTGGGACAGCACACGGCCCTCGGCCACGCCGTCCTGGGCGGCGGCCGCGGGGAACAGCTTGAGGACCAGCTCGTCGCCCACCGCGTAGACCGGCTGCGACCCGTCCGGGAAGCGGCTCAGCGGTGCGCCGGCCAGTCCGAGCCGTGCGCAGAGGTCCTCCGCGCCGACCCGCATCACCGTCTTCTCCGGGACGACCGCGTCCCATTCCTCGTCCGTTTCCACCATGGGCAGCACGCCCGCGACGGTAGGCCGCCGAGCCGCGGACGACAACGGAGTTTCGCCGGAGAACGGGGCCCGCGCGCGGTTGTGTGACGCCGGTGAAATGTTCCAGCCATGTATTGACATACGTCCGAAACGATTCGTAGCTTGGGCGATCATTTAGATTCGTGAAGCGAGTTCACGGATATGAACGGAGAGTGCCCATGGGCGATCGCCGACGACGTCGCCGCCTGGCTGCCGCGGTCACCGTCACGGGGCTGATGTTCGGAACGGCCGCCTGTGGCTCCGGTTCCGACAGCGCCGGTTCCGGGGACCCGAACACGCTTGAGGTGTGGACCCGGAGCAATCCGGACGCCGCCGCGACCTACGAGCGGGTCTTCGCCGCCTTCACCAAGAAGACCGGAATCAAGATCGACTATCAGCCGGTCGTCAACTTCGACCAGCAGCTCCAGAGCCGGGCGTCCACCAAGGACCTGCCCGACGTCATGATCAACGACACTGCTCTGATGGGCAGTTACCAGGCCCAGGGCCTGCTCGAGCCCATCGACCCGAACGCAATCGCGGGCCACGCCCAGATCACCGCCAAGACCTGGTCCTCCACCGTGGGCATCGACGGCAGGCACTACGGCATCCCGTACTCCCGCCAGGCCATGACCCTGATGATCCGCAATGACTGGCTGCACAAGCTCGGTCTCGAGGCGCCCACGACCTGGCAGGAGATGCTCACCGTCGCCAAGGCCTTCGCCACCCGCGACCCGGACGGTGACGGCAAGGCCGACACCTACGGCATGGTCGTCCCGGGCAGCGCCCAGAACGGCTACGCCGCCTGGTGGGGCGCCAGTTACCTGTGGCAGGGCGGTGCGAAGATCATCGAGCCGGACGGCGACGGCGGCTACCGCCCCGCCATGGACTCGGCGGCCGCCGTCCGGACCGTCACCTGGATGAAGGACAACCTCTTCTGCGGCGCCAAGAACGTCGTCCAGCCCGGCGCGCTGACGGCCATCACGGCCAACGCCACCAACTTCCAGGACGGCAACGCCGGCATGTACCTCACCGGCCCCTACAACATCTCCACCTTCACCGACGCCCTCGGCAAGGACACGTTCGACGTCGTGGCCGCCCCCGCCGGCCCGGCCGGCTCCGATGTGCTGGCCGATGGCGAGAACATCTACTTCGGCGCCAAGACCGGCAAGACGAAGCAGGAGCAGGCGCTCGCCGCGTTCCTCGTCTCTCCCGAGGGACAGCGGCTCGCGATGACCGGTAAGAACCAGCCCGTCGTCCGCATCCCCGTCAACTCCGCGCTGGACGCGGCGAAGGTGCGGGACGACGCCCGCTGGAGCGTCGTACAGAAGGCCTACGAGGACGCCTCCGAGCAGTTCCCGAACGCGCCGGACTTCGCCCCGATCAAGCAGGACACCGCCGACAGCCTCAACGCGATCTTCACCTACTGCGGCAGCGACGTCCGCTCGAGCCTGAAGGAACTCAACGACACCCTCGCCGGTGACCTCAAGGACCAGGACCTGTTGAAATGACCGCCACCGTGACACCGCCCGCGGCGCGCAGAGCCCGGGTCCTCAGCAAGCGGGCCGTCCTGCCGTGGGTGTTCCTCGCCCCCGGCCTGCTGCTCGCCCTCGTCTTCAAGTTCCTGCCCATGGGCAAGGGCATATGGCTGAGCTTCTTCGACGTACGGCCCTTCCTCGGTGACCAGTGGGTCGGCCTCGACAACTACACCCGGGTCCTGACCGACCACCGCTTCCAGGACGCGATCGGCCACACCCTGCTTCTCGGACTCGGCCAGTCGCTCGGCGCCATCGTCGTCGGCTTCTTCCTCGCCCTGCTGCTGGAGGGCCAGGCGCGCTCCCTGAAGATCGTGCGCACGGCCGTCTTCCTGCCGGTCGTCACCGCTACCGCCGTGGTCGGCGAGATGTGGCGGCTGCTGTACTACCCGACCTCCGACGGTCTGATCAACCACGGGCTCAGCTTCCTCGGCCTGGGGCCCGTGCAGTATCTCGACAACCCGAACACCGCCCTGTGGGCGACGATGGTCATGGCCGTCTGGATGCTCGCCCCGTACAACATGGTGATCATCCTCGCCGGTCTGGCCGGCGTGGACCGCACCCTGTACGAGGCCGCCGCCATGGACGGCGTCTCCCTGTGGCAGCGTCTGCGCCATGTGACGCTGCCCGCGATCCGCCCCGCGCTCGGCATCGTCCTCACGCTCGCCGCGATCCGTGGACTGCGCGTGTTCACGGAGGTGTACGTCCTCACCGGCGGCGGCCCGGCCGGGTCCACCGAGGTCTGGATGACCCGCGCCTACACCCTCGGCTTCACCCGCAACGACATCGGCGGCGCCTCCGCGGCCTCCGTGGTGCTGCTCTGCGTGACCCTGCTGCTGACCGTGACGGTCAACTACTTCCGCAAGAGGGGAGACGTGCGATGAGCGCACCCGCCATCGACCCGGTCCGCACGTCGGTGCCTGGTTCACCGGCCGGGAAGGCCTCGGCCAAGCAGCGGGCCACCCCCGCCCGCTTCGACACCGCCCTCGGCTGGAACGACCGGCCCGGTGTCTCCTGGGCCCTGCGGATCCTGCTCTGCGCGATCGCGCTCGGGATCTTCGCGGCGCCCTTCCTGACGATCGTCTCCGGCGCCTTCACCGAGCACGCCAGCGGCTCGTCGCTGTCCTTCCTCCCGCACGACAGCACGCTGCAGAACTTCAAGGTGGCGGGCGAGCGCGGCATCTGGGACTACTTCGCCAACTCCCTGGTCATCGCGGGCGGCGCGCTGCTGCTGCAACTCGCGGTCTCCGTGCTCGCCGCGTACGCGCTGGCCCGGCACAAGTTTCGCGGGCAGGCGCTCATCCTGACCCTGTTCATGCTGACGATGATGCTCCCCGAGGAGGTCATCGCCATCCCGCTGTCCCTGGTCCTCGGCCACGTGCCGGTCGTCGGCCTGGACCTGAAGGGCACCGCCTGGGGTGTGGTCCTGCCGCTCGGCGCCTGGGGCTTCTCCGTGATGCTCCTGACCGAGTTCATGAAGGACATCCCCACCGAGATCGAGGAGGCCGCCCGGCTCGACGGCGTCGGCGAGCTCCGCATGCTGTGGCAGGTCGTCCTGCCACTGTGCAAGCCCGCCCTCGGCGTGGCCGGCGTGCTCGGCTTCGTGATGATCTGGGACCAGTACCTGCTGCCCCTGATCGCCGCCAAGGACCCCACCGACTACACGGTCACCGTCGCCCTGTCCATCCTGCGCACCGACCCCGAGGTCGCGTCCGGGGTGGTGCTCGCCGGTGCGGTCATCGCCCTGGTCCCCAGCCTGATCGTCTACCTGCTCCTCCAGCGCTCGCTGGTCACCGGCATCGCCGCCGGCGCCACCAAGGGCTGATCCCCCGCTGACCCCACCCCCCCCACACTCGTAGTTACGAGGGAGACATGAAGTTCCAAGGAGTGCTGTTCTTCCCGGTCACGCCGTTCACCTCGGACGGCTCGCTCGACGAGGAACGGCTCGGCCGGCACATCGAGGCGGGCGTCGCGGCCGGCGCGGGCGGCGTGTTCGTCGCCTGCGGGACCGGTGAGTTCCACGCGCTGACGTCCGACGAGATCGAGCGGGCCACCCGGGTCGCGGTCGAGACGACGGCGGGGCGGGTGCCCGTCCTGGCCGCCGCGGGCGGACCCACGCCGGTCGCCCGCGACCAGGCCGCCCGTGTCGAACGCGCCGGCGCCGACGGCATCCTGCTGCTGCCGCCGTACCTGGTGAGCGCGCCACAGCAGGGTCTGCTGCGGTACGTCGCGGAGGTCACCGCCGCGACCTCGCTGCCGGTCATCTTCTACCAGCGCGGCACGGCCCGGCTCACCGAGTCCACGGCCGCCGAGCTCGCCGCCCTGCCGAACGTCATCGGCCTGAAGGACGGCATCGGTGACACCGAGCGGATGCACCGTATCGTCCGGGCCGTGCGCGCCGTACCGGGCGCGGAGGACTTCCAGTTCTTCAACGGTCTGCCCACGGCGGAGATGACCGCGCCCGCCTACCGCGGCATCGGCGTCGGCCTGTACTCCTCCGCGGTGTTCGCCTTCGCCCCGGAGATCGCCCTGGCCTTCCACCGGGCGCTCACCGGGGACGACGAGCGGGCCGTCAGTACGCTCCTCGACGAGTTCTACGGCCCGCTCGTCCAACTCCGCGACGAGGTCCAGGGATACGCCGTGGCGCTCGTCAAGGCCGGAGTCACTCTTCGCGGCCTGGACGTCGGCGGCGTACGGGCTCCCCTGATCGACCCGACGCCGGAGCATGTCGCCCGGCTCGCGAAACTCATCGACCACGGTCTGGAGGTGGTGCGGGCATGACCCGCATCCAGGAACTGGTCGTCACTCCGATCGCCTTCGGCGACCCGCCGCTGCTCAACTCCAACGGCGTCCACGAGCCCCTCGCGCTGCGCGTGATCCTCCAACTCGTGCTGGAGAACGGTACGGTGGGCCTCGGCGAGTCGCCGGGCGGCACCGCCCGCCTGGAGCGACTTCACGCTGCGGCGAAGGTGGTCGTCGGCATGGACGTCTTCGACACGACGGCCCTCTCCGCGGCGATCGACGCCGCCCTGCTGCCGACCGTGCCCAGCTCCCACGAGCGCGGCTGGACCACCTCGGCGGTGGAGGTGGCCTGCCTCGACGCGCAGGGCAAGCTGCTCGGCCGCCCGGTCGGCGATCTGCTCGGCGGTACGGTCCGCGACTCCGTGCCGTTCGCCGCGTACCTCTTCTACAAGTGGGCCGAACACCCGGCGCTCGACGGCCGCGCGGCCATCGGCGACGACTGGGGGGAGGCGCTGAACCCGGCCGGGATCGTCGAGCAGGCCCGGCTGATGCAGGAGCGGTACGGCTTCCGCTCGTTCAAGCTCAAGGGCGGGGTCTTCCCGCCCGACGAGGAGATCGCCGCGATCAAGGCGCTCGCGGAGGCGTTCCCCGGGCAGCCGCTGCGCCTGGATCCCAACACGGCCTGGACGGTGGAGACGTCGAAGTACGTCACCCGTGAACTCGACGGCGTACTGGAGTACTTGGAGGACCCGACCAAGGGCATCCCCGGCATGGCCGAGGTCGCGAAGGACTCGCCGATGCCGCTCGCGACCAACATGTGCGTGATCGCCTGGGAACACCTGAGGCCCGCGATCGAGCAGAACGCGATCCAGGTCCTGCTCACCGACCACCATTACTGGGGCGGACTGCGCCGCACCCGCGAACTGGCCGCGGTCTGCGAGGCGTTCGGGATCGCCCTGTCCATGCACTCCAACTCGCACCTGGGCATCAGCCTCGCCGCCATGACCCATGTCGCCGCGGCCATCCCGAACCTCGACCACTCCTGCGACACGCACTACCCGTGGAACTCGGCCGACGACGTCATCGTCCCCGGTGCACTGGAACTGCGCGACGGCGAGGTCAAGGTCCCCACGGGCCCCGGACTCGGCGTGGAACTCGACCACGACGCCCTCGACCGGCTGCACCGGCAGTACGTGGAGTCCGGGATGCGCGGCCGCGACGACACGGGCTACATGCGCCGGATCCAACCGGACTACGAGCTCAGGCTGCCGCGCTGGTGACATGGGTCGGCGGCGGTACCGCGTGCCCAAGACACGGTGACCGCCGCCGGCGCGTCAGGCGGTGCTATGGGCCTCACCCCCGAACAGGACGCCCTGGCCAAGCGGCTGCTCCGCCTGCTCACCGCCAACGTCAGCGCCGGCTGAGGGGCGACCCGCTCCGTACACGTTCACTCGTTGCGCAGCACCTGCGCGATCGTCAGCCGTGCCGCTCTCCGCGCCGGGATGTACGCCCCGAGGGCCGCGATCGCGACGCCCGCGGGGGCCAGGGCGAGCAGGGCGGGGGCCTGCCAGACGTCCGTCATGTCTGAGGGCAGGGTGAGGTCCACGGCGTTCGCCATCCGTGGGATGACGAGCTGGTGACCGGCCATGCCCAGCGGGATGCCGAGCACGGATCCGAGCGCGCCGGGCACCGCCATCGAGGTCACCGTCATCACCGTGACCTGCCGTGGTGTCATGCCGATGGACTTGAGCATGCCCAGGTCGCGCCGGCGGTCGCGGGTGTTGAGGACGACCGTGTTGAAGACGCCGAGCGAGGCGACCACGGCCAGCATGAGGGTGAGGACCGACGCGGAGCCGATGATGGTCTGCGTGGTGGTGTTGGGGCCGACCGGGTCCGGGCTGATCCCGGGGTCGGCGGCCCTGGCCGCGCGCACGTAGGCGGCCGGATCCGCTCCCTCGCGGAGCTTGACGTGGTAGGCGATGGGCTTCTCCTGGGGGGCCAGGGCGGTCAGCGTCGACTGGTCGCTGACGACGAGTCGACGATCGTTGTGCATGTACTCCCCGACGATCACCGCCGCCTCGTGCCGGTCGCCCTTCTCCAGGCGGAGGCGGTCGCCGACCCGCAGGTCGTTCTGGCGCAGGAAGGCAGAGCCGGCGACGACCTCGCCGGTCCGCAGCATCCACCGGCCCTCGGTCAGCACGCTGTCCAACTGCGGCCGGTCGCCCCGGCGGCCTTCGAGCATCACCTTCTGCGCGGAGCCCGCCATGCGTACCTCGACGTTCGCCCGCGCGGTGATCTCGGCCGCGCCGGGCAGGGACCGCAGCAGCGACTGGAGCGCGAGGTCGCCGTGCGTCGGCCGGATCTCCTTGCCGTCCTTGTACTTACCCACGTACACCGTGACCTGGAAGGTATCCCGGCCCGCCTCGCCGAACCGGGTCATCGTCGTGGCCAGGCCGGTCGCGAACGTCACGGTGGTCACGCCCAGGACCACGGCGGCGAGTGTGAGGGCACTGCGGCCCGGCCGGGCGAACGGCAGACCCACACCCAGACTCACCGAACGCGGCAGCCTGCTGCCCGCCAGCCGGCGCTGGATGCCCTGGGCGCGCCCGGGGCGCGGGGCGCTGCCCGCGCTGATCGCCCGCGCCGCGGACAACCGGTGGGCGCGCACCGCCGGGGCGAGCGCCGCGAGGGCGCACACGGCGGGCATGCCGAGCAGGGCGAGGACGTTCACCCACGGCGCGACGGAGACGTTGCCGTGGAGCACCCCGGCGTCCGGCCCCGTGAAGACGAACTCGAACAAGGGACGCGCCACCAGGTTCCCGACGGCGGTGCCGAGCACACAGCCGACGACCGCGGGGACGGAGATCATCGTCAGGTAGACGCCGACCACCTGCCCCGGCGTGAAGCCCAGGGCCTTGAGGATGCCGATGTGCCGGAAGCCCGAGATCACCGCGCCGCTCACCACGTTGGCGACGATGAGCACCGCCACCACCAGGCCGAGGATGCCGAAGGCCATGAGATAGGGCGTGTACGCGCGGGCCGAGCTGCCGATCTGGTCCTTGAGGGTGAGATACGACCGGGAGGCGGTCAGCGCGTCCCGCGGCAGCACTTCGGTGACGGTGTCCAGGGTCGCGCGAAGCCGGTCCTGTGACGAAGCGTCCGTGAAGCGGAACAGCATCTGGGTGGCCGTGGGGTGCAAGGCCTCGATCTGCTCGGGGGCGACCCAGGCGTCCGCGGTCCCGCTCAGGCCGAAGGCGAATCCGACGACGGTGAGGTCCGGGGCCGACGGCACCCGGAGCTTCTTGCCCAGATCGTCCGCGGTCCAGTCGGGGTCCCGGTTCAGGACGACCTCGCCTGGCTTCGTCGCCCAGCGGCCCGCCCACAGGTCCAGCCGGTCCACGGGGCCGGCGGGGTCGTCCCGGCCCACGACCGTGAGGGCGTTGCCGAGGCCGAAGTTCATCGTCTCGCGGGGCAGGTCGACCGTGGCCTGGGCGAACGGCCCGGCGGCGGCCTCGACGCCTGGCTGTCGGGCCGCCCGGTCCAGCTGCGCGTCCGAGACCTTGGCGGGATCGAAGGCCGCGATGACATGGGGGCCGCGCTGCTCGGCGAAGGCCTTGTCGAACGGCGCCGAGGCCGCGTCGACCAGACCGAGCGCCACCACGATCGCCGCCGTCGAGGTCAGCGTGACCAGCCCGATCACGAGCGTCTGGAGTCTGCGCCGCCGCACCGCCGCCCGTGCGGCCCGCCACACGGCCCTCATGCGGACGGCTCCAGCGTGTGCTCGCCGGTCACCCGGCCGTCGGTGAACTCGACCAGCCGGCTGGCGCAGCGCCGGGCGAGGTGCTCGTCGTGAGTCACCAGGATCAGCGTCTGGCCGATCTGGTTGAGGTCGAGCAGCAGGTCCATCACCTGCTCGCCGGAGCGGCTGTCCAGGGCGCCGGTCGGCTCGTCGGCCAGCAGCAGGGCCGGGCGGTTCATCAACGCCCGTGCCACGGCGACGCGTTGCCGCTCCCCGCCGCTGAGCACCGCCGGGTAGGCGTTGCGGCGGTCGGCGATGCCGAGCTCGTCGAAGAGTTCCAGCGCGCGACGGCGGGCCTGCCGGGCCGGGGTGCCGGTCAGCTGCGCGGCCAGGGCGACGTTGTCGAGCGCCGACAGGTCGTCGACGAGGTTGAAGAACTGGAAGATCATGCCGATGCGGCGCCGCCGGTAGAGGGCGAGGCCCTTCTCGCTCAGCTCCCCCACGTTCTCGCCGTGCACGACGATCGTGCCGCCCGTCGGACGGTCCAGGCCGGCGATCATGTTGAGCAGCGTGGACTTGCCGCACCCCGAAGGCCCCATGACCGCGACCGCCTCGCCGGCCCGGATCTCCAGCGACACACCGTCCAACGCGGTCGTCTCGCCGTACTCCTTGCGCACACCGTCGAGCCGTACGACGGCGGCGGTCTCTCCCCTGGTCTCCCCGGTGATGCTCTGCTCTGTGATCATGTGCAAGACGCTACGGAGGGGAGCGCGGCCTGAACATCCCTCCACGGATGGCTGTTCGACCACCCCTCATCCTGGAGATGCAGGGCCCGAAATCCACAGGCTGATGCGGATCCGTTGAGGGTCTGCCAAGGTGATCCTCGTGTGGAACGGGGAGACGAACGCGCTGATCGCGGCGCTGGGGGTGGCATGCGCGGCCGTCGTGTGGCTGGCGGCGGCGCTGTGGCGCATGCGGCGCCGGTGGCAGGCGGCCGTCGGGGAGCGCGGCTGGCTGCTGGAGCGGGAGCGGGAGAGTGCGGCGCAGGCGGCGATCGCGGCGGAACGCGACCGTATCGCCCGGGAGTTGCACGACATCGTCAGTCACAACGTCAGCCTCATGGTCGTCCAGGCGGGCGCCGCCCGCGAGGTGCTCGGCACGATGCCGGACGAGGCCGCCTCGGCGCTGCGGGCTGTCGAGGACGCGGGGCGCGGCGCGATGACCGATCTACGCCATCTGCTGGGGCTGTTGGCACCGTCGCCGAGCGGCGAGGACGCGGAGTACGAGGAAGGGGGCGACGACGTGGGCAGTCCTGTGGAGCTGGCACCGCAGCCCGGGCTCGACCGGCTCGGTTCGCTCGTCGACCGGATCTCGTTCGCCGGACTGCCCGTCGAGGTGCGGATGTCCGGCGAGCCGCGCCCGCTGCCGCAGGGGATCGACGTGACCGCGTACCGGATCGTCCAGGAGGCGCTGACGAACGCGCTCCGGCACGGCGACGGGGGCAAGGCCGAGGTGACCGTGCGGTACGCGGACCACGCGCTGCGCGTGGAGGTGCTGAACACCGGTCCCAGCGTGCTGACCGGCGAGCCGCGCCCGCGGACGGCCCCCCGGCAGCGGCAGGGCGCGGGACGCGGACTGCTCGGTCTGCGCGAGCGGGTCGCGGTGTACGGCGGTGACCTGGACGCCCGGCGTCGCCTCGGCGGTGGCTACCGGGTCCGGGCGCGCATCCCCCTGAACCGCCCGTGACGGCCGCCGAGCGGGCTCCCCGCGTGCTGATCGCCGACGACCAGACCCTGATCCGGACCGGCTTCCGGCTGATCCTGAACGCGCGGGGCATCGAGGTGGTGGGCGAGGCGGCCGAGGGCGCGGAGGCGGTGGCGATGGCCCGCGAACTCGGGCCGGACGTGGTGCTGATGGACATCCGCATGCCGGTCATGGACGGACTGGAGGCCACCCGGCGCATCCTGCGACAGGCCCCGGACTGCCGGGTGCTGATGCTGACCACCTTCGACCTGGACCGCTACGTCTACACGGCGCTGTCCATCGGGGCCAGCGGCTTCCTGCTCAAGGACGTCACCCCGGAGCACCTGGCGGCGGCCGTACGACTGGTCGACACGGGCGACGCCCTGCTGGCCCCGTCCATCACCCGGCGCCTGGTGGAACGCTTCGCCTCGGAGCCCGAGCGCCCTTCCGCCGTACCCGCCGACCTCGCGGCCCTGACGCCCCGCGAGCTGGAGGTCCTGACCCTGCTGGGGCGCGGCCTGTCCAACACCGAGCTGGCCGCCCACCTGACCCTGAGCGAAGCCACGGTGAAGTCCCACGTGGCCCGTATCTTCGCCAAACTGTCCCTGCGCGACCGCGCCCAGGCCGTCGTGCTGGCCTACGAGACGGGGCTGGTCAGGCCGGGCGGGCTCGCCGACCGGTGAGTGCCTTCCCTCGAGGGCTCCCCATTGCCTAGCGTGCGGCCATGGATCACGACCAGGAGCAGTCCGTACGGCACTTCGACCACTGTCCGTGGCTGTTCGCCGAGGAATCGACCGAAGAACAGCGCCTCGCCCAGCAGAAGCGGCAGCAGTCGATCGGCGGCGACAGCTCGATCGGCGAGCGGTGTTACGTCGCCGAGTCGGCGGCGGTCTTCCCGGACCGACTGCGGCTCGGGGACAGCTCGTACATCGCCGCTCACGCCTATGTCACCGGGGAGTTGACGACCGGCGCGGACTGCACGCTGAACCCGTTCACGACCGTGCGGGGCAGCGTCAGCCTGGGCAGCGGTGTGCGGATCGGCGCGCACACCTCGCTGCTCGGCTTCAACCACTCCATGGCTCCCGACCGGCCGGTCTACCAACAGCCCCTCAGCAGCCGGGGGATCAAGATCGGGGACGACGTGTGGATCGGCTCCCACGTGGTCGTGGTGGACGGCGTGACCATCGGCGACCACTGTGTGATCGGCGCCGCGGCAGTGGTGACCAAGGATCTGCCGGCCTGGACGGTGGCCGCCGGGAACCCGGCCCGGCCCCTGCGTGACCGGCGGGACAGCCCGACGCCCCCCGCGGCCGGCACGGATCTGGGCCGCTTCGCCGACACCGTCCGCGCCCAGGCCGCCGACCTCCTCGCCCGGTGCTGGGACGGCGACCGGTACGTCGACCGGCCCGGCGCCGCGCCCACGGTTCGGGCGCACTGCGACGCCGTGGAGATCGCCGACCTGCTGCTGGGCCGCGCTCCCGAGCAGCTGGCCGCGGATGAGCACGCCGGGCGGCTGGGGGCGCTCCAGGACCCGCAGACCGGCCTGGTGCCGGAGTTCGACGAACCGCTGTCGCTGGACGAGGGCTTCCCCGGTGCGGGAGCGGCGCTGTACCACGTCCTCTGTGTCGGATACGCGCTCGACCTGCTGAGCGCCTCCTTTCCGCATCCGGTGCGCGGAGTACGGGAGATGACCGCCCGTCAACTGGTCGCCCGGCTGAAGGCGTTGCCCTGGCGTGACGGCGCGTGGGGTGCCGGTGCCTGGATCGACGCGTGGGGCACGGGCGCCCACTGGAGCCTGCGGCGCGACCCGGACGGCGGCACGGAACCGGGGGCTCTGGAGGCGCTGTTCGGCTGGCTGCTCACCCGTGCCGATCCATGGACGGGCATGTGGGGCACCCCGGGCACCCCCTCGTCCGAGTCGGGACGGCTCCAGGTCGTCAACGGCTACTACCGGCTGACGCGCGGCTCGTTCGCCCAGTTCGGGCTGCCCGTGCCGCACCCGGAGCGGGTCGTGGACGCCGTGCTGGATCACTCCCGCGACTCCCGGTACTTCGGCGCGGGCCAGGAGAACGCCTGCAACGTACTGGACGTGGCCCATCCCCTGTGGCTGTGCACCCGGCAACTCGGGACGGGCGGCGGCGACGGCTACCGTACGGCCGAGATCCGCGCCTGGGCCGAACGGCAGCTGTCCGCTGTCCTCCCCCGCTGGCGGGACGGACACGGCTTCGGCTTCGGCCCCGGCACCGGCGGACCCGGCCCGGAACCCGGGCTCCAGGGCACCGAGATGTGGCTGGCCATCATCTGGTACCTCGCCGACCTGCTGAGCCGCTCCGACGAACTGGGCTATCGCCCGCGCGGCATCCACCGTCCCGAGCCGGCCAGGTCGGGTCTCTGGCCCCTTTCCGATTCCGAGGAGTGAAGTGGTGACTGGAAGCGGGGAGCAGGCCGTCGTGGTGACCGGCGGCAGCGGTTTCGTCGGCAGTCATCTGGTCCGGAGGCTGCTGGAGCGGGGCTTCGAGGTCCGCACCACCGTACGGAGCGTCGCGAACCCGGCGAAGGTGCGGCCGCTGCGGCGGATGCAGGAGGAGTTTCCCGGCCGACTGGCCCTGTTCGAGGCGGATCTGCTGCGGGAGGGCTCCTTCGACGAGGCGATGAGCGGTTGCCGCGTGGTCTTCCACGTGGCGTCGCCGTTCTTCATGCCGGAGAAGATCAAGGACGGCCGCAGGGACATGGTCGACCCGGCTCTGCTCGGCACACGCAACGTGCTGGCGAGCGTGGACAGGACGCCGACGGTGGAACGGGTGGTGTTCACGTCCACCGTCGGCGCGATCTTCGGCGACTACGCCGACGTCCTGGACATGGCGGACCAGGTGCTGTCGGAGAGGTACTTCAACACCACGAGCACGGTGGAGAACAACCCGTACCACTACGCCAAGACGCTCGCGGAACGGGCCGCCTGGGACGCGGAGGCGGCCCAGGACCGCTGGCGCATGGTGTCCGTCAACCCCGGTCTGATCCTGGGCCCTTCGCTGGCCCCGGCATCGGAATCGGGCAGCCTCTTCCTCCTGGAGGAGCTGTTCAAGGGTTACTTCTTCTACGGCGCACCGGACTTCAGCTTCACGACGGCGGACGTACGCGAGGTGGCCGAGGCGCACATCGCGGCGGCGGAGAACCCGGACGCGAAAGGGCGTTACATCGTCGCGGCGCGGACGATGACGTCGTTCCACGAGATGTCCCGCGTCATCCGGACCCGGTATCCCCGCGACCTCCGCCTCCCGCGCACAGCGCTCCCGCACTGGCCGGTACGGATCCTGGGCCCGGCCTTCGGTCTGACCCAGGACTACGTCCGCAAGCACCTCGGCATCCGGTTCCGGGTGGACAACAGCAGGAGCGTGCATGAACTGGGCGTCACCTACCGCCCGATCGAGCAGACCGTGCTCGACCACTACGAGGCATGGCGGAGGCAGCGGAGCGGAGGCTGAACACCGTTGCTTTCAAGGGCTGTCGGAGCGTCAGGACGAAGGTCACAGACATGTATCGGACATTTCACCCTTGAATCTTCACACCAGTCACACAAGTTGGCTAAGTTGGCGATCGGACCGCACGACGTCCCCCCGGCGAACCCCGCCGCGTCGCGCGACCTCGGTCGAGTCATCGTCCGCCACACCGGACACCCGGCTCGATCGGCGAACCACGGAAGGAGTACGTCTCCATGGCGCCGGAGCGAAACCCGCGCCCCGGAGGAATCAGCCTCCCGGGCATGCGCAACTCCGCCCTCGCGACAGCTGCCCTCACCTCCGTGGCCGCCCTTTTCTCCCAGAACGCGAGCGCCACGCCCTCGACGGCAGAGGACGGAGCGAGCCGCGACGAGGTCCAGCAGCGGGTCGCCAGTCTCTACGACGCGGCCGAAACCGCCACGGGGAACTACAACGCGACCCGCGCGACGGGGGCGCGCAAGCGCGCGGGCTCCACCACCGACGGCGGACGCGGCCGCGATGCGGCCGCCGGCCGTGGTGGTGCGGTCGCCGATGACGGGGGCCGGCGCGGCGGTGCGGCCACCGATGGCGGGCGCGGACCCGCCGGTTCGACCACCGACGACGGGCCCCGGCGCACCGGCTCGAGGATCGGCGAGGCGCGCGAGGGCACCGACCCCGCCCCGGCCGATGTCGCCAGGCAGTGGTTCGACGTGGGGCGCGCGAAACTGGGTCCGACCGTCCCGGCGGCCCTGCCCGCCGACAGAAGGCCGGCCCGCCCGGCCGAGTCACGCCCCGCGCGCCCGGCCGAGCGTCCTGCGGGACGTCCGGGGAGCGACCTTCCCGCTCTTGAGCGGGCGACGGCCGACCGCCTCGCCCCGGAGCTGACCGCCAGGTCCGTCCCGGCACTGCCGCCCGCGCCGCAGGCATCGCAGGAGACCCCCAAGGCGCTGCCGGCAGCCGACGCCGAGCCGGCCCAGTCGCCCTTGCGGGCCGCCAAGCAACGCATCCAAGGCAAACTCGCCGCGGCCCGCGACCTGCTGTCCGCCCACGCCTCCAACACCTCTCAGACAGCGCTGATGAGTACCCCGCTCGCGGCGATCGAGCCGGCCCAGGCCGAGGACACCTGGGGCACCCCGGCCGTACAGACTCAACCGACCGAGACGACGTGGCAGTACCAGCAGCCGACCGGCTACAGCATGGGCATGGGCATGGGCATGGGCATGGCAGTCGACACGGGCTTGCCCGGCGACAAGGGGCTGTCTGTCGGCGCCGGCCTGTCCGTCGGCACCGGTATGCCGATGGATACGGGCATGCCCAGCGACACGGGCCTGCCTGTCGACACGGGCAGGCCTATCGCTGCGGACCTGCCTGTTGGCGCCGGCATGCCTGCGGGTACCGGGCTGCCCATGGACGCGTCCCTATCCCTGGACACCGGCCTGCCCTCCGGCACAGCCCTGCCCGGCGACACGAGTCAGTTCGCTACCCCAGGCCTCCCCAGCGCCCCAGCCTGGCCCGCCGGCCCGACGCCGCCCACCGACACGGGCCTGCCCGCTTCCCCGGGCCTGCCCGGCGACACGCGCGCACCCCTCGCCACACCCCTGCCCAGCAACACAACCTGGCCCACCGCCCCCACCCCGCCCACCGACACGAGCCTGCCCACATCCCCAGGCCTGCCCAGCGACACCCGCACCCCCCTCGCCACATCCCTGCCCAGCAACACAACCTGGCCCACCGCCCCCACCCCGCCCGCCAACACGAGCCTGCCCACCGCCCCGATCCTGCCCAGCGCACCAGCGCAGGCCGCCACCACGCCCGACCCCACCCTCCCCGCCACAACCGCCCTCGACATCAACCAGGTACCGCCCCCCGGCCCCACCGGCCAGGCCGCCAAGGCGCTCGCCTTCGCCCGCGCCCAGATCGGCAGGCCGTGCGTCTGGGGCGCGGCCGGGCCGGACTCGTACGACTGCTCCGGCCTCACCCAGGCCGCCTGGAAGGCCGCCGGCGTCGCGCTTCCCCGCACCGCACTCGCCCAGGCCGGCTCCGGCACGGCGGTCTCGCTCGCCGACATGCGGCCCGGGGACCTGGTCTTCTTCTACGACGACATCAGCCACGTCGGCCTCCACCTCGGCAACGGCATGATGATCCACGCGCCAGGCCCGGGAGCGTACATACGCGAGGAGTCGATCCTCTACGCCGGCGAGTCGGCGATCCGCGGCGCGGTACGGCCCGCGTGAGCCCCGCGTAACCACTGATCCACAGCGCGGGCGTCCCACGGCGGCCGCCGGGTGATCCAGCCGCACACGCACGGCTCTGGACGCCTCGTCGAAGCCTGACCTAAGGTGCCGTAGCAAGCAGCAAGCGCTTTCTAGCCTGCCCATGCCAACGCACGTGTGCCATCCGTCGTTCTTCGCCTTCTCCCAGCTCCATGCGCTCGGCCCGCCGTACGGCCCGCACGAGGAGCCGCCGCGGGCCCGGCGCGGAAAGGTAGCGTCTCGTGCCGCACAACGAACCACTGGGCCCTGCACAGCCGTGGACCCGTAAGTCGTTCCTGCGAGGAATGGCGGCCGTCGGGGCCGCCCCCTTGCTCCCCGGCGTGCTCCCCGCAGCCGCTCAGGCGGCGCCCTCGGACCGGCCCGCGTTTCCCTTGGTGCAAAGCGGCACCGCGGTCGACGTGTTCGTGGACGCGGCGGACGATCCGGCCGTGGTCCGCGCCGCCGGAGACCTCGTCGCGGACATGGAACGGGTCAGCGGGGTGCGGCCCGAGTTACGGCAGACCCTGCCCGGCCGTGCGGCGCGCCTGGTCCTGGTGGGCACCCTCGGTGCGAGCCCCGTCATCGACCGGCTGGTCGCCGCCCGGCGCCTGGACGTCTCCGGGGTGAAGGGGCGCTGGGAGGCGTCGGTGACGCAGGTGGTGGAGCGTCCGCTGCCCGGGGTGGACCGTGCCCTGGTCATCGCCGGGAGCGACCGGCGCGGCACGATCTACGGCGTCTACGACACCTCGGAGCGCATCGGGGTCTCGCCCTGGTACTGGTGGGCCGACGTGCCCGTAGCACGCCGCGACACCGTGACCGTGCCGGCGGGGCCCCTCAAGCGGTACGAGCCGTCCGTCCGCTACCGGGGCATCTTCATCAACGACGAGCAGAACCTGACCACTTGGTCCCGCCGCACCCAGGAGCCGGACAAGAACATCGGCCCCGAGACGTACAAGCGCGTCTTCGAACTGCTGCTCCGGCTGAAGGCCAACTACCTGTGGCCGGCCATGCATCCGTACTCCGACTTCTTCAACAAGCACCGGGAGAACCCCGAACTCGCCGACCGCTACGGCATCGTCGTCGGCTCCAGCCACCCCGAGGCCCTGCTGCGCAACGGCGTCCACGAGTGGGAGCCGTGGGCGAAGGAGCACCCCGCCGCCGACGGCACCCTGCCGCTGTACGACTACACGGTGAACCCCGGTGTCATCTCCGACTACTGGAGAGCCAGAGCGAGACAGAACGCGGCCTACGAGAGCAGCTGGACACTCGGCATGCGGGGCCTGCACGACAGCGCCCTGGAGACGAAGTACGCCACGACCATTCCGGAGAAGGTCGTGGTGATGAACGACATCATCGCCGACCAGCGCAGGATCCTCGCGGAGGAGGTCGGCCAGGCCGCCGAGCCGCAGATCTTCATCCCGTACAAGGAGGTTCTGGAGCTGTACAACGCGGGCGTCCAGGTCCCCGACGACGTCACGCTGATCTGGCCGGACGACAACCACGGCAACATGCGCCAGCTGCCGAACGAGGCGGAGCGCGCGCGAGCGGGCGGCAACGGCATCTACTACCACCTCTCCTACTGGGGCCGCCCGAGGAGCTACCTGTGGCTGGACACCACCCAACTGTCCAAGGTCTGGCAGGAGTTGCGCCGGGTGTACGAGCACGGCGTCGACCGCATGTGGATCTTCAACGTCGGTGACATCAAGTCGATCGAGACCGGGTTGTCCTTCTCCCTGGACATGGCCTGGGACGTGGATCGCTGGGACGCCGATGCCGACGAGGACACCGAGGACTTCCTGGCCGAGTGGGCCGGGCGGCAGTTCGGGCACCGCCACGGCCGGGAGATCGCCGCGATCCGTACGGAGTACTACCGCCTCGCGGCCGAGCGGCGCCCGGAGTTCATCGACCGTGCGATGTTCTCCGTGGTCCACCACGGCGACGAGGCGGGACGCCGACTGGCCGCCTACGCCCGGCTGCTGGACCGGGCGCGGGCCCTGGGCGCCAAGCTGCCCGAGGCCTACCGGGACGCCTACTACGAGCTTGTCGAATACCCGGTGCACGGCGCGTACTTGATGAACCTGAAGTACTACTGGGCGGACCGCAACGCGCTCGCGGTCCGGCAGGGGCGCGGGGCAGGGACGAACCGTTTCGCGGACCTGGCCGAGGCGGCCCACGCCGAGGAGGCGGCGATCACCAAGCGGTACAACACCGAGATCGCGGGCGGGAAGTGGGACGGGATCGTCAACCCGTACCCCTCCCAGATCCCGAAGGCACCGGGCCGCCCGAGCGTCACCAGGGTGCCCCGCCAGGAGACCTCCGGGCTCGGGGTGGTGGCCGAGGGGAACGAGACGGGGGCGGACCGGCCGCTGTCCTTCTCCTCCTATACGCGCGACCGGCGCTTCGTGGACGTCTTCAACACCGGCTTTCTGAACCTGGACTGGACGGCCGAGGCCAGTCACCCCTGGGTCCGGCTGAGCGCGACGGACGGCTCTCTGACCGAGCAGACCCGGGTGTGGGTGGAGATCGACTGGGCGCGCGTGCCCGAGGGGACGCTGGAGGCGACGGTCGCCTTCACGGGTGCCGGGCGGCGCGTCGAGGTGCCATTGCGCGTGGTCAACGACGGGGAGCGGGCGCGTCGGCGGGCCCGTGGGTTCGTCGAGGCCCACGGGTACGTCTCGATCGACGCCGCGCACTTCGACCACCGGGTGGCGCGCGGCGGGGCCCGTTGGCGGGTCGTCCGAGGACTGGGCCGCCGTACCGGAGCCGTGGAGACGGTGCCGTCGACGGCGGCACCGATCACCGGGGACTTCGCCGGGCGAGCAGCGGAGTTGAGATACCGTGTGCGCCTCAACAGCACCGGCGCCTTCCGCATCACCGTCTTCCGTCTGCCCTCCCTCGACGAACGCGGACACCGCCGGGTGGCCGTCGCCCTCGACGACCAGCCGGTCACGGTCCTGTCGGGGCAGGCCGTCGCGACCGGCAACCGGGGTGACGCCTGGGCCCGCAACGTGGAGGAAGGCGTCGAGAAACTGACCGCCACCGTGACCGTCACCGCGCCCGGCGAGCACATCCTGAGGCTCTTCATGGTCGATCCCGCGATCGCCGTGGACCAGATCGTCATCGACACCGGTGGCCTGCCCGCCACCTATCTGGCACCGCCGGAGAGCTTCCACCCGGTGTCCAATCCGGACCCCCGCTCCCCCGCGGGCCTGGACGTTCCGGAGCGGTAGCGGTACGGCGAGCCGCCGGACACCAACCGGACAGACAACGACAGACAGCCGGACAGACAAAGAATCGCCCCGCCCGCCGGTGCCGCACACGATGCCGCCCGGCGGCCGGGGCTGTTGTGTGAGGGGCCGCCGTTTCCCCCTTCGCGCCCTTTCTATTCGGATCTCCGCATGCGAAAAAGAAGCACAGAAGGGCGTTTTCGTAACAGAAGGCGATGACCAGTTGGTGCAGCCCGCGCCAAAGGTGGCCAATTCAATGCTTCCCCGTGCACCCGTGCGCCCCCGCGCACAGAGGATTCGAGGCACCGACACTGGCTTCAACTGGGCAGGACATGACTCGAACGCAATTCGGTGAGACGATCACCGACTTTCGTGTGTCGACTGAGACAGGTGGTATTCGATGAGTAATGCCGTGCCTGAAACAGAGCGAGCATGGAGGGTGGGTACTGCACCGGGCATATTCCCATCCATCGGCCACACTATCGCTTTGTTCCGCCGTCCGCTGGACTTTCTGAATTCCTTACCAGCCCGCGGCGATCTGGTCGAGATTCGCCTGGGCCCGCTGCGTGCCTGGATGGCGTGTCACCCGGAACTGACCCGCCAGGTCCTCATGGACACACGCAGCTTCGACAAGGGAGGCCCGCTCTACAACAGACTGCGGCCGCTGATGGGCAACGGCCTGGTCACCTGCCCTCATGACGCCTACCGGCGTCAACGCAGGCTGCTGCAACCCGGCTTCAGCCCCTCCCGGATTGCCGACCACACGGAACTGATGGGCCTGGAAGCCGAGTCGGTGAGCCGCGAGTGGCGGTCGGGGGAACAGGTCGACGTCAGCGCAGCGATGCTGAGCCTGACGACACGAGTGATCAGCCAGGTCCTCTTCTCCGACTCGCTCGACAGGGCGGCGGCCGCCGAGGTGCACGACTGTCTCGCCTCGATCGTGCGCGGCCTGTTCGTCCGTACGGCCGTGCCGGTAGACGCCCTGTTCCGTGTCCCCACGCCCGCGAACCGGCGCTACCGTCGCGCGGCCGAGCGCGTCCACGCCATCGTCGACGCGGCTGTCGCGGAGCGCCGACGCGACCCGCGTGACGATCGGGAGGACCTGCTCGGGACGCTGCTGGCGGCCGCACGCGGCGACGACGGAGCGGCAACGGTCACCGACCAGGAGATCCACGACCAGCTCGTGACCTTCCTGCTCACCGGAGCCGAGAGCACGGCTCTGTGTCTGGTCTCCGCCTTCGACCTCCTGGCACGGCATCCGGAGGCGGAACGCCGTCTGCACGCTGAGATCGACACCGTGCTCGCCGGACGGCACACGCCCAGCGCCGACGAGCTGCCGCACCTCGCCTACACCCGGAGCATCGTCACGGAGACGCTGCGCCACCGCCCGCCCGGCTGGCTCTTCATGCGCGTGACCACCAAGGAAACCGTGCTCGCCGGGCACCGTCTCCCGCGTGGGGCCACCGTGCTGTACAGCCCCTACCTCCTCCACCACGACCCCGCATCGTTCCCCGACCCCCACCGTTTCCTCCCCGACCGATGGCTGCCAGGACAGACCGCCGCCATCCCGCAGGGCGCGATGATCCCGTTCGCCGCGGGCGGGCGCAAATGCATCGGCGACCGGTTCGCCGTGGCGGAGGCCACAGTGACCCTCGCCACCATCGCCAGGCGCTGGCGGCTGCACCATCTGCCCGGGTACGTCGAACGGCTGCGTCCCGCCGCGACGTTGGGGCCACGGTCACTGGTGATGACGTGCGAAACGCGGTCGCACGGGTCGGCCGGGTCGGCGCGCCATGCCCGTTCCCTCGCCCCCCGAGCGATGACAGCACCCCGAGTACAGGACTCCCGACCGGCAGGTGACAACGGTGTCTATGACGCATGAGGAAATCGCGCTGGTTGCGCAGGACGGGTTCCGGGGCGACAGCCTGAGGGACCTGATCGACGCCCACCTCTACATGCCCTTCCCGTTCCAGACCAATCGCCACGCGTCCGAGGCCGCGGCAGGCGTCGACGAGTGGCTGCACACGTGGGGACTCACAGACGACCCCGGGGTGGCGGCGATGATAGCCGCCACGCGCCCCGCCGAACTCGCGGCCTACAACAGTCCGACCGTGGACGCCGACGTCCTCCAGATCGTGGCCAACCAGATCTCCTACCAGTTCATCTTCGACGACCAGGCGGAGGAAGTAGGCCGACTGACGCCGGGCCGGCTGCTGCCCATGCTGAGCGAGAGCATCGGCATCCTGCGCGACGGCCGCCCACCCAGCACCCCGCTCGGCGCGGCCCTCGCCGACCTCCACCGTCAGGTCCAGGAGCGGTGCACGCCTGCCCAGGCTGCGCGGTGGGCTTGGAACAGTCGGGAGTATGTGCATGGGTTGCTGTACGAGGCGGTGGCGCAGATCGAGTACGCCCCCATACAGATCGGGCTGTGCAAGTCGATACGTTCTCTGATTGCGGGTGTCGAGCCCTTCTATCCGCTGTGCGAGGCCGCGCAGCGCCACGAGATGGTCGCCGAGGAGCTCCATCACCCCGTCATGCGGCGTCTGGGGCGCCTGTCGGCCGATGCGGCGGTGTGGATCCCGGATCTGTTCTCCGCCGTGAAGGAACATCGGGCGGGCGGAATGATCAATCTCGCCCTCGCCTTCCAGCGCGCAGAGCGGTGCTCGCTGCCGATGGCCGTCAGGCTGGCCATCGAGGCGATCAACAGCACGATCAACGAGTTCGAGGCGCTCTACGAGGAGATCAAACCGAAGTTGAGCCCTGCCGGCATCGGCTATGCGGAAGGCATGGCCGGCTGGATCCGGGGGTGTTACTTCTGGTCCCGCACCGTGCCCCGGTACGCGGACACAGCGCTGACATCCGCCGTTCCGGCAACGTAGCCGGGGCATATTACCCTACAGCCGGTTACTCGGTCCGCTCCTGCGGACCATTTCACCCTGCCTGCCGTTCTCCTGCCTGAATCCGGTCACCGGCCAACCCGGAGGGCGTACGCTCGGCGCCGTCCTCCGGGGATCAACGACAGGAAGCGGTAGCGCAATGGCTCCTGGGCTGCGGCAACCGACCATCGAGCACCGTCCCTTGCTCGAGCGCCACCGGGAACTCCTGGCGCTCGACACTGCATTGGCAGAGCTCCAGAACACCGTCGACGGTGTGCCACGCGTGCCGCGCGGCGGGCTCCTCGCCTTCGCCGGTGCGGCCGGGATGGGGAAGACCGCCCTCATCGCGGCGGCACGCGTCCGAGCCGCCGCGCAGGGATTCACGGTGCTCTCGGGCAAGGGCGGCGAGAAGGAACAGGGGATGGCGTTCCGCGTGGTTCGCCACCTTCTGCAACCCTGCCTGGTCGCCATGGACGAGCCGGAACTCCGTACCTTCCTGGGAAGTTGGTACGACACTGTCGCCGCCACGCTCGGGCTGGAAGCCACGAGCACCGCCCATGTGCCGGACCCGACCGGGGTGCGCGACGGCCTGGACTTGGTCATGACGCGCCTGACGGTGAAGAAGGCGCCCGTCGTGCTGCTCCTGGACGACCTGCAGTGGGCCGACGCCGAGTCCCTCGGCTGGCTGGCCTCCTTCGCTCCCCGGGCGGCGGACCTTCCTCTCCTGATCGTCGCCGCCTACCGGCCCGACGACATGCCGCCCGAGGTGAAAGCCTTCCCCACGCTTGTCGATGGCCACGAAAACCGTCCCCACACTCTTCAACCGCTCAGCGCCGACGCTGTGGCACGGATCGTCAGGGACGAGGTGGGAGAGGGAGCCGAGGACAAGTTCTGCGAGGAATGCAGGGAAGTCACCTGCGGGAGCCCGTTCGAGACGGTCGAACTGGCCATCAGGCTCGGCGAGCGCCACGTGAAGGGCACGCAGAACGAGTTGCCCGTGATGAGGGACCTCGCGGCGATGGTCAAGGGACCCGGCCTGATCGAGCGCCTCCACCGGCTCGACACGACGACCGTCCACTTCGCGTGGGCCGCCGCAGTGCTGGGCGGGTCCGTCTCACCGGATCTGGCCGCCACCCTCGCGGTGATCGGCAGTGAAGCAGCCACCGAGGCGACCGAGCGGCTACGCGCGGCCCGCATCCTGGCGGACGGCCCAGGCCCCGGGGGCGGCCTGGAGTTCGCCCACCCCCTGATCGCCACAACGATCTACCGCGCCATTGACCCCACCCTGCGTACCGGCCTGCACAACATGGCCGCCGAGGCCGTCCGCGCCGCGGGTTACGGACCCACTGTGGCCGCCCGGCACCTGCTGGAAGTCCCCTGTGACGGAAGGCCCGAGGCGGTCGAATGCCTGCGGGCAGCCGCCCGTGAGTACCTTCGCGCCGGGGCCCCGGAGGCGGCCCGGCGCCTTCTGACCCGGGCCCTGCAGGAGCCGCCGCTTCCCGAGGACCGGGCCGCCATTCTCCATGAGCTCGCCTGCTCGACCTTCCTGATCGAACCCAACGCCACGGTCAGCCATCTCCAGGAGGCGCTGGCGGAACCCGACATCGACCCCGACCTGCGCGCATCCATCGTCTACCGACTGGCCCAGGCGCTGGCCCACACCGACCGGATGGCCGAGGCCGCGGCCGTGGCTGACGACGAGGCGCGGCAGGCCACCAACCTGCGTGTCAAACTGCGCATGCAGGCCGATCACTTCGTCTGGAGCGCGTTCCGCACCGATGAGCCCGACTCTCCCGCCCGCTCCCGCAGGCTGACAAAGCTGGCCGAGAAACTCACCCGCCGTGAACTCGAGGAGCGCTACATCCTGGGCCTGCGCGCGTGGGACGCCCTCGTGCGCGGTGAGCCGCGGCAAACTGTCCTCGCATGCGCCGAGGATGCCCTGCGCGATGGAATGAGCTGGACCGACGAGAACCGGGGCTTCGAAGTACCCGTGTCGGTCGCCCTCGCGTTCATGTACTGCGATCAGCCTCGACGGGCCGAGGAACTGTTCACCAAGGGCACGGCGGAGTGCGAAAGCAAGGGCTGGCGCGGCTCCCACCTGGCGCTGGGCCAAGCCCTCTTGGGCTACATCCACTACCGACGCGGCTGCCTGGCCGAGGCGGAGACCCTCGCCCGGGAGGGCCTGGACATCGCCAACCGAGTCGAAGGCGCCGTCCCCGCCCGGTGGTTCGCCATCGGCATCCTGATCCAGACCCTGCTGGCCCGCGGGCGGCCCCGTGGCGCGCGTCGCCTCGCGGACGATTACCGCTACGGCGGGCCGATTCCGAACGCCGTCATCTACCCGGATCCCCGCACGGTGTACGCCGAACTGCTGCTGGCGGAGGGACGGCGCTCCGAGGCCGCGGCCATTCTGTCCGCCGTAGGAGACCGGCTGGAGGCGCGAGCGTGGCGCAATCCCTCCTGGTGTCCCTGGCAGTTGGACCTGGCGTCCGCTCTCGCCCCCACCGACCCCGACCGGGCGGTGGGTCTCGCCCAGGACGCCGTCAAGCGGGCGCGCGACTTCGGGGCGGCATCCGTGATCGGCCAGGCCCTCCACGTGGAGGCCGAGGCGACCGGCGGGCCGGCTGCACTCGACCTGCACGCCCAGGCCGTCGAATACCTGGAGCGGTCGCCCGCCTCCTATGAACTGGCCCGTGCGCTGGTGGGCCATGGCGCCGCGCTCTCCCGGAACAGTCGGCTCCAGGAGGCCGCCGACCAGCTCTACCGGGGCTTGGAGACCGCGGTCCACTGCGGTGCCGAGGCCGTGGCCGACCGGGCAAGGACGGAACTCTCGGCGGCCGGGCTGCGGCCGCTACCCCTGCGCTACGGGCAGACGGACACGCTCACCGCTCAGGAACGCCGAGCGGCCGAAATGACGGCCCAGGGCCACCCGGTGGCGGTGGTCGCGAAGGAACTGCGTCGCACTGAGCAGGGCGTACGACAGCTGCTCTCCGCCGTCTACCGCAAGATCGGCACCGACGCCGCCGGCCTGGCCGCGGCCCTGGAGTCCTTCCCCCGTCAGCTGCCGTGAGGGCGGCGGGCCGGCCCTCGGGATTGGTAAGCGCCGTTGATCGTGTAGTCGGTGTTCGGCTGCCGGCTGTCGTAGAAGGAGAGCGAGTGTCACGGGCTGTGGTCGCGGCCGTCCCGCAGGGCGAAGGCTGCGAGGGCGTCGACGTCGGTCGCACGAGCGTGCAGGAAGTAGTCGGCCCACTCGGTGGTTTCAGGGTAGGACGAGTCCTGGCTGAGCTGGGTGACTGCGGCCTGAATGTCGAAGTTCGTGGTGCGGAGTTCGACACCCGGGCCCAAGAGGGCCCAGTGGGCTCCGGTTCGTCCGTAGGGCATGCCGATGCTGCCGGGGTTGATCACAAGCCGGCCGTGGGCGAGGCGGACGAACGGCATGTGGGTGTGGCCGCAGACCACGGTGCGGATGTCGGTATCGAGTCCGTTGAAGACTTCCTTCCAGCGGTCGAGGCGGGAGTCGACCAGGACGACCTCCTCGTCGTCGCGAGGGGTGGCATGGCAGAACAGCACCTTTCCCAGGCCGCTCACGGACAGGGAAAGTGATCGTGGTAACGAGCTGAGAAGGTCGAGATGCTCCTCGCGGAGCTGTGCGGCTGCCCAGGGGGCGATCGGATCGGGGATCGTGTCGCGTTGCCCCCGGCGGTATTCAAGGAGTTCGCGGTCAGCGTTGCCGCTGATCCAGATGACGCGGTCGCCGAGACTGGTCAGCAGGTCGAGAACCTGGGTCGGTTGCGGACCGGCGGTGATGTCGCCGGTGAGCACGATGTAATCGGCGGTGCTGACGTCTGGTTCGGCGAGTACTGCCTCCAGCGCTGGCAGGACTCCGTGAATGTCGGACAGGACGGCTACTCGGTTCAGCATGGTCACCACTGTGGGGTGAAGCCAGCCGAGCGGTGAGATCTTTCGCCTGGCGCGTAGCTCAAGGCGGGGCCGTTCAGCGTGTGTGGTCGCCGGGCGCGTAGTTCTTCCCGGGGGCTCCGGCGTCGGTGGCTATGCGAGTGGTGCTCTTGTCGTGGTAGCCCAGTGCCTGGACGATGACGGGCGCCGGAGCCTGGAGGACGATGCTCTTCCCCGGCCGCCGGGCGGGCCAGCCGTTTCGTACTGACCACCTGTCCGCGCTCCTGAACAAGGTCGGGGGTCCCGGCTGCTGCCGCCCGCAGCGCCGCCATCCGACAGCAACTCCTCGAACTTCCCGCCCCCGTCGTCGCGGACGCTCTCGGCTACCACGACAAGACCACCACCCCGCTCCTCAACGCGACCGGGGGAACCTGGAGCCGATACGCCCCCAGCGACCACACACGATCGCCAAAGGTTGGGCCCCGCCCTCGCGGTAGTCCGTTCTCATGCGTCAGGAGGCGAGGCGGGCAGACGCTCCGTATCGCCGCCAAAGGGCAGGAACACGGCTCGGGCGGCGAGGAACCAGTCGCCGTCGGCCTTCTGAAACGTGTCCTCGTAATGGCCGACGTTGGCGGGGAGCCGCGGCGGGAGCATCCCGCCGACGTAACCGTCGACACGGTAAGTCGCCAGATACGAGGTCGCGGTCGCCGTCGTTGCGGAGTCCACCGTGACCAGGATGTTCGTCATCATGCGACGCGACAATCGGTCCGCCGGTCGAGAGCCGAAGTACGTACGCAGCGCTTCCCGGCCCTCGATGCGGCGGGCCCGCCTGGGGCCACTCCCAGACTCCGTCGGCGGTGAACAGATCGGCCACCGAACCAGGATCTCCAAGATCGAGGCGGCGGACGAAATCGACGATCAGACCTTCGCAGGCTCGCTCCGCGAGCAAGCGGTCCATGTGGTCAATCGGGACAACATCCGAAGGCCGGGGAATCGGCGACAGTTGAATACGTGAGCCCCCCAGTACCGAGGGCCGGGCCTCCTACTAGGTCACAGCCGCCAACATCTTGACGTGTTAATGACAACGATGGCTTGATGGCTATGGGAGCGCTCCCACCTACTCAGGGAAGGGAACACCATGCGCAGCACCCGCCACATACCCTTACGGATCGTCCCGGTTCTCGGCCTCCTGGCCGCCCTACTCCTGCCCCTCGGAGTGACGCTCGCCCCGCGCGCGACAGCCGCACCGGCCGCCGACCCCGTACGGATCATGCCGCTGGGCGACTCGATCACCGGCTCGCCGGGCTGCTGGCGGGCGGTGTTGTGGAACCGGCTGCAGAGCGCGGGGTACACGGACATCGACTTCGTCGGCACCCTGCCTCCGCAGGGCTGCGGGCAGGCGCACGACGGTGACAACGAGGGCCACGGTGGCGAGTTGGTGACCAACGTGGCAGACCAGAACCTGCTTCCGGGCCGGCTGGCGGCGACGCTCCCGGACATCGTTGTCATGCACTTCGGCACAAACGACGTGTGGAGCAGCATCGCACCCGACCGCATCCTCGCCGCCTACACCAAGCTCGTGGGGCAGATGCGGGCCTCCAACCCGGACATGAAGATCCTCGTCGCGCAGCTCATCCCCATGAACCCCGGCAGCTGCGCGGCCTGCGCGCAGCGTGTCGTCGACTTCAACGCGCGGATTCCCGACTGGGCCCGGGCGACGAGCACCAGCCGCTCCCCGGTGACCGTGGTCGACCAGTGGACGGGCTTCAGCACGGCCACCGACACCTACGACGGCGTCCACCCCAACGCCTCCGGCGACGACAGGATCGCCGCCCGCTGGTATCCGGCTCTGACCGCACTCCTCAGCCCGGGCGACCCCGGCGGGCCGGGCGGCGGCGAGCCCGGCTGCACCGCGTCCTTCCGGGCCGTTTCCAGCTGGCAGGGCGGTTATCAGGGCGAGGTGGCAGTGACGAACACGTCGTCCTCCCCCGTCTCGGGCTGGACCGCGACCGTCGTACCGGCCGACGGCGCCCGTCTCACGCAGGTCTGGAACGGCACGCTCAGCACGACCGCCGACGGAAAGGCCGTCGTCGCCAACGTGAACTGGAACGGCAGCCTCGCGCCCGGTGCGAGCGCCACCTTCGGCTTCATCGCCGCCGGCGCGGCCACGAGCCCGTCGGTGGCCGTCAGCTGCACGACGAGGGCCGCCGCCTCCTGACGAAACGTCACATCCCCTCTCCTGGAGCCGCCATGAGATCCCGCACAGTCCCACGCCTGGCCACTCTGGCCGCCGCCCTCCTGGGCCTCCTGCTCCCCCTGCTCACCTTCGTCCCGCCCGCCCAAGCCGCGCCCACCGGCTTCCGCATCCAGAACGGCCGGCTGCTGGAGGCGTCCGGGAACGACTTCGTGATGCGCGGCGTCAACCACGCCCACACCTGGTTCCCGGACCGGATCAGCTCCCTCGCCCACATCAAGGCCAAGGGCGCCAACACCGTCCGCGTGGTCCTCTCCAGCGGTGACCGCTGGACCCGCAACGACACCGCCGACGTGGCGAACGTCGTCGCCCAGTGCAAGCAGAACCGGCTCATCTGCGTCCTGGAGGTCCACGACACCACGGGCTACGGCGAACAGAGCGGAGCCGTCACCCTCGCGCGCGCCGCCGACTACTGGATCAGCGTGCAGAGCGCGCTGACCGGCCAGGAGGACTACGTCCTCGTCAACATCGGCAACGAGCCGTACGGCAACACCAATTACGCGAACTGGACGGCCGACACCAAGGCGGCGATCCAGAAACTGCGGAACGCCGGATTCGACCACACGATCATGGTCGACGCCCCCAACTGGGGCCAGGACTGGGCATTCACCATGCGGGACAACGCGGCCTCGGTCTTCGCCGCCGACCCGGACCGCAACACGGTCTTCTCGATCCACATGTACGGCGTCTTCGACACCGCCGCCGAGGTCAACGACTACCTGAACCGGTTCGTCGCCGCGAAACTCCCCATTGTGGTAGGCGAGTTCGGGCACGACCACTCGGACGGCAACCCCGACGAGAACGCCATCCTGGCCACCGCCCAGCAGCTGGGCCTCGGTTACCTCGGCTGGTCCTGGAGCGGCAACGGTGGCGGCGTCGAATACCTGGACATGGTCACGAGCTTCGACCCGAACCGGCTGACCACCTGGGGACAGCGGATCTTCAACGGCGCGAACGGCATCGCGGCCACGTCGAAGGAGGCCGCCGTCTACTCCTCCGGTGGCGGCGACACCACTGCCCCGACCGCCCCCGGAACACCGACGGCCCCGACGGTGACGTCGTCGTCCGTCACCCTGAACTGGGCCGCCGCCACCGACGGCACGGGCGTCACGGGCTATGACGTAGTCCGCGTGAACGGCGGCACCGAGACCGTCGCCACCACCACGGCCGGCACCTCCGCCACTCTCACCGGCCTCTCCCCGTCCACCTCGTACACCTTCGCCGTCTACGCCCGCGACGCCGCCGGCAACCGTTCGCAGCGCTCCGGTGCGGTGACGGTCACGACCTCCGCCGGGGGCTCGTCGGCGGCCTGTGGCGTCAACTACCGCGTGACGAGCCAGTGGTCCGGCGGCTTCCAGGGCGAGATCGTCATCCGCAACACCGGCAGTACGGCGATCAACGGCTGGACTCTGCGCTGGACCTTCTCCGACAGCCAGCGCATCACCAACCTGTGGGGCGGCACCGCGACGCAGAGCGGCGCCGAGGTCAGCGTGACCTCTGCCTCGTACACCGCGCAGATCCCCGCGGCGGGTTCCGTCACCCTCGGCTTCACGGCGACCCGCGCGACCGCGAACCCCAGCCCGAGCGCCTTCACCCTCAACGGCGCCACCTGCTCACTGGCCTGACACCTACGGCCCACGGCCGCCCGGGAGGACGAGCGCGACCGTCCTGCCGGGCAGGCTCAGGAGGTCACAGCTGCCGAAGGTGGTCCCGCAGTGTGCGGGCCACCTGCGCCATGAGGGCCTCGGCGCCCGGCTGGAAACTGGCCGGCACGAGGGACTCGGTGAGGACGGCGATGGCGAAGGACTGGCCGTCGGCATGTTCCACGACGCCGATCTCGTGACGGAGGTTGAGGAGCGTGCCGGTCTTGGAGGACCAAGTGGTGGCGTCGGAGCTGAAGTCCGGGGCGAGGCGCTGCCGGAGCACGTTGTGCCGCATGAGGCCGCGTACCCGCTCGGCCACCTCGGGGTGGACCTTCGACGGTGTCCACAGGGCCTGGAGCAGTTCCACCCAGGCGCGGGCGCTACCGGTGTTGGCGCGCGTGGTGTCGAGTTGGGGCACCCGGTGTCCGCGGCCGCTGGTGCCGGCGTCGATGGCGAGGGCGTGGGCGAGATGGACGTCGGCGGCGTCGAAGCGTTCGACGGGGGTGTCGGTCAGCTCGTCCACGGTGTGCCGGACGGTGATGTCGCGGAGGCCGAGCTCGTGGAGGATGTCGGCGACCCGGCCGGGCGGGGTGAGGCCGAACAGCGCCTCGGCTGCCTGGCTGTCGCTCAGGCAGGTGCTCAGGTAGAGCAGGTCCTCGACCGCGATCCGGGCGGGGTGGCGGAACCGGCTCAGCCCGATCGGGCCGGGCGTGATGATCCGTCCGGGGGGCACGTCCAGCGTCGTCGCTCCGTCGAGCTCGCCCCGTCGGATGCGCTCGAAGGTCGCCAGCGCGAGCGGGACCTTGACCAGGGACGAGGACGGCAGCTGGATGTCCGGCTCGATTCCCAGCTCTTCCCCCGTGTGCAGATCCCGCACGAGCATGCAGCCGTGCAGGCCGCCGTCACGCAGTTGCCGGCGCATGTCGCGTAAAAGTGCCTCGGTGCTCAAGTCGATTCCTCTTCCATGGTGTCCGCGCCGAGACAGCGGGCGATGGCATCGCCCAGGCGCGTTTCGATGTGCTGCGGATTGCCGTCTCCCGCGGCGGCGAGGGCGAACCCCCGGCTGAGCGTGATCTCGCCGATGGGCCGCCAGTTCAGGGCGAGTTCCTCGGCCTGTGCGGGGGTGCACAGCAACAGGTCGCGGGTGCACAGGACTTCGGCCGCTGCGGTCGTCAGGTCGGGTGCGGCGACGAGCTGTGCGGGGCGCAGGCCGACCGCGTCGCGCAGTCGCGTCAGCGGGTCGCGGATGTGCGGCACGTCGTCCTCCGGCTGGATCCAGATACGGCGGGCGGGGCCGGGCGTGGCCCGTCCGACCCGCAGGGTCTCGAGGTAGACGCGTTTCACTCGGGGGGTGTGCGCGCCGGCCAGCCCGAGCGGCACGGACCATCTCGCCTCGTCCGGCGGCACCGCGAGCAGGGCGGCCCGTACCTGCTGCGCGTGGAGGAGCTCCCTGCGCTGCGGCGGGGCCGCGACGCGGAGATCGAGCGTGAAGCCCTGCCCGCGCGCCTCGGCGACGAGTCGGGCGAGGCCGACCGTGGAGCAGACGCCGGGCACGGCGAGCCGCCACGGCTTGCGCTTGACGGCTTCCGCCTCGTGCAACAGCACGTCGGCGGCCTGCACGAGCTGTCTGGCCACCGGCAGCATGTCCCGGCCGAAGGGGGTGAGGACAGCCCGCCGCGAGGTGCGCTCGAACAAGGGCTGACCGAAGCGTTCTTCCAGGGCGGCGACGCGACGGCTGGCCACCGACTGCGACATCCGGGCAGCGGCCGCACCGACGGTGAATCCGCCGTACTCGCTGACGCTGACGAACGCTCGGCACGCTCCCACCAGATCCACGGCCCGCACTCTATGCCAGATCGGCATGGAACCGCGCGTGAGCGTATTGGACCGCATGACGGCCCGAAGGTGAGGGTGGTCCCGGAACTCACCGCCACCCAACGGAGGTTGAACCATGCAGTACACCCGTGCCCGGCGCACCGTTCTCGGTGCCCTCGCCGCGCTCGCTCTCGTCCCGGTCGTGGCCTGCGGCCAGGACGGTTCCCAGGCCTCGCCGGCCCCGGCCGCCGCGGCGGTGCGGACGAGCACGGCCGCGAAGCCGTACACCGCTGAACTCAAGGAACTGGAGCGCAAGTTCGACGCGCGGCTCGGTGTCTACGCGATCGACACCGGCACCGGACAGGAGGTCGCCTACCGGGACGGCGAGCGGTTCGGCTACCACTCCACGTTCAAGGCGCTGGCCGCCGCCGCCGTGCTGCGGAAGTACTCCCTGAGCGGGATGAACGAGGTGATCAAGTACTCCGCGGACGACCTGGTCCGCAACTCCCCCATCACCGAAAAGCACGTCGACACCGGGATGACCCTGCGTGAACTGTGCGACGCCGCCGTCCGTTACAGCGACAACACCGCGGCCAACCTGCTCTTCGAAGCGCTCGGCGGGCCGAAGGGCCTCGAAGCCGAGCTCAGGGAGCTGGGCGACGACGTCACCGTGATGGAGCGCATCGAGACCGGGCTGAGCGACTGGATCCCGGGCGAGACGCGGGACTCGACCACCCCGCGGGCGTTCGCCAAGGACCTGCGCGCGTACGTCCTCGGAGACGTCCTCCGCAAGCCGGAACGGGCCCAGCTCACGAAGTGGCTGAAGACCAACAAGACCGGGGACGAGCTCATCAGGGCCGGGGTGCCCGAGGGTTGGGTGGTCGGCGACAAGACCGGATCCGGCAGCGGCTACGGCGGCCGCAACGACATCGCCGTGGTGTGGCGCCCGCACGCCGCCCCCATCGTCATGGCGATCATGTCGAACCGAAGCGAGAAGGAGGACACTTACGACAACAAGCTGATCGCGGAGGCGGCCTCCGTGGTCGCGGACACGCTGTCGTAGCGGAAGCGCGCCGGCGGTGACACCACAATGCGGTGACAGGATCCACACAGGACCCCTTGTCGGCCGCGACGAGGCCCCAGATAAGGTGAGCCTGGCCTAACGGCCAAAAAGTGGTGTCACAAGGGAGTCCTGTCATGTTTCCTCGGCGTCGCGGTCCGGCCGCCCTCGCTCTCGCCGTCGCCGCCGCGCTGACCCTCGCGGCGTGCGGCGGCTCGGCGGACGACGACAAGGGCGCGGGCTCCGCCGGAGGCGGTGACAAGAAGGCCGTGGCGCAGGGCGGTGAGGAGTTCGGGTCCGCCGCGGAGAAGACCGCGGCGATGGGCACCGACGCCAAGCCGGGCGAGTGGCCGCGCACCGTCCGCCACGCCATGGGCGAGACCGTGATCGAGGCCCAGCCCAAGCGCGTGGTGGTCCTGGACGTCGGCGAGTTGGACAACGTGGTGTCGCTGGGCATCAAGCCGGTCGGGCTCGCCCCCACCGAAGGCTCCCCCGAGCTGCCGTCGTACCTGAAGAAGGACGCCGGCACCCCGAAGAACGTCGGCACGATCAACAACCTCAACCTCGAGGCGATCGCCGGTCTCCAGCCGGACCTCATCCTCGGCAGCCAGCTGCGTGCCGCGGACAAGTACGACGAACTGTCGAAGATCGCCCCGACGATCTTCTCCATCCGTCCGGGCTTCACGTGGAAGGAGAACTACCTCCTCAACGCGGCGGCCCTCGACAGGACGGCGGAGGCCAAGGCGAAGCTCGCCGCGTACGACACCAAGGTCAAGGCGCTCGGCACCGAACTCGGCGCCGACAAGCCGACCGTCTCGATGGTGCGTTACCTGCCCGACGGGGTGATCCGTCTCTACGCGAACGCCTCTTTCATCGGCACCGTCCTCAAGGACGCCGGCATCCCCCGCCCGAAGAACCAGGACATCGCGGACCTGGCCGCCGAGGTCAGCGCCGAGAACATCGACCAGGCCGACGCCGACTACATCTTCACCGGCGTGTACGGCGACGCGAAGGCCACGGACAAGTCCCGTGCGCAGGGCAACCCGCTGTGGAAGAACCTGAAGGCGGTCAAGGCCGGGCACGCCTATGACGTACCGGACGAGACCTGGTACCTCGGACTCGGTGTCACCGCCGCCGAGCAGGTCGTCGCGGACCTGGACAAGTACCTGGCCAAGTAGGAGACCGGGGCTTCGGCCCCGGTGTGGTCAGTCGTCCGTTCGCATGAGTCGCGTGAAGAGGAAGCGCATGTCCCGTGCCACCCGGGGCCGGATCGGCCGGCTGGCAGCGGGCGTGCTCCTGCTGCTCCTCGCCGTCCTGCTCAGCCTCGCGGTCGGCAGCCGCCAGATCGCCCCCACCGAGGTGTTCGACGCCCTGCTGCACGGCGGGACCGGCGATAACGCCCAGGTCGTGCGAGCCCTGCGGGTGCCCCGCACGATCATCGGTGTGATGGTCGGCCTCGCTCTGGCGGTCGCCGGCGTGGTCATGCAGGGCCTCACCCGCAATCCGATCGCCGAGCCCGGCGTCCTCGGCGTCAGCCAGGGGGCTTCGCTGGGCGTGGTCTGCGCGATCGCGTTCTTCGGGGTGCACACGCTCGCCGGATACGTCTGGTTCGCCTTCGTCGGTGCGGGGCTCGCGGCGGTGGCCGCTTACGCTGTCGCCGGCGGGGGGCGCGGCGGCGCGTCGCCGGTGAAGCTGGCCCTGGCCGGTGCCGCGATGAACGCCTTCCTCGCCTCGGTGGTGTCCGGAATCGTCACCACCGATGCCGAGGTCCTGGACGAGTTCCGCTTCTGGGACGTCGGCTCGATCAGCGGACGGGACGGCACTGTCGTGGCGCAGACGTGGCCGTTCCTGCTCGCGGGGCTGCTGCTGGTCGCCGTCATGGCCCGCGGCCTGGACGCGCTCGCCCTGGGCGACGACGTGGCCCGCGGACTCGGTCACCACGTCCTGCGGGTGCGGATCCTGGGCGCCCTCGCCGCGACCGTGCTGACCGGGGTCGCGGTGGCCGCGGCCGGTCCCATCGCGTTCGTCGGGCTCGCCGTGCCGCACATCGCCCGCGCCGTGGTGGGCTCCGGCCATCGCTGGGTCCTGCCCATGGCCGCCGTGCTGGGCCCCTCGGTGATCCTGGTCCCGGACGTGCTCGGCCGTGTCCTCTTCCCGCCCTCGGAGGTCCCGGTGGCCGTGATGACGGCCTTGTTGGGCGTGCCGTTCCTGGTCGCGCTCGTACGGCGGAAAGCGGCGGTGGCGGCATGACACAACTCGACCGGACCGGCACGGCGGCGGCCCGCCCCGTCGGCTACTCCGTCCTCCGCGTGCGCGACAACAGCCTCCTGCTGCACCGCAGGGCCGTCGTGATCGCCACCGTCCTCGCGGTCGCGCTGGCGGTGACCGTGGTCGCCTCGCTGTGCATCGGCGAATCCTTCGTCTCGCCCACGGAGGTCGTCCGCGTCCTCCTGGGGCAGCCCAGCCCCGACGAGCTGGTCGTCGGCACGCTGCGGCTGCCCCGCCTGGTGACGGGTCTGCTGGTCGGTGCCGCCTTCGGAATCGCGGGGGCGCTGGTCCAGACGGTAGCCCGCAACTCCCTGGCCAGTCCGGACGTCATCGGCGTCACGCACGGCGCGGGCGCGGCGACCGTGACCGCGATGACCTTCGGCGTCACGTCCCCCACCGCACTGCCGTACGTCGCGATCGTCGGCGGGCTGTCCGCCGCCGTGCTCGTCTACACCTTCGCCTGGCGCAAGGGTCTGCATGCCACGCGGTTCGTCCTCGTCGGGATCGGTGTCTCGATCGCGCTGGGCTCGCTGACCCGGCTGTTCCTGACCAAGGGCGACTACCTGGTGGCCCAGCAGGCCAAGGTGTGGCTCACCGGCTCCCTCAACGGACGCGGCTACGACCAGGCGGCGCCCCTCGCCCTGACCCTGCTCGTCCTGGTCCCGCCGCTGCTGTGGGCCGCCCGGGCGCAGCGGGCGGTGTCCCTGGACGACGACACGGCCACCGCGCTCGGTGTCCGGCTGGGTCGCGTACGGCTGGGTCTGACCGCCCTCGGCGTGGTGCTGGCGTCCGTGGCGACCGGGGCGGCCGGGCCCGTCGACTTCGTGGCGCTGCTGGCGCCCCAGATCGCCCGCCGCCTCACCCGCACCGCCCAGATCCCCCTGCTCTGCTCGGCGTTGACGGGTGCCCTGATCGTGACCACGGCGGACCTGCTGGCCCGGCGCATGCTCTCCCCCACCGAACTGCCGGTCGGCGTGCTGACCGCGGCGGTCGGCGCGCCCTATCTGATGTGGCTGATCGCCCGCACCCGAAACCGCGGCGGGGCCACCACCTGAGTCTGTCCGTCCCGCTCCCGGAACCGCGGGCGGGCGACCGGTCGCTGGTCCTCGCGGGCGGACCGAGGCCGGCCGCCTGGCGGGAGTGGGTGCGCCGAGCCAGACGGTGTCGTCGGGGGGATCTGCGTCAGGCCGTGCTCGACGGAGTGGTGGAGGCGGTCAGTGCGACGCGGCGGCCCGAGTCGCGCACCAGCTGTGCCGCGCCGAGGGGATACCGCTGATGGGCGGCGGGGGTACGGATCTGCGCGACCGGCTTCGCCAAGGCACTCGCGCACGGCCCCGTCCCGATGTCGTCGTGATCCTGACCGACGGCCACACGCCGTGGCCGGCCACACGACCACCGTGCCGGACGGTGGTGGGTCTGTTCGCCCGGCAGCAGGAAGGCCCGTCGTGGGACGAGAACGATCCCGACTACGTGCCGGACTCGCCGCCCGCCTGGGCACGAGTGGTGGACATCGGGTGAGCGGTACCGACCGGTCGCGCGGCACCGTCACTCCCAGACCACGACGTTGCGTCGCACCGGCACGGTCGAGTGGTCGGCGAACAGTTCGGGTGAGTGCGCGCGGATGCGTTCGATGTCGTTGAAGACCGCCCGCAGGTGTGTGCGCATGGCAGTGCGGGCGAGTGGGACGTTTCCGCTCAGCACCGCGTCGAAGATCTCGTGGTGCTGAGCGGCGAACCCGGCCGGGGACACGTTCTCGTGGAGGCCGAGTCGCCTGGCGCGGTCCAGGTGGCCCTTGGCCGCGGCGACGGTGGTCCAGACGTTGCCGTGGCCGCTCAGGCGCATCAGGCCGTGGTGGAACGCCTCGTCCAGCGCGAAGAACTCCTCCAGGTCGAGGTCCGCGCGCCGCTGACGCCTCAGGTTGTCCCGCAACTCCTCGACGACCGCGGGGTCGGGCTGCTCGGGCAGGTCCTCCAGCGAGGCGAGTTCCACCGCCTCCCGCAGGAACTGCGCGTCGGCCACCTGCGCCGGATCCACGCGTGACACGAACGACCCGATCTTCGGGAAGACCTGCACCAGGCCCTCCTGGGCCAACAGGATCAGGCTCTCCCGCACCGGCGTGCGGCTGACACCCAGCGACGCGGCGAGTTCGTTCTCCGACAGGGCGGCGCCCGGGGCGAGTTCGAGGGTCAGCACCATCTGACGCAACTTCAGGTAGATGTCGCGCCGACTCGTCCGCCGCCCGTTGGTTTGAGCCATGTGCACATCGTACGTAGATCGGTGGCGCAAGTATTGCTCCACTGTGCGACAGATGCTTGTATACAAGCACTTCGCGACTCCACTCGCGCCCCCCACTCGCGCCCCCACTTCGCGACCAAGGAGCCCCTGTGAGCAAGATCGAGCGCGCCGAGGTGTTCGTCGCCTCCCCCGGCCGCACATTCGTCACGCTGCGCATCACCACCACCGACGGGGTGACCGGACTCGGTGACGCCACGCTCAACGGTCGTGAGCTGGCCGTCGCGAGCTATCTGCGCGATCACGTGGTCCCGCTGCTGATCGGCAGGGACCCCGCCCGTGTCGAGGACATGTGGCAGTACCTCTACAAGGGCGCCTACTGGCGGCGCGGGCCCGTCACCATGACCGCCATCGCCGCCGTCGACACCGCACTGTGGGACATCAAGGGCAAGACGGCCGGTCTGCCCGTCCACCAGCTCCTCGGCGGCCCGTCCCGGGACGGTGTGCTCGTCTACTCGCACGCCAGCGGCACCGACGTACCCGCACTGCTGGACGACGTCGAGCGCTACCTGGAGCTGGGCTACAAGGCCGTACGGGCGCAGGCCGCCGTGCCAGAGGTCGGGGGGACGTACGGGATCCGCAAGGGCAAGGTCTACGAGCCGGCCGCGACCGAGCTGCCCGACGAGCAGCCCTGGGACACCGAGGCCTATCTCGGATTCGCGCCCACCTATCTGGAAGCCGTACGGGAACGCTTCGGCTTCGGCTTCCATCTCCTGCACGACGTGCACCACCGGCTGACCCCGATCGAGGCGGCCCGCTTCGGCAAGAGCGTCGAGGGCTGCCGGCTGTTCTGGATGGAGGATCCGACCCCGGCCGAGAACCAGGAGGCGTTCCGGATCATCCGCCGGCACACCACTACGCCGATCGCGGTCGGCGAGGTGATGAACTCGATCTGGGACGTCCAGCACCTGATCACCGAACAGCTCGTCGACTACGTACGCACCACCGTCGTCCACGCCGGCGGCATCACCCACCTGCGGCGGATCTTCGACCTCGCCGCGCTCTACCAGGTACGGACCGGCTCCCACGGGGCGACCGACCTCTCCCCCGTCAGCATGGCCGCCGCCGTGCACCTCGACATCGCGGTGCCGAACTTCGGCATCCAGGAGTACATGGGCCATCCCGACGAGACCGCCGAGGTGTTCCGCACGGGTGTCACCTTCGCCGACGGCATGCTGCACCCCTCCGAGGAGCCGGGCCTGGGCGTCGAGTACGACGAGAAGGCGGCCGAGCGCTTCCCGTACCAGCGGCGTTACCTTCCGGTCGCGCGTCGCCTCGACGGTTCGGTGCACGACTGGTGAGCGCCGACGCCCTGGACCGTACGACACTCCCCCGGCTCGCGCCCGAGCTGCGGCCCGCGGTCGACCCCGCCGAACTGCGGTCCCGTGTCGTCCACTTCGGACTCGGTGCCTTTCATCGGGCGCACCAGGCGGTGTACACCGAGCAAGCCTCCGCCCTCTCCGGCGAGCCCTGGGGCATCGCCGCGGTCGCGCCCCGGTCGGTTCAGACCGTACGCGCGCTGCGCGACCAGGACTGTCTGTACTCGCTCACCGAACGCCGTCCGGACGGAAACCGCAGCCGCGTCGTGGGCGCGGTCGTCGACGCGTTGGCCATGGGACCCGACGCCAAGGCCGTCGACGCCCTGCTCGCCGATCCGGAGGTGACGGTGGTGACCCTGACCGTGACCGAGAAGGGCTACCACCGCTCCCCGTCGACGGGCGGGCTGGACACCGCCGCCGCACCCGTCGCCGCCGACCTCGCGACCGCACCCGACGGGCCTCTCACGACGGTGGTCGGGCGCCTGGCCGCCGGGCTGGCGGCGCGGATGCGCGCGGGCACCGCCCCGATCAGTGTCGTGTCCTGCGACAACATGGCGGGAAACGGCGCCGCGCTGCGCCGGGTCGTCCACGACTTCGTGCGCGCGTCCGCCTGGCCGGACCGCGCCCGGGTCCTGGACCGGATGGCCGAAGCCGTCGCCTTTCCCGCGACGGTCGTGGACCGGATCGTGCCCGCGGCCGGCGAGTCCGACCGCGCGGCGGCCGTCGCCGCCCTCGGGGTGCGCGACGCCCTGCCCGTGACGGCCGAACCGTACCGGCAGTGGGTGCTGGAGGACTCCTTCGCCGCGCCCCGGCCGCCCTGGGAGCGGGACGGCGCACTGTTCGTCCCGGACGTCGCGCCGTACCAGCTCGCCAAGCTGCGGCTGCTGAACGGCTCCCACTCGGCTCTGGCCTACCTCGGCACGGCCGCGGGCCGCACAACCATCGCCGAGACCATGGCGACGGACTGGGGCGAGCGCCTCGTACGGGCGCTGTGCGCGGAGGTCTCCCCCACGCTCCCCGCGGGAGGCCCCGATCCGGTCGAGTACGCCGACGACCTCGTCGTACGTTTCCGCAATCCCGGGATGCGCCACCTGCTGCGGCAGATCGGCTCCGACGGATCGTTGAAGATCACGGAGCGCTGGCTGCCCGCCCTGCGCACACTGCGCGCCCGCGGCACGAGCACCACCGTCCTCGAACTCGCCCTCGCCGCCTGGGTGCTCGGCACCGGCCGTGCCGACGCGTTCGCCGACCCCACGGGCGACGCGCTCGCCGCCTGCTGGGCGCCCGCGACTCGCCCGCCCCAGACGGTACGCGCGCTGCTGCGCGTCCTCGGCGCGGCGGACCTGGCGGACGACGACGCCCTCACCGCCGCCGTCGCGGCCCGGCTCCCCGCCCTGCGGGCCGGACACGTCGAGATCTGAGCCCCCGCATGTCGCCAACCGCACCCGCCGTCTCCGAACAACGGAGTTCACGATGAAGGACAGCGCCACAGCCGCTCAGCGGACGCCACCAACACAGCGCACCACGCGCGACCTGGCCCGGGCCGCCGTCTCGGGCTGGCTCGGCACGGCCATGGAGTTCATGGACTTCCAGCTCTACTCGCTGGCCGCCACCATCGTCTTCGACAAGATCTTCTTCCCGGACGTCAGTCCGGCCATCGGGCTGATCGCCGCGATGGCCACGTACGGCGTCGGATACGTCGCCCGGCTCGCCGGAGCCGTCTACTTCGGGCGGATGGGCGACCGGATCGGCCGCAAAAAGGTCCTGTACCTCACCATCCTGCTGATGGGGGCCTCCACCACCCTCATCGGCGCCCTGCCCACGTACGCCACCATCGGCATCCTCGCGCCGGTGCTTCTCGTCGCGCTGCGACTGGTGCAGGGCTTCGGCGCGGGGGCCGAGATCGCCGGGGCGACCGTGCTGCTGGCCGAGTACGCCCCCGTCCGGCGGCGCGGCCTGATCTCCTCGCTGGTGTCGCTCGGTACCAACTCCGGGACGCTCGCCGCCTCCGGCCTGTGGGCCGTTCTGCTCGCCGTGCTCAGCGAGGACCAACTGCTGTCCTGGGGCTGGCGGTTGCCCTTCCTGCTGAGCTTCGCGCTGATGCTCTTCGCGGTCTGGCTGCGCCGCGGCCTCAAGGAGAGCCCTGTCTTCGAGAAGCGCCCCGACGTGGTGGACGGTGTGGCGCTGGCCCGTGACGAGGTGGAGTCCGCGATCGCCACGGCCGACGAGCGCGAGGGCGACGTCCTGGCAGCCGGTATCCACCAGCGCAAGGGCAAGGCGTTCTTCCTCGCGCTGGGGCTGCGTTTCGGCCAGGCGGGCAACTCCGGGCTGGTCCAGACGTTCCTCGTCGGCTACATCGCCACCCATCTGGCGGTCGGCCGGTCCGTGCCGACGGACGCGATCGTGTACGGCTCGCTGCTGGGCTTCGCCACCGTGCCGCTGGCCGGCCTGCTCGGCGACCGCTTCGGGCGCCGCCCGGTCTACCTCACGCTCACGCTGCTGACCGCCGTCCTCGCCTTCCCGGTGATGCTGCTGATCACCTCCGGCTCGACACCGGGCGTGATGCTCGGCATGGTCCTCGGCCTGAACGTCGGTGTCCTCGGCCTGTTCTCGCTGGAGAGCGTCGCGATGGCCGAACTCTTCGGCTCCCGCACCCGGTTCACCCAGCTCGCGCTCGCCAAGGAGATCGGCGGGATCCTCGCCACCGCGATCGGCCCGGTCCTCGCGGCCACGCTCACGGCCGTCACCGGCAGCTGGTGGCCCATCGCGGCGATGCTCGTCGTCTACTCGCTCATCACCTTCGTCAGCGCGTTCCTCGCGCCCGAGACACGCGGACGGGATCTCGTCCGGCTGGAGGACGCCGTATGAGGACGGACACCCGCATGCGGGCGGTCGTCGTGCACGGTCCCGGCGACGTACGCATCGACGAGCGGGCCCTTCCCGTGCCCGGTCCGGGCGAGGTGCTGCTGGCGATGGAGTGGGGCGGGATCTGCGGATCCGACATCGCGTACTGGCGAAAGGGCGCCTCCGGCACCGCCTCGCTCGCGCACCCGCTGGTCCTCGGACACGAGGTCGCAGGCCGGATCGCCGCGCTCGGCGACGGAATCACCGGCCTGAGCGAGGGGCAGCAGGTCACCGTCCATCCGGCCCAACCGGTCGGCGACGGCGCTCTTCCCGAGCGCATCGCCGGACGGACCAACCTCTACCCGGACGTCCGCTACTTCGGCTCGGCGGCCTTCGACCCGCACACCGACGGCGGATTCAGCGAGTACCGGGCGGTCCCCGCGACCCAGATCCGGCCGCTGCCGGACGGCGTCGACACCGAACAGGGGGCCCTCGCCGAACCGTTGGCCGTCGCGCTGCACGCCGTCGGCCGGGTCTCCGAGCTGCGCGGGCGAACGGTCCTGGTCAACGGCTGCGGACCGATCGGCTCCCTGGTCGTGGCCGCCGCCCGGCTCCGCCGCGCGGGCACGGTCGTCGCCGCCGACCTGGCGTCGTCCTCGCTCGCCGTCGCCCGCGCCATGGGCGCCGACGAGACCCGCGATCTCTCCGGCGGCGACCGGCTGCCCGAGGACGTGGACGTGGTCTTCGAAGCGTCCGGGGCCCCGGCCGCACTCGGGCCGGTCCTGCGGGCCACGGCGCGAGGAGGCACCCTCGTCCAGGTCGGCAACCTGCCCGGTACGGCCGTTCCCGCCGCCCTCGGCGACCTGGTGACCCGGGAGATCACCTGGATCGGCTCGTACCGCTTCGTCGAGGAGATCGACGACGCCCTGCGCGCACTGCGGGACGGCCTGGACGTGACACCTCTGATCACGCACCGCTTCCCGCTGGCACGGGCCGAGGAGGCACTCGCCGTCGCCGCCGACCCGGGAAGCGGGAGCAGCAAGGTCATGCTGCGCCTCGCGGCCGAGTCGTGACGCCCGGCGGGCCCGCGCGGCCCCGCTCGCCGCCCGCCCTGCGGAACAGCCGCACGTCATCGCGTACGTACTCCCGCACCGCCTGCCAGGAGAACCCCGTGCTCATGCCGCCTCCTCCCCCCGCCACCGACAGCCAGGAGCAGGCCGCCGACGTCGTCTGCGTCGGCGAGACGATGGCGGTCTTCAGCCCACCGGACGACCGCCCGCTCGCCGAGCAGCCCGCGCTCGGCATGGCCATCGGCGGTGCCGAGTCGAACGTCGCCTGCGGGCTGGCGGGACTCGGGCACCGCGCCGCCTGGCTGAGCCGCCTGGGCGACGATCCGTTCGCCCGTCGCATCCTGGCCGAACTCACCGCGCGCGGCGTGGACGTGAGCGCCGTCGAGACCGATCCGGAGCGTCCGACCGGCGTCTACTTCAAGGACTCGGGCCCGGGCCACACGCGCACGCACTACTACCGCCGAGGATCGGCCGCGACCGTGATGGGACCGGAGCTGGCACGGCAGCCCGCGCTCCGCCGGGCCCGTATCGTGCACCTGACGGGCATCGCGGCGGCGATCTCCGACAGCTGCGCCCGGCTGCTGGAGGCGCTGCTCGTCGGACGGGGCGGCCGTGCCGCAGGGGACCCGGTCGCCTCCTTCGACGTGAACCACCGCCCCGCCCTCTGGCGCGACGGCCGCGCGGACGCCGCGCGGAACCTGCTGGCGCTCGCCCGTGCCGCCGACATCGTGTTCGTCGGACGGGACGAGGCGGAGACGTTGTGGGGCATCGCGCGCCCCGACGACATCGCGAGCGCGCTCGACTCCGTGCCCGTCGTGGTGGTCAAGGACGCCGAGCACGGTGCTACCTCGTACGCCGACGGTGTCCGGACGTTCGTGCCCTCGCTGCCCACGAAGGTGGTCGAACCGGTCGGCGCGGGCGACGCGTTCGCGGCCGGTTACCTGGCCGGTGTGCTGGAGGACCGTGACGAACGCTCCCGGCTGCGCCTCGGCCACCTGTCAGCCGCCGCCGCGCTGCGCACCAGGGACGACGTTCCCGTCATGCCGCCCCGCACGGAGACGGACCGTTGCCTCGTCCTGGACGACGACGCCTGGACCGCCTTGGCACCGCGCTGAGTTCATCACGGAACGCCGCCGCGTCGAAGCCGACCGGAGGAGAATGTTCGTCGGCATCCTCCGCGCCGACCAACCGCACGTCAGCGGCCGGCGCGGATCAGCCCCGTCAGATAGCGCCACAGCGATGAGCGCTGCCGGACGGACGGGTCCGGCAGCACCGTCCCGGCCGGCTCCGATGCCGGGTCGTGCGCCGACGGTCGCTCGGGCACCGAGGCGAGTTCGTACCGTACGGGCAGCGAGCGCAGGCCCCGCATGAAGGGCGAGGAGCGCCACGGCAGTTGGTCGACGGGGAGCGCGAGGTCCAGATGGGAGAACCGCTCGAACAGGCGGCCCACACCCACCGCCGCGACCGTCGACGCGAGCTCGCGCGCCGGGCACTGGCGGGGCCCCGCGCCCCAGGCCAGGTGCGCCCGGGTGCTGACCGTGGTGCTCGACGCCACGTTGTCGGCGAAGAGCGGGTCGGCGTGCGCCGCGGCGGAGGAGACCCACACCGGGTCGCCCGCCCGGATCGTGTAGTTCCCGAGCGGGGTGTCCTTGGCCGCGAAGCGCGGTACGAAGTTCACCAGCGGCGGCTTTCGCATGACCACCCGGTTCATGGTCTCCCTGACCATCCCCGCGGACAGGCTGGCACGCGCGCCGCCGTCACCCGAGATGACCTCGACCACCGTGTTGGATATGAGGATGCCGACGTGGTCGGACGTCATGCCCAGCAGCATGAACAGCTCACGGGCCAGCTCCTCGAGGGAGAGTTCGGGGTGCGCGGCCAGCAGGTACGAGGGAAAGTCGTCCCCCGGCGTCTTGAGCTTCATCGCCGCCAGGTCCGCCAGTGTGGCCAGCAGCCGCTCCAGGGCGGGCTCCGCGTCCGGACCCGCGTCCAGCACCCGCCACATGTCCATCAGCGCGTCGTCGCCCTGTGAACCGGGGAAGCCGAGCAGATGGCTGGCCACCATCAGCGGCAGCGGCCGGGAGAACTGAGCGGACAGGTCCGCCAGGCCCGTACCGCCGGCCTGCCCCACCAAGGTGATCAGTTCGTCGGCGTAGGCGGTGACGGCCGTCTTCAGCCTCTTCGCCTGGGGGTGGCGCGGGTCCTGGAACGGCTTGAGGGCCACGTCCCACGCCGTCCGCAACGACCGGTATCCGGGACCGCCCTGGATCAGCACATGGTTGACCTCCAGGGACGGCCCGAGCGGCCAGTCGGCCGGCACACGGCCCTCCGAGCGGGCCCGCCAGTTCTCCAGCCCCTTCGGCCACCCGTCGTCGTCCTGGAGCACCTGGAGCGCCTCCCGGTAGCCCAGGACCAGCCAGGCCGGTACGCCCAGCAGGTCGACCGGCGCGACCGGGCCGTGCCGCTGCCTCAGCCGCTCGTAGACGAGCGAAGGACGCGTCTCGTAGTCCCGGGTCAGCAGCGGTTCAGGAGCCATCGCCTCCAACCGGGTGTCGTCCAGGTCCACGGATCCGCCGTCGCCCCACTGGGATTCCATCGTCTTGCCGCCCCTCCCGACACTCCCCGCACCGACGTACCAGTCGGTAACTGGAAACGGTGGGGACCCTACCCCAGGCCGCGTCCCCGGGCGAAGACGGGTGCACCAGGCCGCCCGGGCGCGCGATCACATGCGTCGCCGCGGGCACGGGGGGCGCGGGCGTGGCGTCCGTCACGGTGTCGAGCATTCCGGGTCGTCGACGATCACCACGTTTGCCGGAATGATCACAATGTCGTTCCGGTCCTCCGCCTGCTCGAACCGTGTGGCGACGTAGCCCCGCTCGCCGTCCCCGACACACGTCGCGGCGAGATTTCCGAAGCCGTCCGGGAAGTTGTGGACCTCGGCCGCCGTGTCCTCGCCCCGCTCGTCGTCGCGACTCCTGCGAACACCCCACAGGAAGACAGCGCGGCGGCCTCGTCCGGTTCCGCCGGAGGCCTCCTGGCATGGGTTCGATCATGGCAAGTGGCAGCAACCCGCCCGTCACGCCGGTCCGGCAGGCGCATACTGGTGACAATGAGAAAGTCACCCATGCCCAAGCGCCATCTGCCGACCAGCCCCTTCCAGGCCCCGGTCGCGCCAACTCCCAAGCATTTCACCGTAGGAAGCCGTGTCACACACGATGTGTACGGCCTCGGCCGGGTGACCGGCGTCGAGGAGGGGATCGCGGTTCTCGTCGATTTCGGTTCGGTACAGACACGGATCCTGAGTCCGTACAGCAAGCTGACCAATCTCTGAGATCTGCTGCGCCTGCGCCGGTCGAGGCGCAGCAGGCGGTCGCCCGCTTCCGGCATCGGAAGCGGTTCGTCCGCACCCCGCTCTGCTTGGCATGCCCACAATGAAGGCGAGACGTCTCATCAACACGACCCCGCTGTTCTCCGACCCGGAGCCGGCCCCCCTCCGGGCCACGACGGAATCACCGCCTCCGCAAAGGAATCCCTTCCAGGCCCCGGCCCTGAAGGAGGACACCTCCCAGGCCCCCGCCGCCTCGACCGCGGCCACGCCCCCCGGCACCCGGAAGCAACCACGCGGCCCCCGCAGTTCGTAGCTGTCCGCGAATCACCTGCCCGCAAGGAAGCACAAGCGGACCTTTCGGTCGGGATTGTCATGATTCGCAACCACCAACCTCCGCTGGGACAACCCTCAGCACAGCCGTGAGCACGCTCGGCCGGAGGGCCTCGGACCAATCCTGCGGACGAGGCGCGGCTTACGGTCCCCTCCGCCCCCCGACTTACCACGAAGATCTCCACGAGAACCGACCCTGTCTGCCACGCGTCCTGATCTACGGTGCCATCGGTGACCTGTGATGAGGGAGCGGCCCGTGGAGCAGGCAAGGACAGCGCTCGCCGAGCGAATTGCCGAGCGGAGAAGGGGCATCGGTGACCCTCGTGCGCTGGTCGGTGAGATGCGGCGCTCGGTCCTTCTGGTGCCGGTGGCCGGCGGAGGTCTCTGGTCGGCGCGGTCGGGCGGGGTGCGGTGGATCTGCGGGTTCACCGACGAGGCCGCGCTGGCCCGGTTCGCCCTGCGTCACTCATCCGGTGATCAGCCCATGGACTACGCGGCGCTGCTGGGCGCCCGCATCGTCGACGAGGTCGTGCCGTCCCTGGACGAGCCCGCCGGTCTCGCCGTCGACATCGCCACCGAGGACGGGTCGATGTTCTTCCCGCCGGTCGTCGGCGTCGTTCCGGACGGCGTCGCCGTCGACTCCGGCGAACCACAGGAGGGGCGCGGCCGTGGGCGGTGACGGGGCTGACCTGCAGTTCGACAAGGCGTCTGTCGCGAAGTTCACGCAGGGCGTGGGCGCGACCATCGACCAGCTCGGTGAACTCGGCGGCGCCACCGGTTCGGTGATGGGCAAGGGCTTCTCGGAGCTGTCGATGACCGGGATGGAGGCCGGGCACCACGGCCTCTCGGTCGACTTCGAGGACTTCTGCGAGCGCTGGGAGTGGGGTGTGCGAGCCCTGGTGAGCGACGCCAGCGCGCTCGCGAACCGCCTCGGCCTGGCGGCGGGCACCCAGTGGGAGCACGACCAGTACGTCGAGGGCTCACTGAAGGTGGGCGTCAACTCCGTGATGGGCGGCAACCCGCACGCCACCGAGGAGGAGATCACCCAGCAGGACTGGGGCGAGGTGTTCACGCCGGACGCCCTGAACCCCGACTGGAGCGCCGAGTCGTTCGATCAGGCCGGTCAGGAGATGGAGCAGACGTGGAAGGACACCGGCCGCACCGTCCTCACCGAGGGCCAGGGAGGAGAGCGGTCGGAGGTACTCAAAGACACGCTCGGCATCTCGGACGACCAGTGGAACCAGGCGCTGGACGACACCTTCGGCCCGTCGCCGGAGGAGCGCGCCCAGCAGGCGCGGCAGCAGGGTGAGTCCGGGGGGAACTGACGGTGGGTATCGGCGACTTCGTCAGTGACATCACGCCCGACTCGGTCGAGAACGCGGTCGAGGACGGCGTCGAGTGGGCCGGAAACCGGGTCGAGGACGCCGGGAACTGGACCGCCGACCGGCTGGACGACGTCGGCTGGGAGTCCGGTGCGGACTGGGTGCGCGAGCAGTCCCGTTCGGTCGCCAACCGGATGGGCGCCGAGGTCGACGAGATGGACCTCGGGCAGACCGAGGACAAGACCAAGCTGATCTACGGCAGCCCCGCCGAGCTCGACGCCACCGCCAAGAAACTCCGGGCCTTCCAGACGGCCTTCGACGACACCGGCGACGGACTCAAAGGCCTCGACTCCTCCCGGCTCAAGGGCGAGACGGCCGACGCGCTGCGCACCGCGGTGAGCACCCAGCCGCCCAAGTGGTACGCCGCCGCCGATGCCTGCGCGAAGGCGCTCGGCGCGCTCGACGCGTTCGCCGACACCGTCACCTGGGCGCAGGGGCAGGCGCAGACGGCGATCGACAAGTGGAAGGAGGGTGTCAAGGCGTCCGAGGACGCCGCCGACGCCCACCGCAAGAAGGTCGACGACTACAACTCCGCCGTCGACCGCTACAACGCCCAGCCCGCCGACAAGCGCAACCCGTCCTCGCTCCCTCCCAGGCCCGCGGCGACGTTCGACGACCCCGGCAAGAAGCTGATGCAGGAGGCCCAGGACATCCTCGCCGAGGCCCGCAAGCAGCGGAACTCGGCGGCGGAGACCGCGCGCACGGCGGTCCGCGCAGCCCGCGACATGGCCCCGGAGAAGCCGTCGTACGCCGACCAGTTGAGCGACGGGCTCCAGGAAGCGCAGATCATGGGCGACCACGTCGGCGGCGGCATCATCAAGGGCACGGCGGGGATCCTCAACTTCGTCCGCAGTGTCAACCCCATGGACCCGTACAACCTCACGCACCCGGCCGAGTACGCCACGTCCCTGAACAGCCTGGCCGCGGGGCTGGTGGTCGCCGCCAACGACCCCGTCGGCACCGGCACCCAGATGGTCAAGGACTTCATGAAGGACCCGGCCGAGGGCCTCGGCCGGCTGATTCCGGACCTCGCGCTGACCGCCGCCACCGGTGGCGGCGGCGCCGCGGTCAAGGGCGTACGCATCGCCGAGGACGCCGCCGACGCCGCACGGGCGCGCAAGCTGATCGACGACGACCCGGACGGCACCCACAACACCCCTGACGGCGACCGCAACCAGGGCGGCGACCCGGTGGACCTCGCCACGGGCCGGATGTACCTGCCCCAGACCGACCTCGAGATGCCCGGCATCCTGCCGTTGGTCTTCACCCGCCGCACCGAGTCCGGTTGCACGGTCGGCCGCTTCCTCGGACCCGCCTGGACCTCCACCGTCGACGAGCGTCTGCAGATCGACGCCATCGGTGTCGTCCACGTCACCGCCGAAGGGCTCCTGATCCCGTACCCGCACCCGGTCCCGGGTGCGCCCACCACGCCGGACTCGGGCAGGTCCCGCACCCTGCTGGCCCGCGACGCCGACGGCGACTACACGGTCACCGACCCCGACAGCGGACTCACCTTCCACTTCACCGCCCCGTCCGGCAGCGAACCGGGAGGCGACGGTACGGCCTGGCTGTCGGGCATCACCGAACGCAACGGCCACACGATCACCGTCGACCGCGGCGAGGACGGCCTGCCGCTGGCCCTCGTCCACTCGGCGGGCCACCAGGTGAACCTGTCCGTCACCGACGGCCTGGTCACCGCCCTGTCCCTGGCCGGGGCGGGCGAGGGCGGCGCGGATCTGCCCCTGATGAGCTACGGCTACCAGGACGGCGACCTCACCACGGTCACCAAGCCGTCAGGCGCCGGCACCACCTTCCTCTACGACGACCGCCGCCGCGTCATCGCCTGGATCGACTCCAACGGAAGCCGCTACGACTACGTCTACGACGACCGCGACCGCGTCGTGGCGGAGGGCGGCGAGGCCGGCCACGTCCAGATCACCCTGGCCTACACCGAACCCGACCCCGAGACGGGCCACCGCACCACCACGCTCACCACCGCCGACGGGCACGCGACCCGCCACGTGTTCGGCCCCGGCTGCCGTCTCCTGGCCGTCACCGACCCGCTCGGCCGCACCACCCGGTTCACCTACGACGCGCGCGGCAGCCTCCTGACCCGCACCGACCCGTTGGGCCTCACCACCGCGTTCTCCTACGACGAGGACGGTCGGGCCGTCTCCGCCATCCGCCCCGACGGAAGCGAACTGCGTACCGTGCGCGGCCCGTTCGGCCTGCCGGTGGAGGTCGTCGGGCCGGACGGCGCCCGCATGGTCCATGAGTTCGACGAACGCGGCAACCGCACGGCGGTCACCGACCAGGCCGGCTCCACCACCCGCTACACCTACGATCACGCAGGCCGGCTCACCTCGGTCACCGACGTCCTCGGGGCCACGACACGCGTGGTGTGCGACGCGGCAGGGCTGCCCGTGGAGGTGACCGACCCGGCCGGCGCCATCACCCGCACGGAGCGGGACGCCCTCGGCAGGCCGGTCCGCATCACCGATCCGGTGGGCGGCGTCACCTGCCTGGAGTGGCACGCCACGGGCAGCTCGCCCGGCGCACCGGTCCCGACGGCGCCACGGAGTCATGGACCTACGACGGCGAGGGCAACTGCCTCACCCACACCGACCCGGCCGGTGGCGTCTCCCGCTTCGAGTACACCCACTTCGACCTGCCGGTCGCCCGCACGCGGCCCGACGGCGCCCGCTACGAGTTCGAGCACGACGCCGAGCTGCGTCTCACCCGCGTCACCAACCCGCAAGGGATGACCTGGACCTACGAGTACGACGCCGCCGGCGACGTCGCCTCCGAGACCGACTTCGACGGCCGCACCCTCACCTACCGGGTGGACGCCGCGGGCCGGCTCGCCGCCCGTGTCGACACGCTCGGCGGGACCATCTCGTTCGAGCGTGACCAGCTCGGCCAGGCGGTCCGCAAGGACGTCGACGGCCGTGTGACGACCTACGTCTACGACAGGGCAGGACGCCTGCTGGAGGCGGCCGGACCGGACAGCGAACTCCGCTACCAGTACGACCGACGGGGGAACGTCAAGACGGAACTGGTGGACGGCCGTCCCGTCTCCTACTCCTACGACGCCCTGGGCCGCCGCAGGAAGCGCACCACGCCCACCGGTCATGTCACCTCCTACGCCTACGGTGCCGACGGACGACCCCAGCGCCTGACCAGCGGCGGTCACCGGATCGACTTCACCCACGACGCCGCCGGCCGCGAGCTCGCCCGCGTCTTCGGCGACGCGATCACCATGTCCTCCGCCTGGGACGAGGCCGGACGGCTCTCCACGCAGCACATCACCGCCGGAGCACGCGCCGTCAACAGCCGCGCCTACACCTACCGCGCGGACGGACACCTGATCTCGGTCGCGGACCGGCTGTCGGGCACCCGCGCCTTCGATCTCGACCGGGCGGGCCGCGTCACCGCCGTCCACGCCCAGGGCTGGACGGAGCGCTACGCCTACGACGACGCCGGCAACCAGACCTCCGCGTCCTGGCCGTCCCGCCACCCCGGCAGCGAGGCCACCGGACCGCGCGCCTACACCGGCACCACCATCACCCGGGCCGGAGACGTCCGCTTCGAACACGACGCCCTCGGCCGGGTCGTCCTGCGCCAGAAGACCCGCCTCTCCCGCAAGCCCGACACCTGGCGCTACGAGTGGGACACGGAGAACCGCCTCACCTCCGTCACCACCCCCGACGGGACACGGTGGAGGTACCGCTACGACCCCCTGGGCCGCCGCAGCGCGAAACAGCGCCTGGCGGCCGACGGCGAGAGCGTGGTGGAGGAGATCCGCTTCACCTGGGACGGCCTCACTCTGTGCGAACAGACCAGCCACCGGCCGGACGTCCCGAACACGGTCGCCCTCACCTGGGACCACCGGGATGTCGTCCCCCTGGCCCAGACCGAGCGCATCCTCACGGCCGACGACCGCCAGGAGGAGATCGACCGGCGGTTCTTCGCCATCGCCACCGACCTGGTCGGCACGCCGACCGAGCTCATCGACGAGACGGGCGACATCGCCTGGCGCACCCGGAGCACGCTCTGGGGCACCACGGCCTGGTCCCGGGACAGCAGCGCGTACACCCCACTGCGTTTCCCCGGCCAGTACTACGACCCCGAGACCGGCCTCCACTACAACTACTTCCGCCACTACGACCCCGAGACCGGCCGCTACACCTCACCGGACCCGCTGGGCCTGGCTCCCTCGCCGAATCCGGTCGGGTACGTGGACAACCCGTACAGCGCGTGCGACCCGCTGGGCCTGATGCCCAAGTACACGAAGGAGGAGAAGGCCAGGAAGCGGGTCGACAAGATCGTGGACGGGGTCATCGAGAGGGCACAGGACGGCGGGTTCAGGAGGCACACCGACTACCACGGGGACTCGATGCACGGTATGAGCGACGAACGGGTTCTGGAGATCCTGAAGAACCCGGACGCGGTGTACCAATCGACGGGTACGTCCGGAAGACTGATGTTCCGGCAGGGCGAGGACATCGTCGTGACCGATGGGCCCGGCAGCACCCAGGGCCAGGCCGTCACGGCGTACGGACCCTCGGGCATCAAGGGCGAATCCGGGGCGGAGGCGCTCGGCGGCAAACCCACGGACCCCGGTGCACCGGTGACCCACGAGGACATCGTGGAGGGCAGGATTCCTGCCAAGGGTGGCTATATGGCTCCAGCGACGCAGATCAGATGAGGCAAGAATGACCATGAAGCTGACGTTCGATGGCGGCTGGCGCGCGACGGTGACGGACGATCCGCTGCACATCGCCCCCCGCTTCGGCCACTCCGTGGACATCGCGCCCTTCGCGAACGTGATGGAGCGTGAGCGGTTCCTCGCGGACACCTTCGGCAGCCGGGACTGGCTGTGGGACGCGCCTGACATCCTCCGGTTCGACAAGGCCGGCCGAGAGCTGGTCGGGGCAGAGTTCCACTGGCCGGAAGAGTCCGCCTCCGCCGAGGAAGTCGCCCGCCTTCCCCTCACGCCCGCGGTACGCCCGGGCGGGCTCCGTGCCGATGAGGCCCGGGACTTCCGGCATGAGAGGTGCACGGTGCTGTGCCGCGCCCCCGGGGACACCGTGCTGACCTGTCTACGCGACCTCGACGTCCTCCACAAGCCATTGGACGCCCGCATCGGCATCGCTCCCGACGTGGCACTCCTCGTCCAGCACGGCACCGTCGTCGGCTGGAGCCTCACCGACCCCGCGCGCTACCTGACCACGGCGTACACCGACCCCGACCCCAACCCACCCTCCCTGCCCACCCGTCGACTACTCACCGAATGCCTGGACCTCATCACCACGCCGGTGGTCGACGACGTGGTGGACGGCGAACCGGCCGCCCTGGCCCGCCTCCGGGCCGCTGACAAGGCCCTGCGCGAGCAGCGCGAGGACCGGCACCGGGCCGACGCCCTGCTCGAGCTGATCGCCACCTACGTGGAGGACTACGGGAACTGGTGAACGAGGACGAAGACCAAGGAACTGGGCGGCGGGCCTGGGTGCGGTGCGGTCTCGTTGACACTTTCGGCAGCCAGGAGCGGCTGGGGGGACGATCCCGACGAACTCCGGTTCGATCAGGCCGACCGGGAACTGGTCGGCGCCGGGTTCCGATTGCCCTATGAGTCCGCCTCTGCCGAGGGCTGTGCCCGCGTTCCTGCCACACCCCCTGTCCAGCCGGGCGGTCTTCGCGCGGACGAGACCCGGGACTTCCGCCTGGAGGTGACCACGGAGCTGTGCCGCGCCCCCGGGGACACCGTACTGACCTGCCTGCGCGACCTCGACGTCCTGGACGAACCGCTGGAGGCCCGCATCGGCATCGCCCCTGACGTGGCACTCCTCATCCAGCACGACACCATCGTCGGCTGGAGCCTCACCGACCCTGCCCGGTACTTGACCACAGGGTTCGCCGCCCCCGACCCCAACCCGCTGAAGAATCGGAACCCGGCCACCCTGGGCCGCCTCCGTGCACTCGACAGGGCCCTTCGCAACCAGCACGAGGACCGGCACCGCGCCGACGCCCTGCTCGCGCTCATCGGCAAGCTGGTCGAGGACTACGCCGACCGGCCGGCCGGGCAGAAGCCGTGAACCAGCTGGCCGTCCGCCTGATCGAGGACCACGAGAAATGTGATCCTGATCAGCCGAGGAAGGTGAGGCGTACCTTCCGCTCGGGGTTGTCCTTGTTGGTGTCCACGAGACACACCGACTGCCAAGTCCCCAGCTCCAGCCTCCCGCCGATGACCGGAAGCGTGGCGTGGGGTGGGACGATCGCCGGGAGGACGTGGTCGCGGCCGTGGCCGGGACTGCCGTGGCGGTGCTGCCAGCGGTCGTCGGCGGGGAGGAGGGTGTGCAGGGCGGCGAGGAGGTCGTCGTCGCTGCCCGCACCCGTTTCGATGATCGCGATGCCGGCCGTGGCATGCGGTACGAAGATGTTCAGGAGGCCGTCGCGCCCGGCGGCCGCCTCCCGCAGGAAGGCCTCGCAGTCGCCGGTGAGGTCGGCGATACGTTCCGCGGAACCGGTGGCCACGTTCAGGACTCGGGTGGTGAAAGCGTCTGACATGCTTCCATCCTGACCCACGCGCCGCCCTTCACACGCGATCCTTTCGCCCGGCGCCTGATACGAGGGTTCCACTCCGCGAGACGCCATTGACCATGGCCTCGCCATCTGGCTACGTTCGGGCTCATGTTGCGTTCAGCCCTGCTCACCACGCGCGGTCACATCGACCTGCTGCGGGTGGCCTCCGCCGCGTGTCGTCGCGGCCGCTGACGCCCTCTCACCTTCCTCCCGCCTGCTCTCGCGCCGTCGTACCCGCACGTCTGACTCATCCCTGAGCTGAGACGCGGCGGCGCCCAGGCGTTTCTCCTCACCGGCCGCTCTCCTGCCCGTGGAGCACTCATGAGCATCAGCCATGCCCCGCCTGGCTCTTCCGAACCCGATATTTCGGAAATATCCCAGCCTGCCGTCCGGTCGGCGCCCGGCCTCGAACCCCTCGTCCCCACCTCCTCCCGCCGCACCCGCGTCCCTCGCTGGCTGCGCCGCACCACCGGCCCGCTCCTGCTGCTGGCGTTGTGGCAACTCCTCAGCAGCACCGGCGCGTTGACCCCCGACGTGCTCGCCTCACCGGGCCGGATCGCCGAGGTCGGCCGGGATCTGATCGCCGACGGTTCGCTGCCCTCCGCCATGGGCACCTCGCTGCAGCGCGTGGCGGCCGGACTGCTGCTCGGCACCGTCGTCGGCACCGGACTCGCCCTCGTCTCGGGCCTGTTCCGGATCGGCGAGGACCTCGTGGACGCTCCCGTCCAGATGCTGCGGACCGTGCCCTTCGTGGGACTCATCCCGCTGTTCATCATCTGGTTCGGCATCGGTGAGGCCCCCAAGGTCGCCATCATCACGCTCGGCGTGACCTTCCCGCTCTACCTCAACGTGTACGCCGGCATCCGCGGCGTGGACGCCCAGCTGATCGAGGCCGGAGAGTCCCTCGGGCTCTCGCGGTGGGGGCTGGTACGGCACGTCGTCCTGCCGGGTGCGTTGCCCGGCGCGATGACCGGCCTCAGGTACTCCCTGGGCATCGCCTGGCTCGCGCTCGTCTTCGCCGAGCAGGTCAACGCGGACTCGGGCATCGGGTTCCTCATGGTCCAGGCGCGGGACTTCCTGCGGACCGACGTGATCGTGGTCTGCCTGATCGTCTACGCCTTCCTCGGCCTGCTGGCCGACTTCGTCGTCCGCTCTCTCGAAAGGCTGCTGCTGCAATGGCGACCGACGTTCACCGGCCGGTGAGCACCACACCGTCGGCCGTGCGGGTCGAGGGGCTGACCCGCTCCTTCGACGGCCGTGCCGTCATCGACGATCTTCAACTGGACGTCCGCCCGGGCGAGTTCGTCGCCCTGCTCGGCCGCAGCGGCTGCGGCAAGTCCACCCTGCTGCGCATCCTGGCCGGCCTCGACCGGGACATCGAGGGCACCGTCCTCGTGCCCCGCCGCAAGGCCGTCGCCTTCCAGGCACCGCGGCTGATGCCGTGGAAGAAGGTGTGGCGCAACGTGCTGCTCGGACTGCCGGGCAAGCCCGAGCGCACCGTCGCCGAGCGGGCCCTGAAAGAGGTCGGCCTGGACCACCGCTCCGACGCCTGGACGAGTTCCTGTCGGTCGTCCGAGGCGTGTGGCGCGGTGAGCCGTACGACTTCCACGGCACCCACTACCAGGTCGAGGGCGGACTGACCGCGCTGCCGCCGGACCCGGTGCCGCAGCTGTTCTTCGGCGGCTCGTCGGCGGCTGCCGGGCCGGTCGCGGCCCGGCACGCGGATGTGTATCTGACCTGGGGCGAGCCTCCCGCGCAGGTGAAGGAGAAGATCGACTGGATCCGGTCGCTCGCCGAGCGGGAGGGCCGCACGGTCCGCTTCGGGATCCGGTTGCACACGATCTCGCGCGACTCGTCGGCCGAGGCGTGGGCGACCGCGCACCGGCTGCTCGACGACCTCGACGCGGACACCGTCGCGGCCGCGCAGGCGGCGCTCGGGCGGAGCGAGTCGGTGGGCCAGCGGCGCATGCTGGCTCTGCACGGCGGCTCCCGCGACGAGCTGGAGATCTATCCGAACCTGTGGGCGGGCGTCGGTCTCGTCCGTGGCGGCGCGGGCACCGCCCTCGTGGGCAGCCATGCCGAGGTCGCCGACCGGATCGAGGAGTACCACGCGCTGGGCGTCGAGCATTTCGTGCTCTCCGGGTATCCGCACCTGGAGGAGGCGTACTGGTTCGGGGAGGGCGTGATCCCCGAGCTGGCGGCCCGCGGGCTGGTCGAGAAGGCGACGACCGGTGCGCCGATCCTCGTGGCCGGCGGGCGTTGACCGCTCGGGAAGATCCACGCACCCGGTGCGGTTAGTAGAAACATGAACAACATCCAGGTAGTCGTCATAGGCGCCGGCCAGGCGGGTCTGGCCGGCGCCTATCACCTGCGCCGCACCGGCTTCGAGCCGGAACGCGACTTCGTCGTGCTCGACCACTCCCCCGGCCCCGGCGGCGCCTGGCAGTACCGGTGGCCGTCGTTGAGGTACGGCAAGGTGCACGGCATGCACGCGCTGCCCGGCCTGGAACTCACGGACGCCGATCCGACGCGGCCGTCCTCGGAGGTCATCACCGAGTACTTCGACACCTACGAGCGCACCTTCGACCTGCGGGTACGGCGACCCGTCGATGTAAATGCCGTGCGCGAGGGGCCCGGCGGGCGGCTGCTGGTCGAGACCTCGGCCGGGGACTGGTCGACGCGGGCGCTGATCAACGCGACCGGCACCTGGGACCGGCCGTTCTGGCCGCGCTACCCCGGCCAGGAGGCCTTCAGAGGACGGCAGTTGCACACCGCGCAGTACCCGGGGCCCGAGGAGTTCGCCGGGCAGCGGGTCGTCGTGGTGGGCGGGGGCGCGTCCGGTACCCAGCACCTGCTGGAGATCGCCCCTTACGCGGCGGCCACCACGTGGGTGACCCGGCGGCCGCCCGTCTTCCGCGAGGGCTCCTTCGACGAGAACGCGGGCCGCGCGGCGGTCGCGCTCGTCGAGGAGCGGGTACGGCAGGGCCTGCCGCCGAAGAGCGTCGTCTCGGTGACGGGGCTGCCGCTCAACGACGCGATCCGGCAGGGGCTCAAGGACGGTGTCCTGGAACGGCTGCCGATGTTCGACCGGATCACACCCGACGGGGTGGAGTGGCGGGACGGGCGGCGCGTGGACGCCGACGTCATCCTGTGGGCGACCGGGTTCCGGGCCGCCATCGACCACCTGGCACCGCTCAGGCTGCGCGAGCCCGGCGGCGGCATCCGCGTCGACGGCACCCGCGCGGTCGCCGACCCCCGGATCCACCTCGTGGGCTACGGCCCGTCGGCGAGCACCATCGGCGCCAACCGGGCGGGGCGTGCGGCCGTACGCGACATCAGGAGGCTGCTGGCCGAGGAGGCGGTCGCCGCGTGATGTCCCCTCCCGGCCTGACCGCGACGCGAGGCGCACGGCACCGCGCGCCCCGACCGGCGGTCACGTCGTGGACTGCGGGCTCGCCTTCTGCCGGGCGTTGAACTCCGCGACATTGCGCCGGTGCTCCGCGTAGTCCGCCGTGAAGCGCGTGTCGCCCGGCTTGACCGTGACGAAGTACAGCCAGTCGCCCGGGGGCGGGTTGATCGCGGCGCGCATCGCGTCCTCGCCCGGGTTGTCGATCGGCGTGGGCGGCAGTCCCATGCGCTGGTACGAGTTGTAGGGGCTCTGGATCCGCGTGTCGGCGGCCGTGGTCTTCAGCGTGAAGCGGCCCAGCGCGTAGTTGATGGTGGAGTCCATCTGCAGCGGCATGCCGCGCTCCAGGCGGTTGACGATGACCCGGGCCACTTTCCCCATGTCGGCCTTGGTGGCGGCCTCGGCCTGGACGATGCTGGCGACGGTGACCGCCTGATAGACGTTCATCGCGTTGCGCTGGGCGCCGGCCGCGACCGGGGCGCCGTTGAACTTCCGGTTCGCGGTGTCGACCATGAACGACAGCAGGGACTCCGGCGTTGCCTTCTTGCCGTTGTGTTCGAGCGGATACGTGGCCGGGAAGAGGTAGCCCTCCGGGTTGCCCTCCGCGTCGTTCGGCAGCCTCAGGTTGGCCTTGCCGAGGGACTTCTCGGTGGTGCCGGCGGGCAGGGCGAGGGCCTTGTCGACGGCCTCGTACACCTGGCCGGCGCGCCAGCCCTCCGGGATCACCAGGGCCGCGGGCTTGTCCTCCCCGTCGCCGGCCAGGGTCAGCAGCGGCACCACCACGGCGGTGCCGGCCACGACGGCCCCGGTCGCGATGAGGGCGAGACGGCCCCGGCGCGTCAGTCGGATCGTGCTCCGTGGCGGAATGTTGATCTGCATGCGGGCACGGTAACCCGCTAAAGCCTACAAATCCGACATATCGTCATCTCGTCGGCTCCAGTTGGGCGTCCCGGCGGACCAGTGCCGCATACCGCCCGTCCCGCTCCAACAACTCCTCGTGCGAGCCGCGTTCGGCCACCCGTCCGGACTCCAGGACGACGATCTGGTCGGCACCCCGAATGGTGGACAGGCGGTGCGCGATGGTGAGGGTGGTGCGGTTGGCCGAGAGCGCGTCGATGGCCTCCTGGACGGCGCGTTCGGTGCGGGTGTCCAGGGCACTGGTCGCCTCGTCCAGGATCAGCACCGGCGGGTCGCGCAGGATGGTGCGGGCGATGGCCAGGCGCTGTTTCTCACCGCCGGAGAAGCGGTGGCCGCGCTCGCCCACGACGGTGTCGTAGCCGTCGGGCAGGGAGGCGATGTGGTCGTGGATCTGGGCCGCCCTCGCCGCCTGCTGGAGCTCTTCGTCGGTGGCGTCCGGCTTCGCGAAGCGCAGGTTGTCGGCGACCGAGGCGTGGAAGAGGTACGTCTCCTGGGAGACGACGCCGATCGCGCGGGCGAGGGTGTCGAAGTCGAGATCGCGGACGTCGACCCCGTCGAGGGTGACCCGGCCGCCCGTCACGTCGTACAGCCGCGGCACCAGATAGCCCAGCGTGGACTTGCCGGCGCCGGTCGGGCCGACGACCGCGAGGCTGCCGCCCGCGGGGACGGTGATGTCGATGCCGTCGAGGACGGGGCCCCGTTTGTCGTCGTCGCCGTCGTAGCGGAACTCGACGCCCTCGAAGCGGACCTCGCCCTTGACACGGTCGAGGTGGATGGGCCGCTCCCGCTCGGTGATGTCGATCGGCAGGTCGAGGTACTCGAAGATGCGCTGGAAGAGCGCGAGCGAGGCCTGGATCTGGACGCCGGTCGACAACAGGCTCACGGCCGGACGGAACAGGCCCTGCTGGAGCGAGACGAAGGCGACGATGGTGCCGATGGAGATCTGCGGACCGCCCGTCTGGAGGGCGAGGCCGGCGGTCCAGTAGATGACGGCGGGCATGGCGGCCATGACGATCGAGATGACGGCCATGCGCCAGCGGCCGGCCATGTTCGACCGCACTTCGAGGCCGACCAACTCCTCGGACTCCTCGGAGAAGGACCGGGTGAGCGAGTCGGAGCGGCCCATCGTGCGGCCGAGCAGGATGCCGCTGACGGAGAGCGACTCGGTGACGGTCGCGGCCATCGCGGCCATCTGCTTCTGGCGCTGAGTGGTGATCTTCTTGCGTTCGCTGCCCACCCGGCGGCTGATCCACACGAAGACCGGCAGCAGGACCAGGGAGACGACGGTCAGGCGCCAGTCGAGGGCGACCATCGCGATGATCGTGGCGACCACGCTGGTCAGGTTGGAGACCAGGGAGGTGGCGGTCGAGGTGACGGTGGCCTGCATGCCGCCGATGTCGTTGGCGATGCGGGACTGGACCTCGCCGGTGCGCGTGCGCGTGAAGAAGGCGAGGGACATGCGCTGCAGGCGGCCGTAGACCGCGGTGCGCAGGTCGTGCATGACGCGCTGGCCGACGGTTGTGGAGATCAGGGTCTGCAGGACGCCGAAGACGCTGGTGAGGACGGCGCTGAGGATCATGCCGAGCGCGAGCAGGCTCAGCAGGCCGGTGCGCCCCTCGGGGATGGCGACGTCCAGCGTCTCCTTCAGCATGAACGGAGTCGCCACGGTGACCAGGGACGAGGCGCCGACCAGCAGGCCGACGACCGCGAGCCGGCCGCGGTAGGGCTTGAAGAGCTTGAGGATACGGCGCACCTGCCGGGGTTGCTCGGGCGAGGTGCCGGGTGTGGGGGTCCAGGTGATGTCGTCGCGGGGCATGGCTCCTACGGAGGGTGAGAGGGTGAGGACTGACGGAGCTTAGCTCACTGTTACCTCCACTCACAATGAGCACGGTCCTGATATTGTTCCCGTATGACCAGCCCCGATTCCGATGGTGTGCTCGCCGAGCAGCTGCTGCGACTCACGCGCCGTGTGCACCGGATCCAGAAGCGCCATCTGGAGCGGCGTGGCCTCGGCGTGACCCCGGCGCAGTCCCGACTGCTGCGCACCCTCGCGCACTACGACGCGCCGCCCCGCATGGCCGACCTCGCGGAGCGGCTAGAGGTGGTCCCGCGTGCCGTGACGACACTGGTCGACGGACTGGAGGCGAGCGGGAAGGTACGGCGGGCACCCGATCCGACGAACCGGCGGGTGATCCGGATCGAGCTCACGGACGACGGGCACAAGGCGCTGCGGGAGCTGCGGGAGGCGCGGCGGTCGGCGGCGGAGGAGATTCTGGCGCCGCTGACAGGTGAGCAACGCGAGGCGCTGGGCGGATTGCTGGACACACTGATGGACGGGTCTGCCGCCCAGCGGTGCTGAGCACGCGAAACGGCCGCGGTCACCGCCCCGTACTGCCGGAGCGGTGACCGCGGCCTGCCTGTTCGGCGTGGGGCCTCAACTGGCCTCGGCGGCGGTCTCCTTGGTCGTCCGGGCCGGCACTGCGGCGGCCTCCTCGGACTCCGGCTTCTTGAGCTCCGGCTCCCGAGGGCCCGGCTTCTCCGGCTCCTCGTCCTCCGCTACGAACACGATCTCGCCGTCCAGCACCTTCTTCGCCTTGTCGGCGTCCAGCGCGCCCTCCCAGCGGGAGACGGCGAACACGGCGACGCAGTTGCCGAGCAGGTTCGTCACGACGCGCATCGAGTCCATGATGCGGTCCACGCCGAGGAGCAGGGCGACGGCGCCGGTCGGGATGGCACCCAGCGACGAGGCGGTCGCGGACAGGGCGAGGAAGGCCGAACCGGGAATGCCCGCCATGCCCTTGCTGGTCAGCATCAGCACCAGGATGACGGTGATCTGCTGGCTCAGGCTGAGGTCCACGCCCACGGCCTGGGCGATGAACAGCGTGCCGATGGACAGGTAGAGCGAGGCGCCGTCGAGGTTGAAGGAGTAGCCCGTGGGCAGCACCAGACCCACGGCGTCGTCGCGGGCACCCGCCCGGCGCAGCTTCTGCATCACGCGCGGCATGACGGACTCGGTGGAGGCGGTGCCGAGCGCGAGCAGCATCTCCTCGCGGATGTAGCGCACGAACTTCCAGAGGCTGAGCCCGGTGACCGTCTTGAGCGCGACGGCGAGCAGCGCGATGAAGAGCGCGGCGGCCGCGTAGCACAGGACGATGAGCTTGGCGTACGTCTCCATGACGCCGAGCCCGTACTGGCCGACCAGGTACGCCATCGCGCCGAACACCGCGATCGGGGCCAGCCGCATGATGAAGCCGACGATCGCGAAGATGACCTCCTGGGCCTGCTCGATGGCGGGCAGGACCTTCGGCACCTTGGTGTGGCCGAGGTGCAGCAGCGCCGCGCCCACCAGACAGGCCAGGATCAGCACCTGAAGCAGCTCGTTCTCGGCGAAGGCGCCGATGAAACTCTGCGGAAGGGCGTTCAGCACGAACTCGGTCGTCGAGGGCAGCGAGCCGCCACCCGTCTTCGCATCGACCGCCGAGGTGTCGAGCTGGGCGGGGTCGACGTTCATCCCCGAGCCGGGCTGGACGATGTTGGCGGCGAGGAGCCCGATGAGCAGGGCGAGCGTGCTCGCGACCTCGAACCAGATCAGCGCCTTGAGCCCGATCCTGCCGAACGCCTTCAGGTCGCCGGCCTTGGCGATGCCGACGACGACCACGCAGAACACCAAGGGGGAGATGATCGTCTTGATGAGCCGGGTGAAACCGTCGCCGAGCGGCTGGAGTTCCGCGGCCGCGTCGGGCCACAGCTTTCCGACGAGGATTCCGAGCACGAGTGCGCAGGCGACCTGCGCGAAGAGAGAGGTACGCAGCATGCGTGCGACGCGTCGCGGCAACGACGGTACGGACGGCGGCACGGGCACTCCTTGTGGGGACGGATGGCGGCAGAAGCCGGGGACAGGACTTCTGCGATACGGAAAGCGGATTCCGTGCCGATCACTTTGGAGGCACCGTTGATCTCACACAAGACCGCCGTGTTTCAGCCAGGTAAATCACGCCACCTGTGACGCATCGCACACAACTCGCCTCAGCAGCCGCCGTGATCCTCGGTGAGCACGCCCTGGACGGTGGTCAGGGACCGGTCGTAGCACCCGGCCGAGCCGCGGATCCGGTAGCGCTCGCTCGTCGTGCCGACCGCGTGCCGCTGGTCCCGGGGCACGTTCACGGTGTACGTCGCGTCGCCGCTGTAGGTGTCGTCGAGCCGCGACCAAGCGGTACGCCGGCCGCCGCGCGACTCGACGACCGCCGCGCGGTCACCGAGGGTCAGCACGGTCCGCAGCCGGTCGGCCGCGCCGAGCGTGGTCGTGCCGTCCATCGTGTACGTCCGCTGCGTGCGCGTCGTACGGGCCGGGCCGCGTCCGTCGACGGTGACCGACTCCTCGTCCGTCCAGGTGGCGTCGAGCGCGTCCACGTCCTCGCCGTCGGTCCAGCGATGGACGGAGGTGTTCCTCAACGCACGCGAGAGGGTGGTCGTCACCCGGCCGTGCGAGGTGTCGACGTATCCGGCGACCGTCAGCCGGTGATGACCCTCGGTGTCCACGCGGTGCTCCGAACCGGGTGTGTACGTCGAGGAGTTGGCGAGGTCCCCGTTCTGGTGCACGGTGAGCTGCCCGCCGACGTGGGCGCTCTTCGCGTCCTGCCAGACGAGGACGTTGACCGGAGCGCTCCAACCGCTCTGTCCCTCGGGCACGCCGACGACGGAGACCTCGACACGGTGCGGGCGGCCGTCGTTGAGGATTCCGGCGAAGGGTGTCAGGTCGTATTCGATCGGCTTGATGTCGAAGGCGCGCGGTCCAGGAACGACGTACCAGAGGAAGGGATTGGACCAGCCGCCGGTCCACACGGTCGGGAACGGCGCGGCGATGCCCGCGATTTGTCCGTCGACCTTGATCTGGACCTCACGGTAGGGGCCGCCGTCGGCCTGGCAGGAGTACGGGGCCGCGTCGGGCACCGTCAGGTACCAGTACTCCTCGCAGCCGCCGCCGGAGCCGGTGGCGTACACCTCGGCGACGATGCGCTCGCTGTTGCGCGGGGTGGTGAGGGTGGACCGGCCGCCGAGGGTCAGGACCCGGTCGGGCGTGGTGGCCGGCTTACCCGGGTGGGCGGCCGGTTTGCCCAGGTAGAACGTCAGGGTCACCTTGACGTCGATGATCCCCGTGTACGTGTCGTCGACGACGTTCCCGATGAGCATCTCGACGTCCCGACTGCCGCGGAAGGTGTCGCTGTAGCGCGTGACGTCCTTCTCCACGGACCACTCGATACCGTCGGGCGAGGGCTGGGGCGTCGACGTACGGAAGATCTCCACCCCGCCGACGTGCAGGTAGCCGAGCCGGTCGAACTGCCGTCCCTTGACCTTGCCGTCCAGGCGCAGCACAACCTTGCTCCAGCGGTCTCCGCAGCCCTCGGGCGGTGTATAGGTGCCCTTGTACGGGGTGAAGTCGCGGAACTGCGCCTCGGCGAGCGCGACTTGGCAGGAGTGTCCGGTGGGTTTGGTGACGGGCGGAGCCGCCGTGATGGGGTCGTGCCAGTCGGTACCGAACTCGGCCGGGACCGGGGTGTCTGCGGATTGAGCGGGGCTCGCCCCGAGGAGGGTGCTCGCCAGCAGGGTCGCTCCGGCGAGCATGGACATGAGGATCCGTCTCTTCATGGCCGGTGTTCTACGGCGAGTCGGGCGTCGCCCGCAATGAGGCCTCCCCTATGGGCGTGAGGCCTTCAGGTCCGCCCTGTCCCCCATCACCACCACGGGATGCCGATCCGGGTCGAGCGTGCGCAGCAGATACCGCATCGCCGGCTTGGACAGGCTGACGCAGGCCGACGTACCGCTGCCGTGGTCCATGTGCAGCCAGATCCCGCCGCCCTTGGCCGCGCCGTCGGGGCGGGTCGGGTCGTTCGGCGGGGTGCCCTGGACGCGGTTGTAGTCGATGGCGATGACGTAGTCGAAGTCGTGCCAGTAGGACTTGGCCCACCAGCGCGGGGCCGCGAAGGCGGCGGACTGCGGGTAGGGGAGCTTGGCCCCGGGATTCGGGAGCACACCTCCCGCGTCGCTGAGCGTGAACACGCCGACGGGACTGCGGTCGTCGTCCTCGTGGTGGTCGGTGGTCCAGCCCTTCCTGCCGTTGCGCGCCGACCAGCTGTGGGTACGGTCCCAGGTGGAGCCGTGCTTGGTCTAGAGCACGACCGTGGACCGAGGGGAGTCCTTGCCGTCGCCGTAGACCGCCACGACCTGGCGGGAGTCGGCGGGGATCCTCCGCCGCAGTCCTTCGCCGACATCCGGGATGCGCGTCGGGTCGGCGGTGGCCGGGCGGGTGTGGGCGGGCTTGCCCGCGGCTCTCGTCTCCGTGCCACCGGGATGCTCCGGGTCACCGTCATGCTCCCGACCCGACCCGACCCGCCACAGCCGGCCAGGGCGGTCAGGAGGCCCAGGACCGCCGTCATGAGTTCCGTCGGTTCTGCGCGGCGGGGCGGAAAACCGCTTGCTTTCGAGCACGCAACGACGCGAACCTGTCACGGTTTGTTGCCGCCGTTCGCGGTCCCTTCCACCCCTTGACACGAGCCACTGGGACGTCATGCAGATTCAAGACCTTCCGTATCCCGACCCAGGTGTGCCGGACGCGCGCTCGGGTCCCCGATTCCTGTGGTGGCTCTTCAAGAACCAGCTGGGCGGGCAGCTCAAGTCGCTGGCGTGGGGGCTGCTGCACTTCATGTCCGTCGCCACGCTGCCGTTCTGCGTCGGCCTCGCCATCCAGGCCGTCGTCGACCGCTCCGGTGCCCGGCTCGCCCTCGCGGGCGCGCTGCTGGCCCTGGCCTGCGTCGGCAACGCGCTCGGCGACACCTTCCTGCACCGCTCCGCGATCACCAACTGGATCACCGCCGCCGCCCGCGTCCAGCAGCTCCTGGCCCACAAGACCGCCCAGCTCGGCTCCGCGCTGACCCGGCGTGTCGCGGCCGGCGAGGTGGTGGCCGTCTCCACGGGTGACGTCGAGAAGATCGGCTGGTTCGTGGAGGCCTGGTCTCGGTTCACCGCGGCCGCGGTCACCATCGTGCTGGTCTGCGTCGGCCTGGTCGTCTACGAGCCGGCCCTGGGCGCGGTGGTGGCCGTGGGCCTGCCGGTCCTCGCGCTCGCGGTGCTGCCGTTGCTGCCCCGGGCGACCAGGCGCGCCGACTTCCAGCGGGAGAAGGCCGGACGTGCCACCGAACTGGCCTCGGACACCGTCGCCGGTCTGCGCGTCCTGCGCGGCATCGGCGGCGAGGAACTCTTCCTCGACCGCTACCGCCGCGCCTCCCAGGAGGTCCGCCACGCGGCCGTGCGCAGCGCCCGGATGTGGTCCCTCATCTCCGCGATCCAGGTGCTGCTGCCGGGACTGCTGCTGATCGCGGTCGTCTGGTACGGCGTCCATCTGGCCCGCCAGGGCCGGATCGGCGTCGGCGAACTGGTCACCGTCTACAGCTCGGTCATGATCCTCACTTATCCGCTGCGGCACTTCGAGGAGATCGCCATGGCGTACTCCTTCTCACGGCCTTCGGCCCAACGGGCCGCCCGGGTGCTGTCGCTGGAGCGCGCCACGGACACCCGCGGATCACGCGCCGCCGACCTGCCCTCCGGGGATCTGTACGACCCGGCCACCGGACTGCTGGCACCCGTCGGCCGACTCACCGCCGTGGTGTGCGGCGACCCGGACGCGGCGGGCCGGCTGGCGGAACGGCTGGGCGGGCACCCCTCGGAGGCCGGCACCTCGGCGCTGCTGGGCGGGGTGCCGCTGGACGAGCTGCCGCTCGGCACCGCGCGGACGGCCGTCCTCGTCCAGGACAAGGACCCGGTGCTGCTGTCCGGCTCGCTGCGCGACCTGCTCGACGTGCCCGCCTCGGGTGACGTCGGTGCGGGGGAGGCGCTGGAGGCCGCGCAGTGCGGGGACGTGCTGGCGGCACTCGTCCAGGGGTCGCTGGACGCCGAGGATCCGATGGAGGCCCGCATCACCGAACGCGGCCGCTCCCTCTCCGGCGGCCAGCGCCAGCGGCTCGCGCTGGCCCGGTCGCTGATCACGGACCCTGAGGTGCTCATCCTGGACGAGCCGACCTCGGCCGTCGACTCCCACACGGAGGCGCGGATCGCCGAGGGGGTGCGGGATCTGCGGGCGGGGCGCACGACCGTGGTGTTCACCTCTTCGCCGCTGCTGCTGGACCGGGCGGACCGGGTCGTCCTCGTCCATGAGGGCGAGGTCGCGGCGGTCGGCGTGCACCGCGAACTGCTGCACGAGGAGCCCCGGTACCGGGCCGTGGTCACACGGGAGGCCGACGAAGAGGCCGCCCTGAGCGGCGTGCTGGACGAACTGCACGAACTGGAAGAGATCGAGGAGACAGCATGATCGGCGTCGCGCCACCGGCGTACGACCCGGCGGCCCCGACCACGGCGAACACCCTGCCCGTCGGCGCCGCCACGACCGTACGCGCCTACGTGACCGAACTGTTCCGCCGGCACCGCCGTGCCTTCCTGCTCCTCGTCACCGTCAACACGGTCGCCGTGGTCGCTTCGATGGCGGGCCCGTGGCTGCTGGGCGGGCTCGTGGAGCGCGTGTCGGACGGAGCGCGTGAGCTCCATCTGGGACTGACGGCCGGGCTGTTCGTCCTCGCGCTGGTCGTGCAGGCCGCGTTCGTGCGGGAGGTGCGGCTGCGCGGCGCGATGCTCGGTGAGCGGATGCTGGCCGACCTGCGCGAGGACTTCCTCGTCCGGTCGGTCGGGCTGCCGCCGGGAGTCCTGGAGCGGGCCGGGACGGGCGACCTGCTGTCCCGGATCACGACCGACATCGACCGGCTCGCCAACGCGATGCGCGAAGCCGTGCCCCAGCTGGCGATCGGTGTGGTGTGGGCGGCCCTGCTGCTGGGCGGCCTCGTGATCACGGCTCCGCCGCTCGCGGCCGCCGTGCTGCTGGCCGTGCCGCTGCTGGTCATCGGCTGCCGCTGGTACTTCAAGCGGGCGCCGTCGGCCTACCGCTCGGAGGCCGCCGGGTACGCCGCCGTGGCCGCCGCGCTCGCGGAGACCGTGGACGCGGGGCGCACCGTCGAGGCCCACCGGCTCAGCGCCCGTCGCATCGCGCTGTCGGAGCGCCGGATCAAGGAATGGACAGCCTGGGAACGCTACACACTCTGGCTGCGGTCGGTGCTCTTCCCCGTCATCAACGTCACGCATGTGACGGTCCTCGCCTCGGTGCTGATGGTCGGCGGCGTGTTCGTCCTGCGGGGCTGGATCGGGGTCGGCCAGCTGACGACCGGTGCGCTGATCGCGCAGATGCTCGTCGATCCGGTCGGGCTCATCCTGCGCTGGTACGACGAGCTGCAGGTGGCCCAGGTGTCGTTGGCACGTCTGGTCGGCGTCCGGGACATCGAACCGGACGCCGGGGACGCCGCACTCACGCCCGACGGACGGGACGTGCACGCGGACCGGGTGCACTTCGGCTACCGCGAGGGCGTGGACGTGCTGCGCAAGGTGTCCCTCGAGGTGGCGCCCGGCACCAGGCTGGCGTTGGTCGGCCCCTCGGGAGCGGGCAAGTCCACCCTCGGCAGGCTGCTCGCCGGGATCTACGGGCCCCGGGCCGGCCGGATCACCCTGGGTGGCGCCGAACTCTCCCGGATGCCGGCGGAACGGGTCCGCTCGCACGTGGCCCTGGTCAACCAGGAGCACCACGTCTTCGTCGGCTCCCTGCGTGACAACCTTCTCCTGGCCCGCACCGACGCCACCGACGCCGAGCTGTGGGCGGCGCTCGGCGCGGTGGACGCGGACGGGTGGGCGCGTGCCCTCGACGACGGGCTGGACACCGAGGTCGGCTCCGGCGGGCTCACCGTCACGCCCGCCCAGGCCCAGCAGATCGCGCTGGCCCGCCTGGTCCTGGCCGATCCGCACACGCTGGTCCTGGACGAGGCGACCTCCCTGCTCGACCCACGCGCGGCACGCCACCTGGAACGCTCCCTGGCCCGCGTCCTCGACGGCCGCACGGTGGTCGCGATCGCCCATCGACTGCACACCGCCCACGACGCGGACGTCATCGCCGTCGTCGAGAACGGCAGGATCAGCGAGCTCGGCAGCCACGAAGAGCTGGTCGAGGCGAACGGCGCGTACGCGGCACTGTGGCGCTCGTGGCACGGCTGACCGGTGGGCTCCGCCAGGGGCGTCCGCCCGGGGCTGGGTGTGCGGGCGGGGCGCGGACGGCCGGGAGGGGCTGTCGCGACGTGGGCTGGCTGGGCGCGGCGTCGGTGGTGGGGCGGCCTCTTCGAGGGCGGCCCCACCGGACGTGGCCCTGTCGGGGGCGCTCCCATCGTGGGCGCTCCCGATGGCGTGCGTGCCGCGCGGTCGCGGCCCAGGCGAACTGAGCGGGGAATCGGGGGACGGCCGTGTGGGCGCCGGGCGGGCGCCGGGACTGGTGTGCGGGATGTGCGGTCGCCGCGCGGACCGGCGGGTGCCGGGGGCGGCGTGCGACCTGTTCGAGCGGCCCGCGGACGACCAGACGCCAGGATCAGCGTGCGACCTGCTCAACCGCCACGCGGACGACCAGACACCGCGGTCAGCGTACGACCTGCTCAACCGCCACGCGGACGACCAGACACCGCGGTCAGCGTACGACCTGCTCAACCGCCACGCGGACGACCAGACACCGCAGTCGGCGTACGACCTGTTCAACCGGCCCGCAGAAGACCAGACACCGCGGTCGGCGTGCGAACTGTTCGGTCGATGCTCGGGCAGCCGGGCGCCGGGATGGGCGTGCGGGTTGCGGCGTCGCGGCGTGTGTGGCCGGACCGGGCCCTGGTGCTCCCGGCTGTGCGGAGTCAGCTCCGGGAGGTGTGGTCCTCGGCCCGCGTCCGTGCCGTTGCGCGGTGCCGAAGAGGGGTGGAAGGCTGGATAGCGGCACCGGCTCGAGGAGCACCCGCGGAGCATGCGTCGGTTCGTCGTCAGGCGCCGCGCGTGCCCCCGGAGGACTGCGGCCGACCGCCGACCACGGGGAGGACGCGCCCGCCCCGCCACCTGGAGGTACCCGTGAACAACGCCGATGGATGGGGAGACGACGTCTACCAGCCCGACACATCCGAGCAGAGGGAAGACACGGGGCTGCTCGACGCGGAGGACACCCTGGAGAACGACGGTGTCGACGACCCCCTCGACCGGGGCTGGTCCCCTCCGGAACGCCCCTGGGCGGTGGAGCACACCGGCGTGACGGCCGCCGAGCGCCGAGAGGGCGAGACGCTGGACCAGCGGCTCGCCGAGGAACTGCCCGACCTCGCCGCCCCCGACGGCGACGGCATCGGCGACTCCGTGGGCACAGACGGCGAACCCGTGGACAACGAGGTCGGCGCCGTCCGCTCCGGCCGTCTCGTGGCGCCCGACGAGGGTGCACACGAGGACGAGGAGAGCGCGCTGATCGCCACGGACGTGGGCATCGACGGTGCCGCCGCCTCCGCCGAGGAGGCCGCGGTGCACATCGTCGACGAGGACGCCCTGTCCGGCTGATCCCACCGTCCCCGCGCCGTCGGCCGCCTCGCCGACGGCGGACAAGGAGCACCCATGCAGCAGGACAAGCACCCCGACTACCACCCGGTCGTCTTCCGCGACCGCGCCGCCGGTTACGCCTTCCTCACCCGGTCCACCGCGACCAGCGGCCAGACCATCGAGTGGGACGACGGCGAGAGCTACCCGGTCGTGGACGTGGAGATCTCCTCGGAGAGCCATCCCTTCTACACCGGCAAGGCGCGGACAGTGGACTCCGAGGGCCGCGTCGCCCGGTTCGAACGGCGCTACGGCGGCGGGGCGGGCCAGGGTTCCGGCGGGTCGTGAGCGCCCACGGAGGCGGGACGGCGAGGCGATGGCTGCCATGAGCCGCCTCCACAGATGCTTCGGGCGGACCCGCAGATGGGCGTGTGCGGGCGCCCGCCTCAGGCGAACCGGCACATACCTCAGATGACGTTGAGCGCCGCCGCGCAGCCCACTCCCCCCAGCAGCATGAACGCCGGCATCAGCACCTTGAGCTCGACCCAGCTGCCCGCCCGGAACCGCATCGCCTTGGGCGGGCCGATGGGATACCAGCGCTTGCGGCCCACCGGTATCGGCCACAGGATCGGGCAGCCGGAGACCGTCAGCGCGTCCCCGATGTCGTGCACGATCGCGCCCAGCACGATCGGCAGGCCCAGCCACAGGTACTCCTGGCCCGGCGCCGTGAACAGCCAGTCCGATCCGTTGCCCGGCTTGTCCAGCACACCGGCGAGGATCCACGAGCTGGTCGCGGCCAGCAGCCAGACCAGGACGTCGGCGCTGGAGCCACGGGTCGCCCGCCAGAGCAGACCCTCGATGGCCAGCACCATGTGCACGAACAGGAGCGCCAGCACGGCCCAGCGGCCACCGGTGATCGCCGCCACCGAGCCGCCCGCGCCGATCAGGACGGCCCACAGCCAGGTGTGCGTGAGCGTGCGGTGCCCGCCCGAGCGGCGCGGGTCGCCCTGTTTCTTCGTCGCCTTGTAGACGGCGTAGGAGAGCTTGTCGACGATCTCGCACAGCCCACGCGAGAGGGGTCCGAAGGCCCGCGAAATGGTGGCCGCCTTGTGGTCGAGGTCCGGGGCGAGTGCGGCTCCGGCGCAGATCAGCGCGCCGCACAGAACGACGGGCCAGGGCATCGGGTGCCCGGCCGCCGCGGCGGCCGCCCCGACGCCGAGCCAGGCGGCGGCGCCCGACAGTGAGTGTGCTGGTCCCATCATCGCCGTTGCCCGCCCCATTCCTCGTGCGCCGCTGTCCAGTTGACCGGGTGCGCTGACGTCCCGTCGGCGACACAGCGTAGCGTTCGCGATCTTCGTGCCGACAACCGATTCCCCCATAGGGCAGGAGGGCAGGCAAGATGGGTGGGTGACCCTCATCGATCAGCTGCCGCCGACCGCCGACCCCGACGCCCTCTACGAAGCCTTCGAGTCGTGGGCCGAGGAGCGCGGGATCACGCTCTATCCCCACCAGGAGGAGGCGCTGATCGAGGTGGTCTCCGGTGCGAACGTGATCGTGTCGACGCCCACCGGCTCCGGCAAGAGCATGATCGCCGCAGCCGCCCATTTCGCCGCGCTGGCCCGTGACGAGGTCACCTTCTACACCGCTCCGATCAAGGCGTTGGTCTCGGAGAAGTTCTTCGAGCTGTGCAAGATCTTCGGCACCGAGAACGTCGGGATGCTGACCGGAGACGCGTCCGTCAACGCCGACGCCCCCGTCATCTGCTGCACCGCCGAGGTGCTCGCGTCGATCGCCCTGCGCGACGGCAAGGGCGCGGACGTCGGCCAGGTGGTGATGGACGAGTTCCATTTCTACGCGGAGGCGGACCGCGGCTGGGCCTGGCAGATCCCGATCCTGGAGCTGCCCCAGGCACAGTTCGTCCTGATGTCGGCCACGCTCGGCGACGTCTCGATGTTCGAGAAGGACCTCACCCGGCGCACCGGCCGGCCGACGGCGGTGGTCCGCTCGGCGACCCGTCCCGTGCCGCTGTCCTACGCCTACCGGTTCACTCCGCTCACCGAGACGCTGACCGAGCTGCTGGAGACCAAGCAGGCGCCGGTCTACATCGTGCACTTCACGCAGGCCCAGGCCGTGGAGCGGGCGCAGGCGCTGATGAGCATCAACATGTGCACGCGCCAGGAGAAGGAACAGATCGCCGAGCTGATCGGCAACTTCCGCTTCACCACCAAGTTCGGCCGCAACCTCTCCCGGTACGTACGGCACGGCATCGGTGTCCATCACGCCGGCATGCTGCCCAAATACCGGCGTCTGGTGGAGAAGCTCGCGCAGGCCGGTCTGCTGAAGGTCATCTGCGGCACGGACACGCTCGGCGTGGGCGTCAACGTGCCGATCCGGACCGTGCTGTTCACCGCGCTGACCAAGTACGACGGCACCCGCGTCCGCACGCTGCGCGCCCGTGAGTTCCACCAGATCGCGGGCCGGGCCGGGCGCGCGGGCTTCGACACGGCGGGCTTCGTCGTCGCCCAGGCCCCCGAGCACGTCGTCGAGAACGAGAAGGCGCTCGCCAAGGCGGGCGACGACCCGAAGAAGCGCCGGAAGGTCGTCCGCAAGAAGGCGCCCGAGGGTTTCGTCGGGTGGACGGAGAACACCTTCGAGAAGCTCATCGCCTCCGAGCCGGAGCCGCTGACCTCCCGTTTCCGGGTGACGCACACGATGCTGCTGTCGGTGATCGCCCGGCCCGGCAACGCCTTCGAGGCGATGCGGCACCTCCTGGAGGACAACCACGAGCCGCGCAAGCAGCAGCTCAGGCACATCCGGCGGGCGATCGCCATCAACCGCTCGCTCCTGGACGGCGGCATCGTCGAGAAGCTCGACAAGCCGGACGCCGAGGGCCGCATCGTCCGCCTCACGGTCGACCTCCAGCAGGACTTCGCGCTGAACCAGCCGCTGTCCACCTTCGCGCTCGCCGCGTTCGAGCTCCTCGACCCCGAGTCGCCGTCCTACGCCCTGGACATGGTCTCCGTCGTCGAGTCCACACTGGACGACCCGCGGCAGATCCTCGCCGCCCAGCAGAACAAGGCGCGCGGCGAGGCCGTGGCCGCGATGAAGGCGGACGGTGTCGAGTACGAGGAGCGCATGGAGCGCCTCCAGGACATCACGTACCCGAAGCCCCTTGAGGAGCTGCTCTTCCACGCGTACAACACCTACCGCAAGAGCCACCCCTGGGTCGGCGACCATCCCCTGTCGCCGAAGTCCGTCATCCGTGACATGTACGAACGGGCGATGTCCTTCACGGAGTTGGTGTCCTACTACGAGCTGGCCCGCACCGAGGGCATCGTGCTGCGCTACCTCGCGAGCGCCTACAAGGCCCTGGACCACACCGTCCCGGACGACCTCAAGTCCGAGGATCTTCAGGACCTGATCGAGTGGCTGGGCGAGATGGTGCGTCAGGTCGACTCCAGCCTGCTGGACGAGTGGGAGCAGCTGGCCAACCCGGAGGAGATGACCGCGGAGGAGGCCCAGGAGAAGGCCGACGAGGTCAAGCCGGTCACCGCCAACGCGCGCGCCTTCCGCGTCCTCGTCCGCAACGCGATGTTCCGCCGCGTCGAGCTCGCCGCGCTCGACCAGGTCGACGAACTCGGCGAGCTGGACGCCGAGGCCGGCTGGGACGCCGAGGCCTGGGGCGAGGCGATGGACAAGTACTGGGACGAGTACGACGACCTCGGCACCGGCCCCGACGCCCGCGGCCCCAAGCTGCTCGTCATCGAGGAGGAGCCGCAGAACGGCCTGTGGCGCGTCCGCCAGATCTTCGACGACCCGAACGACGATCACGACTGGGGCATCAGCGCGGAGATCGACCTCGCCGCCTCCGACGCGGAGGGCCGCGCGATCGTCCGTGTCACCGACGTCGGCCAGCTGTGAGCACAGGAGAATCCCACCCATGACCACGAACCCGGCCGAGAGGCTCGTCGACCTGCTCGACCTGGAGCAGATCGAGGTCAACATCTTCCGCGGCCGCAGCCCGCAGGAGTCCCTGCAGCGGGTCTTCGGCGGCCAGGTGGCGGGCCAGGCACTGGTCGCCGCCGGGCGCACCACGGACGGCGAACGTCCGGTGCACTCGCTGCACGCGTACTTCCTGCGCCCGGGTCGACCGGGCGTGCCGATCGTGTACCAGGTCGAGCGGGTACGGGACGGCCGGTCGTTCACGACCCGCCGGGTCACCGCGGTGCAGCAGGGCCGCACGATCTTCAATCTCACCGCCTCCTTCCACAAACCTGAACAGGGGAGCTTCGAGCACCAGCTGCCGCCGGCCCGCAAGATCCCGGACCCGGACTCCCTGCCGACGGTCACGGAAGAGATCCGGGAGCATCTGGGCACGCTGCCGGAGCAGTTGGAGCGGATGGCCCGCCGTCAGCCCTTCGACATCCGCTATGTGGACCGGCTGCGCTGGACCGCCGAAGAGGTCAAGGACGCGGAGCCGCGCAGCGCGGTGTGGATGCGCGCGGTCGGGCCGCTGGGCGACGACCCGCTCGTGCACACCTGCGCGCTGACCTACGCCAGCGACATGACCCTCCTCGACGCCGTCCGCATCCCGGTCGAACCGCTGTGGGGGCCGCGCGGGTTCGACTTGGCGTCGCTGGACCACGCCATGTGGTTCCACCGGCCGTTCCGGGCCGACGAATGGCTCCTGTACGACCAGGAGTCGCCCGTCGCGGTCGGCGGTCGTGGGCTGGCACGCGGCCGGATCTACGACCGCGAGGGGCAACTGGTCGTGTCCGTCGTGCAGGAGGGGTTGTTCAGGAAGCTGGGCTGACCTCGCCGGTGGCGTCGTAGCGGTGGCAGGTGACGGTCGAGGACAGCTCGTCGGCGCTGTACACCAGGTCACCGCCGGGGGCGAAGGCGAGGTGGCGGGGTCCGGAGCCCGCGCGCATCGGATTCACCGCGACCCGCTCCAGGGTGCCGGCGAGGGTGTCCAGCCGGTAGGTGAACACCGCGTCCGCCCCGAGGTCGGTGGCCACGTCGAAGCCGTACGTCGCCGCGCCGGTGCCGGTCGTCCAGGAGGGGTTGTTCAGAGCGCTGTAGTTCCAAGCTCTGCGGTGCGGTGGCTTCTGCGTCGCAGGCAGCCCATGAGCCCGCGCGACGACGGCTCCGGCTCCTCCGGCACCGGTGCGGCCGGGAGCGCCGCGACGCGGGCCTGTTTCGGGGCGGGGCGGGGTGCTGCCCGGTGCTCGCGTGCTTCCTCCATGGCCACTACCAGGTCGGCCCGCAGCCAGGCGATCTCGTCCGGAGCGTCCGCCGTCATGATCGTCTCCGCGATGTGGGCGGCGGTCGAACCCGGTGCGCCATGTGTGGGCGGCCCTGGCCGGAACCGGTTCAGATGGGCGCGCTCATAGGGGTCACGGACGAGTTCCGCGATCTGAAGGGGATCGAGGAAGGCGGCCACGGTCCCGGCACGCTCCCACGGGTCTTCGGTCTGCCTCAGCAGGAACCCCAGATGCCGTCCGCGCCAGTTGCGAGGGCGCAGGTCCAGTCCCGCGCCCAACTGGTCGCGCATTCCCTCGGGCATACGCTCCTTCAGCAGCGGGGCGTTCTTCTCGTCGGCCGCGAACTGCCGTAGCTCGTCGGCCAGATACAGCCAGACCACTGTGCGGTAGCGGCTGAGATAGAACTTCACCGGTGCCACCATCCCCAGGCGTGCCAGGCGAGTGAACCTGCCGACGGGCACATCCATGACGGCCGCGCCCTCTTTGGTGCCCACGGCCTTCACGCGGGCCCGCAGGGAGTCGGGAAATCCGTCGCTCGACCTCACCCGGTCGATCTCGGAGCGAGCCACGCGGCGGCCCCCGCCTCCTTCGTCGGGCAGGGTCCTGAGGTGTCCGAGGTCTACGGCGAGGTCGAACTCGCTTCGCTTCAGCCCGAGTTCGCGCGCGGCCCGGCTGGGCGCGCAGGAGAGTTGCTGCGGTTTCGTGAAGGTCTCAACTGACATGGTCGGTCTCCCCCGTGGAGTCGATGCTCACGCTGTGTGCGCTCGCCGTGACAAAAACCGTAGCCGGTTCGGCGAATTCCGTGGCGAGCCTGTGGATAACTCCACGAGAGAGGGAGAAAGAGCAGGTCAGATGTCTTTTGCCGGGCTTCGCTCGGGCTGTCGGGCGTCGACGCCGAGGTGCTCGCCGACCCGGTTGACGAGCAATGTCATCTCGTAGGCGATCTGGCCGATGTCGGCCTCCGCGCCGCTCAGCACGCACAGACAGCTGCCGGTGCCCGCCGCGGTGACGAACAGCACCGCGTCGTCGAACTCGACCATTGTCTGACGGACCCGGCCCGCGCCGAAGTGCCGCCCCGATCCCTTGGCCAGACTGTGCAGTCCGGAGGAGACAGCGGCCAAGTGCTCCGCGTCCTCCCGGCGCAGTCCCGTACTCGCCCCCGTCACCAGTCCGTCGTTGGACAGGACCAGAGCGTGCCGTACGTGTTCCACGCGCTCGGTCAAATCGTCCAACAGCCAGTCAAGTCCCTGGTTCTGCGCCATGTTTCCCGTCTCCCCGTGTGACGTCTCCCCCTCTCCGGAGGATCTCCACGCCAGCCTTCCCCACGACCGGCGTCCGAGCAAGGAGGATGGGAACATGGCACAGAAGATGACCGACACCGAATGGCGGGAGTTCGTTTCGTACGGCACCCGCACCGGAAAGCTCTCGACCGTGCGGGCCGACGGGAGTCCGCATGTGACGCCGATCTGGTTCCTGCTCGACGGGGACGACATCGTGTTCAACACCGGCAAGAACAGTGTGAAGGGGCGCAGTCTGGCCCGGGACGGCCGGGTGGCTTTGTGCGTGGACGACGACCGGCCGCCCTTCGACTTCGTCGTGCTCCAGGGCCGTGCCCGGGTCTCGGAGGACCTCGACGAGGTCAGGCACTGGGCCGGCCGGATAGGGGCGCGGTACATGGGCGAGGAGCGGGCCGAGGAGTTCGGCGCCCGCAACGGCGTTCCGGGTGAACTCCTCGTCCGCGTCTCGATCGACAAGGTCCTGGCGCAGAAGGCCGTCGCCGACTGAGAAAGCCTGCCGGCCCGAGTGCTCGGGTCGTCAGCCCACCGAGTCGAGCAGCCGGGCGGTGTGCATCCGCCCGGCGTACTCGACCAGTCGGATCAGCACCTCCTTCCCCGAATCGCGGTCACGGGCGTCGCAGAGCACCACGGGCGTGCCCTGGTCGAGATCGAGGGCGCGCGCGACGTCGTGCGCGCCGTATGTCCGGGCGCCCGCGAAGCAGTTGACGGCCACCACGAACGGGATGTGCCGGTGCTCGAAGTAGTCCACGGCGGGGAAGCAGTCCTCCAGACGCCGGGTGTCGGCGAGGACCACGGCGCCGAGGGCGCCCTGCGACAACTCGTCCCACAGGAACCAGAAGCGGTCCTGGCCCGGGGTGCCGAAGAGGTACAAGGAGAGGCCGGACCGGATGGTGATGCGCCCGAAGTCCATGGCGACCGTGGTGGTGACCTTCTGGTCCACGCCGTCGGTGTCGTCCACCGACTGTCCGGCCTCACTCAGCAGTTCCTCGGTGCGCAGCGGCCGGATCTCACTGACCGCGCCCACCAGGGTGGTCTTGCCCACGCCGAATCCGCCGGCGACCAGAATCTTCAACGCAAGGGCGGCCGTCTCGTCGCCCTGGGCGTCGGAGTCATCGGAGACCATCGATCACTTCTCTCTGGAGTGCCGGCAAACGGTGGTGGTGAACTTTCATCTACAGCGCTCTCAGTCCCTCGATCACCTCGCGCAGAATCCGTTCGTCAGGCAGTTGCGCGGGCGGCACGGGGCGGCTGACGGTGACGCAGCCGAGTTCCAGGAGGTCGCCGAGGAGCACCCTGACCACGCCCACGGGAAGGTCGGCGTCGGCGGCGAGTTCCGCGACCGACTGCGTCTCCGTGCGGCACAGGTCGATGAGGGCACGGTGTTCCGGCCCGAGCGCGGTGTCGTCGTCGATGCCGGGTGCGCCCGTGTCCAGCGTGACGAGGGCGATCAGGTCGAAACGCACCCCGGTGGGGCCGGGTCTGGTGCGTCCGCCCGTCATGGCGTACGGCCGGACGAGCGGCCCGGCCTCGCCGTCGTACCACTGGCTGCCCTGCTCGCGCGGGGCGCCCGTCATGTCCTCGGTCATCTGCGTGGACCGCCTTCTCGCCTCATCCGGCGGCGGGTGGCCGAGCGCCGACGCGCGGCGGCGTGTACAGGTGCTCGCCGACGCGCTTGACCAGCCGTGCCATCTCGTAGGCGACCAGGCCTATGTCGGCGGTCACGGCGGTGAGGACGGCCAGGCAGGAGCCGTCGCCCGCGGCGACGACGAACAGGAAGCCGTCGTCCATCTCCACCATGGTCTGGCGCACACCCCCGGCGCCGAAGTGCCGCCCCGCGCCCTTGGCCAGGCTGTGGAAGCCGGAGGCGACCGCGGCGAGGTGTTCGGCGTCCTCGCGGTGGAGGTCGGTAGACGCGCCCACAGCGAGGCCGTCGTTGGACAGCACCACGGCGTGCCGTACTTCGCTGACGCGCAGTACCAGGTCGTCCAGCAGCCAGTCGAGTTCGCCGGGCCGCTGCGCGGCCCTCATGCTCGGGTCCTGGATCATGCGGGGTCTCCTTCGCTGCTGTCGCTGCCCGCTGGGAAATCCGGGGTGACACCACGGCCCGGCTGCCTGCCGCCTCCGCGCGCCCAGCCGTCGCGGTACGCCGCCATGCGGTCCCGTACGAGTTCGGGGGTGCGCCGGTCGTCTCCAGGGGCGGCGGTCGCCTGTGCCGGTTCCTCGGGGCGCCGCTCGCGCAGTTGGGGCGCGAGATTCGCCTGCCGTACCCGGCGGGGGAGGTCGTCGGAGTCCTCGGGAGGGTCGTCCGGGGGACGGTGCAGACGCAAGGCGGTGACTCCGGGAGGTGGGGTTTCGGTCGTGGTCCGGGCCGCGGCCGGCGCGGGGGCCACCAGGGCGGGCCGGTCGGCCGACGCCGGGACGGAGTCCTGGAGCTGGGCGACGGGCACACGCGCGTACTCGCGCTCCGCCTGCCGTTCCGCTTCCACCGCGTTGTGGGGGGACCGTTTCGCCCCGCTGGTGTGCAGCAGGGCCGTGGGCAGCAGGACGACCGCGGTGGTGCCGCCGTAGGGCGAGGTGCGCAGGTGCACCTTGATGCCGTGCCGGGCGGCGAGCCTGCTGACCACGAACAGGCCGAGCCGGTCGCTGTCGAACAGGTCGAGCGCCTCGGACTGCTCGATGCGCCGGTTGGCCTCGGCGAGGGTCTCCTTGCCCATCCCCAGGCCGCGGTCCTCGACCTCGACGGCGTAGCCGTTGCCGACCGGCTCGCCGGTGATCCGCACGCGTGTGTGGGGCGGCGAGAACTGGGCGGCGTTCTCGATGATCTCGGCCAGCAGGTGGGTGAGGTCGGCGACGGCCACGCCGATGACGGACGCGTCGGGGAGCTGTCGTACCTCCACGCGCGCGTAGTCCTCGACCTCGGAGACGGCCGCGCGGACCACGTTCGTCAGGGAGACCGGCATCCGCCAGGCGCGGCCGGGTGCCGCTCCGGAGAGGATGATCAGGCTCTCGGCGTGGCGGCGCATCCGGGTGGTGAGGTGGTCGAGCCGGAAGAGGTCGCTCAGTTCGTTCGGGTCGTCCGAGCGGCGTTCCATGCTGTCGAGGAGGCTCAGCTGGCGGTGGACGAGGATCTGGCTGCGGCGGGCGAGATTGACGAAGACTCCGGAGATGCCGCTGGCGAGCTCGGCACGCTCGGCGGCGGCCCTGAGCGCGGCGCGGTGCACGGTGCTCAGGGCCTCGGCGACCTGCCCGGTCTCGTCCTCCGCGGGCGGCCCGGGCGGGGCCTCTGCCTGGACGTCGATCTCCTCGCCCGCGCGCAGTTTCCGCATGGCCTCGGGGAGTTTGCGGCGGGCGATGTCCAGGGCGCTGTTGCGCAGGCTCACCAACTCGACGACCAGTCCGCGTCCGATGCGTACGGAGATGACGAGCGACGCGGCGACGGCCAGGAGCCCGAGGAGGACGGCGGCACCAGCGGGGGTGAGCAGTCCGCGGGTGAACGGGTCGGCCCGGTCGGCGACACCGTGCCCTGCGTCCTCTTCGATCGTCCGCATGCCGTCCTGCACGCGCGCGTGGGCGCCCGTCCAGGTGGCTTCCGGCGCCGCGTCGATCGCGCGGGCACCCGGGCCGGCGGCGAGGACCTTGTCCTCGGTGGCTGCCACGGTGGCGTAGGCGCGGCCGTCGGCGAGGCCGCGCCAGGCGGCACGTTCGGAGCCCCGTAGATCGGCCACGGCGGACTCGGTGAGGGCACGGCGCGTGTCGACGGCACCGGTGAACAGCCGCAGCCGCTCGCCAGAGAGGCCGCCGGCCAGGCGCGCACTGGCCAGGACGGCGTCCTCCTGGGCCAACGCCTCTCCCGCGCGGGAGAATTCGAGCAGCACGCGCGCGTCGGAGCCGAGTTCGGCGTCCTGGATTCCGGTGAGGGCGCCGCCCACGCCGTAGGCGCTCGCGATGGTCCTCGTGTATTGGCCGTAGGTCTCGTCCCAGCGGACGCGGCGGTCGAGTACGGCGGTGCGCAGCGAATGCAGTCGCTCGGCGCCGGTGACGAACGCTTCGAGCCGCTGGGCCACTCCTGCGGGCAGTTCCTCGCTGTCGGCGATGGTGTTGTCGTCGCCGAGCCGCAGTTTGGCGAGGGCCCGGTCGGTGCGTTCCGCGAGCTTCTTCAGGTCGCCGCTCCGCCCGGCCGACGGGTCGGTCGCGTGGCGGACGGCGGCCGCCCGCTCCGTCTGAAGGGCGGCCACGGCCTGAGCGACGGGGGTCCGGATCGTGGAGTCGACGCGCTGCAACTGCCGCAGCCGCGAGACGTCCTGGGCAGTGGTGACGGTGGCGTACGCCCACAGGGCGAGCAGGGAGACGACCGGGACCATCAGCAGGCAGACGATCTTGGCTCGCACGGTCCGCGGCCGGATGTGCCAGCGTCCCGCACGCGCGAGTGTGTCGTCCGGTATCGCGCCGACGGGGTCGTCCGGGCCTTCGTCGGCCGGCGGTCCGGCGTGTGCGCGGCGGCCGCGCACGGGGGGCGGGGGCGGCGTCTCGGCGCCGGCTGTGGGGGTCCTACGCGGTGTACGCATGGCCTCCTCGCTCGGGAGTCGTTCAGGGGCGCGCCCGTCCGGGCGGTGCTGGTTCCGGGGCCGCTAGTGGGCCGTGCTCTCGACCGGCCGCTGGGCCGAGGCGGATGCCCGACGCTCCCCCGTCGTCGGCGACAGGGCGACGAAGGCCGAGGTCAGGAAGAGATAGGACCCGAGGCCGACGGCGAGGGGGAAGATGAACTGCATCGCCGTGGCCCCGGGCAGGGCCGCCCCGGAAGGCGTGACGTGCACACTCACCGCGAACATGCCGGTGTAGTGCATGCTGCTCACCGCCGCGCCCATGATGAGGGAGGCCATGGTGACCGCGACGGGTGACTTGATGTTGAGCGCCGCCCACAGGGCCGCTGTCGCCGCGACGACGGCGATCAGGACGGAGAGTCCGACGAGCGCGGGGTCGTAGCCGACGTCGCCGTGCAGGCGCACCGCCGCCATGCCCAGGTAGTGCATGCTCGCGACGCCGAGGCCGGTGGTGAGTCCGCCGAGGAAGAGCGCGCGGGTGCGGTCACGGCTGTAGCCGACGGCGAAGACGCCGGCGCAGACGACGATCATGGCGACGAGGAGGCTCGCGATCGTCAGCGGCACGTCGTAGCGGATGTCGGTGCCGCTGACGCTGAAGCCGAGCATGGCCACGAAGTGCATGGTCCAGATGCCGGTGCCGATCGCCGAGGCCGCGGTGACGAGCCAGTTGCGGCGCGAGCGTCCGGTGGCGCCGAGCGCGCGGACGGTGCAGCGCAGCCCGAGGGCGGCGCCTATGCAGGCCATCACGTACGACAGCACGGGGGTCAGCCACCCCAGGGCGGCGTGGTCCAGGTGTCCCATGGCTCCGGGACGCTAGTCGGGGCATGGGCGCACAAAGGGGGCGCATTTCGAAAGGTGTTGGAATATGACGCAGATATGTACCTGAACGATCGCGGCACGCTCGAACGTGTGCACCGGGGCATCGTCCCTACCGGTGAGGGATCATGCGGAACATGAGCGACGACCACACACGTGTCCAGGAGTTCTTCACCGCCCGCGCCGCCGACTGGGACAGCCGTTTCCCCGACGACGGCCCCGCCTATGCCGCCGCGGTCGCGGACCTCGGGCTGCGCGAGGGGGACCGCGTGCTCGACGCGGGCTGCGGCACCGGACGCGCCCTGACGCCGCTGCGGGCGGCCGTGGGGCCCTCGGGAGTGGTCCTTGGGGTCGATCTGACCCCGGCCATGCTGCAGGCCGCCGTACGGGCCGGACGGGACCGGGACGGGCGGTTGCTGCTCGCCGACGTCGCCGCGTTGCCGCTGCGCTCGGAGTCGCTCGACGCGGTGTTCGGCGCGGGGCTCATCTCGCATCTGCCCCATCCGGCCGAGGACCTGCGCGAGCTGGCGCGCGTGGTACGGCCCGGCGGGGTGCTGGCGCTGTTCCACCCGATCGGCAGGGCCGCACTCGCCGCGCGCCAGGGCCGGCAGATCACCCCGGAAGATCTGCGCGCGGAGCACAACCTGCGTCCGCTGTTGGCCGGTTCAGGGTGGCGGATGACGTCGTACGTCGACGAGGACGACCGGTTCCTGGCAGTGGCCGTCCGCGAGGGCTGACGCCCTCGGTCATGCACGACATCATCGAGGGCTGCCGATCGACCGCGGGCACCTGAAGGGCGCGTTCAGCGGTGAACTCGAGCGGAGAGGAGCCCTGGGGAGCCGAGGGGACCGCTCACGAGCCTGTGTGGCGCACGGGACAGCCCCGTACGCCGGGGACCGGGCGGGTGCCCAGTTCGTCCAGCCGGTAGCCGTTCGGGTAGCCCTTGATCTCCCAGTTCTGCCGCGCGTAGTGGGGTGTGCGCCGCGGCGGGAGCAGCCGGACGGCGCGTCCGCGCATCCGGACCGCACGGCGCACGAGTGCGCGGGTGAGAGGGCTCGGAGGCGGGTACCGGAAGGCCCGCAGGAGTGGTTCGTCGAGCAGGGCGAGCGTGGAGGTGCGCAGGAGCGGCGCGAGCGGGGCCGGATACCAGGAGGCCATCAGGGCGAGCGTGGAGTCCGACACCCGCCGTGCTTCCTCGGTCCAGGCGAAATGGGCCTCTTCGTAGGTGTCGAGGCAGGTCTCGAACTCCTCGTAGGTCTCAGGTAAGTCCTTGATGCCCATATGCCGCCCCAGAGTGCGGTGGTGGACGGCGGAGGCGACGATCTCGTGGCGGGACAGCCTGCGCCAGCCGTAGGCGTCGATCCACCGCTTGGGCATCACGACGAATGTGCACAGCACGTACCGCATGTCGTCGTTGCTGATGTCGTAGCTGTGGTGCATCTGGTTGATGCGGCGGATCGCCGTGCGCCCCTGTTCGCTGCCGAAGCCGTGTTCGACGACGGCGTCGAGGAGCAGCGAGGTGTCGTCGTACCGCTTCTGGGCCCGCTCCGTGAGCTCGGCCGTCTCAGCCAGCAACCGGCCGATGCCGGGCACGGCGTACGTGCGGTACAGGGCCAGCTCCAGGGAGCGGGTGAAGTCCCAGGGGAACTCGTACGCCACACTGAGCCGGTGGATCTCCAGGGCGTCCTTCTCCGGGTCCATCCGCCGAATCTGTTCGAGCCGCTCGAAGCGTGTCACCGCGCTGTCCCCCTTCTGTCGCCGAAGCTCCAACTCTACGTTGAGGAGCAGAAGATGACCGTTCAGTGAGGGCAACCACGCAGGGGGGAAGGTGGTCAGCATGTTCGGCAGGGTCCGCAAGTCCGGTACCAGGTTCCTCAACGCCTTGCGCGCGGAGACGAACACCGGCCGGGGAGCACGCTCCCACAACCTGTTCGAAGCCGCCGCCGCGTATGTCTCGGCCTGTGCGGAGGACGACCAGGAGCGGATCGACGAGGCCGCGGGCTGGGTGTCGCCGGAGGCGCTGTCGTTCGGGGTGAACGAGCTGGCGTGCCGGGCCGTCATCGCGCTCGCGCGGGAACGCGACGAGTCGCCACGGACGGTGGCACGTACGCTGCTCGGGCTGCCGGCGGCCTGACATACCGGCGACAGGTGGTCGATTCGCCCCGTCCGGCCGGAAACTGCAGCTCCGGGTATGCCGGGGAGTCGTGACAAGCGCCTTCCGGTCGCACTAGGGTGCGCGCCGTTGGACGAACCGATGGGGAGGCTGGGATGGCCGGGACGGACGAGGACGCCGTCGCCGCCGCGGACGATGCGCTCTATGTACTGACGGCAGCGCTGCTGACGCCGGCGAAGTTCCCGAGCGTACTGGGCGACGACTATCCGGCGGCGTGCGCTGCGCTCGGTCTCGCACCGCTGGCCGACGGGTACGGTCTGGTGCTCGGACAGGACGGCTACGGCGCCCGGTGGACGGTCGTCATCGACGACGTGTCACTGGTGGCCGTCGCCATCGCGTCCTGGGACTGCGGCATGGAGCACGATCTGTCGCCCGATGAACGCACAGTCGTCGCCGCGCTGCCCGGCTGGCCCCTCGAGGTCGCCGTCGCTGCCCCTGGCGTGCCCGCGCCGCACGATCCCGACCCCGAGGTCGCGGACCGTCCCGCGCTGACGCCGCCGGACACCAGCACGTGGGGCCCGGCCCAGCGACGTCTGGGAGCCGACGAGATCGCGCTCCAGTGGGCGATGTGGCGGGAGCAGATCGACGACGCGGCCTTCGTGCGACCGGCCGGCGGGGATTCCGAAGCCTCCGAGAGCGGCGAGGCCTCTCGGAACGGCGAGTCCGCCGAGAACGGTGAGCCCTCCGGAGACGTCGGAGACGGTCAGGAGGCCGAGCAGAGCGGGCCCAATCGCCGAACCGGCATCCGGCGCGTCCTCGCGGAGGCGCGTGCGTACGTCGACACGCCGCCGCCCCTCGGCCGTGTCCGGTCGACCTTCGCGCCGGGGGACGCCCGGACGCTGCGCGCCGACGGTCCCGGTTGGTCGCTCGTGGCCAGGACCGACGACATCGCGTTCGTGCTGCTCGACGAAGAGCCCGGTGAGGTGCTGCCGGTGGGCCGAGGACCGGAGCTGCCGGGTCTCCTGGACGCGCTCGACAAGATGGCAGTACGCCCCAGTTGAGCCAGCCGGGCCGCATCCCGCACGCGGGGGTGCGGCAAAGGTCAACGCCTCCTGTTTCAGGGTCGATGATGAGCGCGCCCCATGGCGGCGTCCCAGCCGAGGCGCGCGGCGTCGGCGTGCAGGCCGGCCGTCTCGAGGGTGTCGGCCGACGCGTCCAGGACAGCGGGCGTTGCCCGGCCTCGCGGACCGTGCCGCGGCCGCGCAGATGCGCGGCCGCAGTAGGGCCGCGGCGTCCGGCCGCCCGCGGACCATGCCGTCGGCAGGCCCGCGAGCGGCGATGTCGTCGGCTCCCGCGCACTCGACGGCCCCGGAAGAGCCGACACGGGTACGTCAGCGGCCGATCTCCTTGCGCGTGACACGGCGCAGCCTGCGCCGCTGTGAGGGATCCAGCGTGAGGTAGGCGGCGGCCGGGACTCCCAGGACTATCAGGAGCGCGGCCCACCAGGGCAGCCAGATCAGCAGGATGAGCCCGGCCGCCACACCTCCTGCGGCGATCTTCGCGTTCTTCGACATGTGCGTCGCCTCCTTCGCGGCCACTGCCGCTCTCTGTTCAGAAAACGGGTCCGCGCTTCCCGCGGTTCCGAACCGCGACCCTGAGACATCCCTGAGACATCCCCGGCCGTCGCCCCTACTCGGCCCTGAGGGGCTCCCCCACCTCGTACATGTGGCGGAGCGCCTGCCGATAGGAGTCGACGAGCCCGGCCTCCACATAGGCAATACCCAATTCCCGGCAGTGGGCGCGCACCAGGGGCTGGGCCAGTCGCAGATGGGGGCGGGGCATGCTGGGGAAGAGGTGGTGCTCGATCTGGTAGTTGAGGCCGCCGAGGAACCAGTCGGTGACGGCGCCGCCGCGGATGTTGCGCGAGGTGAGCACCTGTCGGCGCAGGTGGCCCCAGGGTTCGCCGCTCGGGTCCGGCATCTCCATGCCCTTGTGGTTGGGCGCGAAGGCCAGTCCCAGATGCAGGCCGAAGAGGGTCTGGTGGAGGGCTGCGAACGCCAGGGCCTTGCCGGGAGACATGGACGTGAGCAGTAGCGTGGTGTAGCCGGCGAGGTGGCTCACCAGGAGCACGGCCTCCACCGATCGCTCCCTGGGCGACTGCCGGCGCAGGTCCCGGAAGCTCTGGATCTTGAGGGCGACGCCTTCGAGGAGGGTGAGCGGGAAGAACAACCAGGCCTGGTTGCGGGTGAGCCAGCGCCGGAAGCCCGTGCGGTCCTTCGCTTGTTCGCCGGTGAAGACGAGGACGTCGGCGGCCACGTCGGGGTCCTTGTCGATGTGGTTGGGGTTGGCGTGGTGACGGTTGTGCTTGTGGTTCCACCAGGAGTAGCTCATCCCCAGCAGCAGGTTGCCGTGGATGAGTCCGATGACACGCCCTGCCGCCTTGTTGGCGGTGATCTGCCCGTGGCCCGCGTCATGGCCCATGAAGGCCGTACGCGCGCAGAGCACGGCGAGCAGCGGCGCCAGCAGGAGCGTCCACCAGGAATCGCCGACCATGACGATGCCCGTGAGGAGACCGGCGAGGGCGAGTGCGTTGACCGCGATACCTCGTGTGTACCAGGCGTACCGGCGTTCCAGGAGGTCCTGGCTCTTGACCGTGCGCAGGAGCGGCGTGAACTCGCTTCCGCCGGGCGAGGAGCCGGGCGCCTGGCGAGGGAGGGCGGCGACGCCCGCGGTGGTCTGGGGCATGTCTGGACTCCGACTCTCTCAGGTAACGGGCTGACCTGAGGAAACGTACGATTCGGTGACCTGCCGCGACCATGAGGGCACCCCCCGTGCACGTCCGGGGGTCAGCACCGCACGGTCAGGGGGTTGAGGACACCCCTGTCCATGAAGTGACCCACGCCATGCCCCAACCATGACGGGTCGACCGTCGGAGTGCTGTATCCTCGGCGACTTCGACTCCCTGTAGTCAAATTTGAGGAGTACAGCATCGCTGTGCAGAGGTTTCCCGCTGCGCCATCGTCAGAGCTCTCCGAACTGGCCGATTGGTGCGCCGTGTTCGTGCCCGGTGACCCGGCTCGCACCGGCGGCGTAGCCTTCTGGCGGCCCGATGGCGCAGCCCCACCCGCCGTCGAGGCGGGGTCCGTCGAGGACCTGACCGTCGCCCTGCCCAGCGGCGACGGTGTCGAGCGGGTGAGCGTGCCGGCCGTCCTGCTGCCGGTGCGCGCCGCCCTGCCGGTGCTCACGCGCGCGCGTGCCGGCACACACGGACACCGAGCAGCCGTGTTCTGGGGCGCGGCGTCCGTACTGGCCCTGCGTATCGTCGCGCGCGGACTGCTGTTGCCCGGCCTGTCCCCGAGCGATCACGACGCGTGGCGCACGGGTCCCCTGGGAACGGCGGACGTCGAGCGCATCCGCCGGCTCGCCGCCGCGATGCCGCCCGAGGCGCACGCCGTGCCCGTGGACGGCGCCGGGCCGCTTCGGTTGCCCGACCCGGAGCGGCTGCTGCGTGCCTTCCTGGACGCGGTCGCCGACTCGCTGCCCCGCTCCCCCGCGGCTTCGCTGGTGACGGGCGGACCGGCCTACGCGGCACAGGAGCCGCAGCACCTGCCCGAGCAGCACGCGTGGGCCGCCGATGTCGCCGCGGGCCACGACGCGGGCGTACGGCTCTCGCTGCGCGTCGAGGTACCCGGCCTGGCCGCCGAGGCGCAGGACGACACGGCGCTGCCCTTCCGGGCCGTGCTGCAGGTGCACAGCGTGAGCGATCCGAGCCTGCTCGCGGACGCCGTGACGGTGTGGGCGGCAACCGGCGCCACGGGCAGTGCCTTCGGGCCACGCGCACGGATGGACGCCCTGCTCGCGCTCCGCCGGGCGGCCCGAGCCTGGCCACCGCTCACGCCACTGCTGTCGGCGACCGTGCCGGACGCCGTCGACCTCGCCGACGAGGAGGTCACCGAACTCCTCGGAGAGGGCGCCCGAACACTCGCCGGCGTCGGAGTCGAGGTGCACTGGCCCAAGGAACTGGCCCGCACCCTCACCAGCCGCGCGGTGGTCGGTCCGCCGGACGACACGCCGGGGCCGGACCGCCTCGCCTCGGACACGCCGGCGTTCCTGTCCGCCGACGCGCTGCTGTCCTTCAACTGGTCGTTCGCACTGGGCGACCAGCGGCTCACGCGGGAGGAACTGGACCGGCTCGCCGAGGCCAACCGCCCGGTCGTGCGGCTGCGCGACCAGTGGGTCCTGGTCGATCCGCACGAGGTACGCCGGGCTCACGCCCAGCAGGACCACAAGGTGACACCCGTCGACGCGCTCGGCGCGGCTCTGACGGGCTCCACGGAGATCGACGGCCGCCGGGTCGAGGTACACCCCACGGGGTGGCTGGCGGCCCTGCGGGAGCGGCTCGCGGACCCCGAGGGGCAGGAGCCGGTGGAGCAGCCCACCACGCTCGCGGCCACACTGCGGGACTATCAGCGGCGGGGCCTGAGCTGGCTCGCCCGGATGACGTCCCTGGGGCTTGGCTGCTGTCTCGCCGACGACATGGGACTCGGCAAGACGATCACACTCATCGCGCTGCACCTGCACCGGCAGACCGATGCGGCGTCCGCCGGTCCCACACTCGTGGTGTGCCCCACGTCCTTGATGGGCAACTGGCAGCGCGAGATCGAGAGGTTCGCACCCGGAACTCCCGTGCGTCGCTTCCACGGCACGCACCGCGGCCTGGAGGACCTGGCCGACGGGGAGTTCGTGCTCACCACGTACGGCACCATGCGCCTGGACGCGCGCCGACTGGCGGAGGTGCCGTGGGGCATGGTCGTGGCGGACGAGGCCCAGCACGTGAAGAACCCGTACTCGGCGACCGCTCGCGAGCTGCGCTCGATCGGCGCACGCGCGCGCGTGGCGCTCACCGGCACCCCGGTGGAGAACAACCTGTCCGAGCTGTGGGCGATTCTCGACTGGACCACCCCGGGGCTGCTGGGCCGGCTCGGCACCTTCCGCACGCGCTATGCGCAGGCCGTCGAGGGCGGTCAGGATCCGGCCGCCGCGGAACGGCTCGCCCGGCTCGTACGCCCCTTCCTGCTGCGGCGTCGCAAGTCGGATCCGGGGATCGCCCCGGAGCTGCCGCCCAAGACCGAGACCGACCGTGCCGTGTCGCTCACCAAGGAGCAGACGGGTCTGTACGAGGCCGTGGTGCGCGAGACGCTCGCGGAGATCTCCGGCGCCGACAGCATGGCGCGGCGCGGGCTGATCGTGAAGCTCCTGACGGGCCTGAAGCAGATCTGCAACCACCCGGCGCAGTTCCTCAAGGAGGAGGAGCCCAGGATCGCGGGCCGGTCCGGGAAGTTGGAGCTCCTGGACGAACTCCTGGACACCATCCTCTCCGAGGGGGCGGGTGTCCTGGTCTTCACTCAGTACGTGCGCATGGCCCGGCTCATCGAGCGGCACTTGTCGGATCGCGGCGTGCCCTCGCAGTTCCTGCACGGCGGAACGCCCGTCGCCGGACGCGAGGCGATGGTGGCGCGTTTCCAGGCGGGTGAAGTCCCGGTCTTCCTGCTGTCGTTGAAGGCGGCGGGCACCGGTCTGAACCTCACCCGGGCCGAGCACGTCGTGCACTACGACCGCTGGTGGAACCCCGCCGTCGAGGCCCAGGCCACCGACCGCGCGTACCGCATCGGGCAGACCCGGCCCGTGCAGGTGCACCGGCTGATCACCGAGGGAACCATCGAGGACCGCATCGCCGACATGCTGAGCCGCAAGCGACAGCTGGCGGACGCGGTGCTGGGCTCCGGCGGGGCGGCGCTCACGGAACTGACGGACGCCGAGCTGGCCGATCTGGTCGAACTGCGAGGGGGCGGACGATGACCGCATACGACAGTGACACGGAACGCACGTTCGCGGCGTTGCCGCCCGCGCGCGGGCGGGGCTTCGCGCAGTCGTGGTGGGGCCGGGCCTGGCTGAAGGCGCTGGAGGACACGGCACTGGACGGGAAGCAGGTGAAGACCGGCCGCGGGCTGGCCCGCGCGGGAGCGGTGGGCGCGGTGTCCGTGCGCCCGGGACGCATCACGGCCGTCGTCCGGGACCGCGACGGCACGGCGCACCGGGCCGATGTCCTGCTGGCGGAGCTGTCCGGCGAACAGTGGGACCGCTTTGTCGACATGACCGTCGAGCGGGCCGGACACGTCGCGGCGCTGCTGGACCGCGAGATGCCGCCGCACCTGGTCGAGGACGCGGCGGCCGCGGGGATCGAACTGCTGCCCGGCATGGGCGATCTGGAGCCGGAGTGCGGCTGCGGAGCGTGGGACCACTGCGGTCACACGGCGGCCCTCTGCCATCAGGTGGCGCGGCTGCTGGACCAGGATCCCTTCGTGCTGCTGCTGATGCGCGGACGCGCCGAACGGGCCCTGCTGGGCGCCCTTCAGGACCGCAGCGCCCCGCCCGCCGAGGAAGAGGAAGCAGCCGAGCCGTCGTCGGGCGTGGATGCCGCGGAGGCGTACGCGGCCGGGGATGTCCTGCCGCCGCTGCCCGCTCTGCCCGAGCTCCCCGAGGAGCCCGGCGTGCCGCCTGCCCTGGACGCCGAGGCCCCGCCCGCCCCCTCGGTCGACCCGGCCGCCCTGGAGTTCCTGGCCGCCCGGACCGCCGTCGAAGCGCACCGCCTGCTGGCGGAGGCTCTGTCGGCCTCACCGGAAGCGCACGCGCCGCAGCCGGAGTTGACGGCTGCCCAGGACGCCGTACGCCTTGCCGCCGGCGGCCCCAGGAGCGACGTGGCGGACCGGCTGGCCGACGGCTCCGGGCGCGGCCGGGAGCAGCTGGCGCTGGCCGTGCGTGCCTGGCGCCAGGGGGGTGTGGCCGCGCTGTCGGTGCTCGAGGAGGAGTGGGCCGTCGAGGGCGAAACGCTCGCACGCGCGCGTGCCGCCCTGGGCTCCGCCTGGGACGAGGACGAACGGCCGACCCTGCGGGCGAGCGGCAATCGGTGGACGGTCGTCGGCGCGTCGAGCCAGCTGCGCCTGGGGCAGGACGGCCGTTGGTGGCCGTACCGCAAGGAAGGCAGCCGCTGGGTGCCCGCGGGCGACGCGGCACAGGACCCCGCGACGGCGCTGGCCTCCACAGCACCCACTCCCGAGGAGGAGGCCTACTGAGGGCAGCCCTCACAGGGGCGGCTTTGTGGTGTGCGGCATCCGCTCGACGAGCGGATGCCGCCCCGCGTTCATCCGACAGCCGTACGGTGTTCCGTGCGGGGCCCAAATCTGGCCACTGTCACCGAACTTGCCCCTCAGGAGGCCCGATGTCCCCGCGTGCCACCGGCCGCCACCGCGTCCACCGTTCCGTCGCGGCGGGCCTGCCCCTCGCTGTGATGGCCGCCCTGGCGGCGGCCGACCCGGCCGTAGGCGCACCGTCCGGTCAGGCCCACGTCGTGCGCACCGCGACGCTCGGCGACATCCCGCTCGGCGCGTTCAGCAACGCGCTGCTGCCCAGGACGGTGGACGACGACCGGGGCGTGGCTCTCGGCGGCATCGGCAGCGACATCTATCCGACGGGCCGCAAGGGCGAGTTCTGGACGGTCACCGATCGCGGACCCAACGGGCAGATCAAGGTGGACGGCATGAAGCGCCGCACGTTCCCGGTGCCGGGCTTCGACCCGGCGATCGTGAAGATCCGTGTGTCCGGCGACACCGTGAAGGTGCTGGACGCGATCCCGGTCACCACCTCCTCCGGCAGGCCCGTCACGGGCCTGCCGAACCAGGAGGGACGCGACGAGGCGCCGTACTCCTATGACGCGCGGAAGCCTCTGCCGTACAACGCGAACGGATTGGACACCGAGGGCATCGTGGGGGCCGCGGACGGGAGTTTCTGGCTCGCGGACGAGTACGGGCCCTCCCTCGTCCACGTCTCCGCGCGCGGGAAGGTCCTCACGCGCTATGTGCCCAAGGGGCTGCGTCTCACCGGGGCGGACTATCCGGTGGCGGAGGCGCTGCCGTCCGTCCTGCTGCACCGCAAGGTCAATCGCGGTTTCGAAGGGCTCGCCCTGCTGCCGGGCGGAGACCTGATGATGGCCGTGCAGAGTCCGCTGTCCCTGCCCGACGCGGACGCTGCAGACGCTTCCCGTACCACCCGTCTGCTGCGCTTCTCGCCGCAGAGGAAGGCCGTCACCGCCGAGTACGCGTACCGCTTCGACCCCGTGAACGTGGTCGATCCGAGCGAGGACGACACCTCCGAGCTCAAGATCTCCTCGGTGGTCGCCGTGGGCCATGACCGGCTGCTGGTCGAGGAGCGCACCGACAAGGCCGCGAGGCTGCAACTCGTGCGCCTGGACCGCCGCGCGAACATCCTGGGCGGTTCCTGGGACGACGACACGACGTCTCCGTCGCTGGAGCAGCTCGACGATCCGGCGGCCTCGGGGGTCCCGGTGCTCGCCAAGCGACTGGTCGTCGACCTGGGCACGGTCGCCGGCGTGCCCGGGAAGATCGAGGGCGTCGCGCGCGTGGACCACGACACGCTCGCTCTGATCAACGACAACGACTTCGGGATGACGGACGGCACCGGCGCTTTCGACGCGCAGGGCCGCCTGGTCGACAGCGGGGTGGAGACGACGGTGACCTATGTGCGGCTGCCGCACGGTAGGTGAGTGAGACAGCCGCCTCGCCGTGAGTCCCTAAAGGGACGGGATCAGCGATTCGAGGTCGCTCGGAAAGCCGCTCGGCAGCTCGCTCGGGAACTCCGACGGCAGCTCGCTCGGGAACCGCGAGGGCAGTTCGCTGGGCAACTCCGTCGGCAGGCCGAAGGGCGGCGAGGGAGAGCGGCCCGTGCTCCCGCTGCTCTCCGGGGACGGCTTCTCATCCGGTGAGTCGTCGCTCCCCGACGCCATCAGGAACACGGCGACGACCGCCGCGGCGGCCACGAGCACAACCAGCAGGACGAAGAGCGGACTGCGCCGCCGCCCCGGGCCGCGGTTCCCGCCCGGGCCGTCAGGCGGCTCGGGCGGGTCCGGCGGCTGGGTCGGCGGCCACCCGCTGTACGAAGGAGGTGGTCCGAAGCCGCCGCCCGGAGGCGGCGTGTCACCCGGTGGCCCGGGCGGCTGAGGCGGTACGGGCGGCATGGCCATACCGTCCAGAGTCACCTCGAACCGGTCATGTCGCGACCCCCGTACGGAAGTTGATACGGGCTCACGCCATGGACCGCATGATTCCGGGACATTCCGCGCGGGGGCAACTCAAAGAGACCGCTCAACGAGATCACTCGAAGTGATCGCTCACAGGCGATCGCCCACAGACCGGCGGCACGCGCGCGTGCACTCAGCCGCGCGCCCCCAGCAGGTGGTCCATCGCCAGCTGGTCGAGGCGCTCGAAGGCCATCCCGCGCGCGGCGACCGCCTCCACGTCGAACTCCTCGAAGGCGGTGCGGTCCGCGAGCAGCGCCTTCAGGCCGTCGGCCGCGGTCGGCTGCGCCAGTTCGTCCAGACGCGAGGCGCGCAGGGCCTCCTGGACCTCCGGGTCGGCGCGGAAGGCGGCCGAACGCTCCTTCAGAATGAGGTAGTTGCGCATGCAACCCGCGGCCGACGCCCACACGCCGTCGAGGTCCTCGGTCCGCGGCGGCTTGAAGTCGAAGTGGCGGGGTCCGTCGTAACCGGCGCTCTCCAGGAGGTCGACCAGCCAGAAGGCGGCGCGCAGGTCGCCGGCCCCGAAGCGCAGGTCCTGGTCGTACTTGATGCCGGACTGGCCGTTGAGGTCGATGTGGAAGAGCTTGCCCGCCCACAGGGCCTGCGCGATGCCGTGCGGGAAGTTCAGGCCTGCCATCTGCTCGTGGCCGACCTCGGGGTTGACGCCGTAGAGTTCCGGACGCTCCAGGCGCTCGATGAACGCCAGCGCGTGGCCGACGGTGGGGAGCAGGATGTCGCCGCGCGGCTCGTTGGGCTTGGGCTCGATGGCGAAGCGCAGGTCGTAGCCCTGGGAGGTCACGTACTCGCCGAGGAGGTCGAAGGCTTCCTTCATGCGGTCCAGGGCGACGCGTACGTCCTTGGCGGCGCCGGACTCGGCGCCCTCGCGGCCGCCCCAGGCGACGTACGTCTGGGCGCCCAGCTCGACCGCCAGGTCGATGTTGCGGATCGTCTTGCGCAGGGCGTAGCGGCGTACGTCGCGGTCGTTGGCGGTGAACGCGCCGTCCTTGAAGACGGGGTGCGTGAAGAGGTTGGTGGTGGCCATCGGCACCTTCATGCCGGTGGCGTCGAGAGCCTCACGGAAGCGCTTGATGTGGGACTCGCGCTCGGTGTCCGAGGACCCGAAGGGGATCAGGTCGTCGTCGTGGAAGGTCACGCCGTGGGCGCCGAGCTCGGCCAGGCGCTGCACCGTCTCGACCGGGTCGAGGGCACGACGGGTGGCGTCACCGAAGGGGTCCCGTCCCTGCCAGCCGACGGTCCACAGTCCGAAGGTGAACTTGTCCTCGGGGGTGGGCTGGTAGTTCATGCCGCGGCTCCTTGCTTACGACTATTTCGTCATGGCAATTTACAAATTAGTATGCGGAGGCATCTCTGGGAAGAGACAAGATGTCTCCGGGCAAAGATGTCTCAGCACAGAGATGTCTCCGGGCAGGGACGAGAGCCGCACAAAAGGGAGAGCCCGATGTCAGCAGCCGAGGGTCCGCTCGTCGTCGGTGTGGACACATCCACACAGTCCACCAAGGTCCTGGTCGTCGACGCGTCGACCGGACGGGTGGTGGCGAGCGGACAGGCCCCGCACACCGTGACCTCCGGGGCCGGTCGCGAGAGCGACCCGCGTCAGTGGTGGGACGCCCTGTGCGAGGCACTGCGCCAGTGCGGGGACGCGGCGCGCGAGGCCGCCGCGGTGTCGATCGGCGGACAGCAGCACGGTCTCGTCACGCTGGACGCCCAGGGCGTGCCGGTACGCCCGGCCCTGCTGTGGAACGACGTGCGCTCCGCACCCCAGGCCCACCGGCTGACCGAGGAGCTGGGCGGCGCCAAGTTCTGGGCCGAACGCACCGGCTCCGTCCCGGCCGCCTCCTTCACGGTCACGAAGTGGGCGTGGCTGGCCGAGAACGAGCCGGAGGCCGTCCGCGCGACCAAGGCGGTACGCCTCCCCCACGACTACCTCACCGAGCGCCTCACCGGGCAGGGCACAACCGACCGCGGTGACGCGTCCGGCACCGGATGGTGGGCGTCGGGGACGGAGGCGTACGACACGGATATCCTCGCGCACGTGGGGCTCGATCCCGCCCTGCTGCCCCGCGTGGTCCGGCCCGGCGAGGTGGCCGGTACGGTGCACGACAGCCACGATCTGCCGTTCTCCAAGGGCACCCTGGTCGCCCCGGGCACCGGTGACAACGCCGCCGCCGCGCTGGGCCTGGGGTTGCGCCCCGGTACGCCGGTGATGAGCCTGGGCACCTCGGGCACGGTGTACGCCGTGTCGAAGCGGCGCCCCACCGACCCGACCGGCACCGTGGCGGGCTTCGCCGACGCCCACGGCGACTGGCTGCCGCTGGCCTGCACCCTGAACTGCACGCTCGCCGTCGACCGCGTCGCGACCCTGCTGGGACTGGACCGTGAGGCGGTGGAGCCCACCACCGACGTCACCCTCCTTCCCTACCTCGACGGCGAGCGCACCCCGAACCTGCCGAACGCGTCGGGACTGCTGCACGGTCTGCGCCACGACACGACCGGCGGCCAGCTCCTGCAGGCCGCGTACGACGGTGCCGTCCAGTCACTGCTCGGTGCGCTCGACCTGGTCCTCGACGAGGACGCCGACCGCCGGGCGCCGCTGCTGCTGATCGGCGGCGGTGCCCGGGGCACGGCCTGGCAGCAGACCGTACGGCGGCTGTCGGGACGTCCCGTCCAGGTGCCCGAGGCCAAGGAACTGGTCGCACTCGGCGCCGCGGCCCAGGCGGCCGGCCTGCTGACCGGCGAGGATCCGGGCGCGGTCGCCCGGCGCTGGAACACGGCCGCCGGACCGGTGCTGGAGGCGGTGGAGCGGGACGAGGCGACGCTGGCCAGGATCGCCGGGGTACTCTCCGACGCGGCCCCGCTGCTGGAGCGCGGGCCGGAAGCCCACTGACGGGCGTCTTCCCACGGAGGCCCACCGGCCGACACCGAATGAGGACGGACGGAGGCATGACCGCACCGCTGCACGAGGCTCACCCGGCCGGCCCGGGGCGTGCGCTGCCCGACACCCAGCAGGGCATGCGCCGCCGCAACCTGGCCCGGGTGATGCATACCGTCAGCGCCGAGGGCCCGCTGTCCCGAGCCGCCGTCGCCTCGCGGATCGGTCTGACCCGCGCGGCGGTGTCGACCCTCGTCGACGAGCTCATCCGCTCGGGGCTCCTGGAGGAGCTGGGCCCCGAGCGGCCCGGCCGGGTGGGCCGGCCCGGGTCGGCGCTCGCCGTCAGCCGGCGCGGTCCCGCCGGGATCGGCGCCGAGATCGGCGTCGACCACCTCGCGGTCTGTGCGGTCGATCTCCGCGGGGAGGTGCGGTTCAGAGCCGTGCGGTACGGCCCGAACCGGGGCCGTCCTCCCGGGCCGGTGATCGCGGAGCTCACCGCGCTGGTGCGCCGGATCGTCGCCGACGCGGAGGGCGAGGGCCTGTGGCCCGCGGGCCTGGCCGTGGCCGTCCCCGGGCTGGTGGCGCGCGACGCCCGCACCGTCGTACGGGCCCCGAACCTCCACTGGCACGACACGGACCTCGGCGCCCTGCTACCCACCGATTTCCCGCTGACCGTGGGCAATGAGGCCAACTTCGGCGCTCTCGCGGAACTCTGGCTCGGCGAGGGCACCCCCCGTGACTTCCTGCATGTGTCGGCGGAGATCGGCATCGGCGCGGCCGTCGTGGTGGACGGGCGGCTGCTGCACGGTACGCGTGGTTTCGCGGGTGAGTTGGGGCATGTGCCGGTCCGCCCCGACGGGCCCGAGTGCCCGTGCGGCGGGCGCGGCTGCCTGGAGCAGTACGCCGGTGAGGAAGCGGTGCTGCGCGCGGCCGGTCTGGAGCCGGGCGAGGACCGCGTCGGCCTGCTCGCGGGGCGCGCCGCGGACGACGACGCGGCCGTACGGCGGGCCCTGCACGACGCGGGAGAGGCGCTCGGCATCGCGCTGACAGGTGCGGTCAACCTGCTGGATCCGGAGGGCGTCGTGCTCGGCGGCGCGCTGGCCGGGCTCGCACCCTGGCTGCTGCCGTCCCTGCGCGACGAGTTGGCCCGACGCACGGCGGGGCCGTCCTGCCCCGTGTCCGTGTCACGGCTCGGCCCCGAGGGGCCGCTGCTGGGGGCCGCGCACTCGGTGGTGCGGGCCGTCCTCGACGATCCGGCGGGTGTGGCCGAACGGACCTGATCCCGGGTCGCGTTCACCGCCGCCTTCACCCGTCCGGGTGAGCGAGTTTTCCACAGTTCCGCCGTCGTCCACCGAAGCATGGCGTGATCTTCTGCCCAACCCGCAAGCGCCGTACCGTGATTCACGCGAGGCGCACCCGCCGTCGTGGCGATGGTGCGTGTAAAGGTGGACGAGGGGGTTCACATGTCGGGGGAAACGGCTGACGGGCTGTGGCGCGACGCCATCGGCCTGCGCGAGGTTCTGTTCAAGAGCGCGATGGCAAGGCGCCGGCGGCCTCGGCGTCCATTCCATCGGGCGCGGCCTTTCCGGGCGGCACTCTGCCGCGTCAAACCGGTGCGGCACCTGCTCCTGTCCGTCCTCGGCATCGTCGCGTTCGTCCCCGCCCCGCTGTCCGCCGCCGGACTGCCCGTCCTCGACTTCCTCTCCGAGCTGACCGCGCCGGTGTCGTACGCCGGACCGATCGTCGGGGACTGGATGGCTGCGGCAGTCATGGTCCTGCTGGTGCTGATACGGCGGCACCCCGGGCGCACATCCGAAACCGCCCGTGTCCATCTCGACGAACCGGGTGCCCGCGCGCGAGACGCACCGCGCGGTACACGCGCGGCTGCGGGAGACGGCGGCGGCGCTGCGAGGCTGACCAGCACTCGTCAGGGCGTTGAGGGCGCCCCCCTGCGCGCACAGACATCACCACCGAAGCGTCGAAAGGCACTCGTCCATGGACCGCGCAAGACCGTTCCCCAGCAGGCGACGGCTGCTGAGGGGCGCCGCCCTCGCCGCCGTCCCGTACGCGCTGCTCCCCCGCGCACGCGCCGGAGCGGAGCCCCAGGCGGTCGACCACCCCTTGGCCGAATGGCAGCCGGCGACGCCGTCCAACTACACGGCGTCCAACCGCCCCATGACATATCCGCTCGACTACGTGATCATCCACGTCACGCAGGAGACGTACGCCGGCACGCTGTCCATCTTCCAGAACCCGAAGAAGAAGGTGTCCGCGCACTACCTCGTCCGGTCGGCCGACGGACACGTCGCGCAGTGCGTCCGCGAGGCCGACGTCGCCTGGCACGCGGGGAACTGGGACCACAACACCCGCGGCATCGGCATCGAGCACGAAGGGTGGGTGGACCAGCCGGCCTACTTCACCGACGCACTGTACGAGCGGTCGGCCACACTGACGGCGGCGATCTGTACGAAGTACGGCATCCCGAAGGACCGTGCGCACATCATCGGGCACCACGAAGTGCCGGGCACGGACCACACCGATCCCGGCCCCAACTGGGACTGGGCGCGCTACATAAGGCTGGTCAACTTCGTCTGACCGCGGCGGCAGGACCGTCGTTCGGGTGAGCGTGGTCGAAACGGTTGTCGGCGCGCGCACCCGGCGTGACGATGAGCCCAAGCGCACCACCGTTCAGGGAGGCCGAGTTGACCGATCCATGGGTGGCCCTGGAGCCGGGGGCCGACCCTGCCGAGCGTGTGCGGATGCTGCGTCGCGCGCACGAGACGTTCACCGAGGCGGGCACCGTGCCGCGTCCGGTCCGTTCGGTGGTGGCCGAATCGTGGCGGCGTTCCGCGCGGGCCGGTGTCGGCCCCGACGGCACTGCGAGCGTGGAGCTCGCGGACGGTGACCTCGGCGCCTACCGGGCCGAGCATCCGCTGGCGCGGGTGATGCCGTTGTTCCGTGAACTGCTGGGCACCTTCGCGGCCGACGGCGAACATCTCCTCGCGGTGTGCGACGAGCACGGCAGACTGCTGTGGGTCGAGGGGCATGCGACCACCCGCCGGAAGGCGGGGCGGATGAACTTCGTGCCGGGTGCGCGGTGGGCGGAGTCCGCGGTCAGGACGAACGCGCCGGGCACGGCCGTAGCCGTCGACCGGCCGGTGCAGGTGTTCGCTGCCGAGCACTTCATCCGGCGGGTGCAGCCCTGGACGTGTGCGGCGGCCCCGGTGCACGATCCGCGCTCCGGGCGGGTGCTCGGCGCCGTGGACATCACCGGCGGGGACGGGCTCGCCCATCCGCACAGCCTGGGTTTCGTGCAGGCCGTGGCGCGCGCCGCCGAGTCACAGCTGGCGTTGCTCCCGCCCGTCGGCCCGGCCGCCGACACACCCGAGCTGATCGCGCTGGGCCGCGACGAGGCGCAGTTGCTGACCGGCGGTCGCCGGATCAGGCTCAGCCGTCGGCACAGCGAGCTGCTGGTGCTGCTGGCCCGCCATCCGGAGGGGCTGACCGGCGACGAGCTGCTGTGTGCGCTGTACGAGGACGAGTCGGTGACGCCGGTGACGCTGCGCGCCGAACTGGCCCGGCTGCGCAGGATTCTCGGCCCCGGCCTGCTGGCCTCACGTCCCTACCGGCTCACCGTCCCGGTCGATTCCGATCCTTTTCGACCACAGCGTTGCTCCGGTCTCATTGAGCTTGTGCCGCTTTGACGGACACCATCGGTGTGGTGGTCAGGCTGCGAGTGCGGTCTCGTATTCGGCGGGACTGCGGTAGCCGAGGCTGCTGTGCAGTCGATGCAAGTTGTACCAGCCCTCGATGAAGTCGAAGATCGCGGTGCGGGCGACGGCCCGGCTGGGCCAGGTTCTCGTGTCGAGCAACTCCCGTTTGATGGTGGCAAAGAACGACTCGGCGAGGGCGTTGTCCCAGCACTGCCCGGTGCGGCCGACGGACAGGCGGACGCCGAACTCGGTTGCCAGAGCGGCGAATTGCTGACTGGTGTACTGACAGCCGCGATCGGAGTGAAAGATCACCTGCGGGGCGGGGCGACGCCGACGGCAGGCGGATGTGAGAGCGTCCGCGACCAGTTTGGTCCGCAGGTGGTCGGCGGTGGACCAGCCGACCACGCGGCGGGAGGCGATGTCGATGACGGTGGCCAGATAGAGCCAGCCCTCCTCGGTCGGGATGTAGGTGATGTCACCGCACCAGCGGGTGTCGAGGCCGTCCGGGTCGGGAGTGAAGTCCCGGACGACGAGGTCGGGCCGGGCGAGGGCCCGCGGGTCGGGGATCGTGGTCAACTGCCGCCGTCTGCGGTGCCGGCCCTGTAGCCCGGCGTCGCGCATCAGCCGGGCGACGCGGCGCCGTCCGCACTCCTCGCCTTGTCGTTGCAGGACGGCGTGGACTCGCGGAGCTCCGTAGGTCCCGCGGGACCGCTCGTGCACTGCGGCGATTCTCTCGGTCAGCTCGGCGTCGCGAACCGCTCGCAGACCGGGCCTGCCACTGCGGCGGGCGTAGAAGGCGGCTCGGGAGACCTGCAGCAGTTCACACGCGCGCTTGACGTTGTGACCGTCTCGCTTCTCCGCCTCGATGAACGGGTGCACCGTCACCGGGTCTCCTTCACGAAGAAAGCCGTCTTAGATTCAACCGGTCGGAGCAACAGTGCTGGTTGAGGACGGTTTGCGTGGCGAGACTGGGTCGGCCTGGGATGTCGGACGAGACGAAGGCCGA
>NZ_JBEOVF010000034.1:0-114714 GCF_040295365.1 Streptomyces sp. NPDC002838 | reverse complement strand
ACTACCCCGTTTTTACCGCCGCGCCCGCGGCCCCTTTTTCCTCACTCGGGGGCCGGGTCCTGCAGGACCCGGCACGCGCCGAGGAAGTCGCCCAGGAGGTCATGCTGGAGGTTTGGCAGAGTGCCCCCCGCTACCGGCCCGAGAGCGGGCACGCCATGACCTGGATGATGACCATCGCCCACCATCGCGCCGTGGACAGCGTCCGCACCGCGCGGAGGTCCGCCGAACGCGAGCGCGCCGTCTCCCAGCACGAGTCGACTCCCGCCTTCGACGACGTCGTGGAGACGGTGGAGACGCTCGGGGAACGCGAACAAGTCCGCTCCTGCCTGAAGGAGCTCACCGCCGAGCTGCGGCAGCCGGTGCTGCTCGCTTACTACCGGGGCCTGACCCATACCGAGATCGCTTCGGCGCTGTCCCTGCCGCTCGGCACCGTCAAGAGTCGCCTGCGCAGGGCACTGACCCGTCTGCGGGATTGCCTGGGAGCTCCGCCGTGACCACAGCCGACCCACACGACCTCGCCGGTGCCTATGCGTTGGACGCCCTCACGCGGGAGGAGCGGGAGGGGTTCCGGCGGCACGTCGCCGACTGTCCCGACTGCGTCCACGAGACCGCTCGCCAGCAGGAGGCCGCGGCCTGGCTCGCCCTCGCGGCAGCCCGCACCCCGCCGCCGAGTCTGAAAGAACGTGTCCTCGCCGAGGTGGCCCGGACTCCGCAGCTCCCACCGACGCTCCCCGGTCAGGCGGATGAGCACCGCAGCCGGCGGTCCCCGCCACGTCTGCTGCGCCTCGCGCTGGCCGCCAGTCTCGCCGCGGCCGCCGCGCTCGGCGGCCTGGCGGCCTGGCAGTACCAGGAGACGCGGCAGACACGCCAGGAAGCCGAGAGCGACGCCGCCGACCTCGCTCGGCTCCTCGCGGCCCCCGACACCACCGTCGTCCAGAAGAGCACGGCCTACGGCGGCTCCGGCACCGTCGTGGTTTCACGCCACCTGAACCAGGCCGCCTACTTCTGCCAGGACCTCGCTCCCCTGCCCCCCGACAGGACCTACCAGTTGTGGTACGCCGACCCCGGAGACGAAGTCCGCCCCGCCGGGCTCCTCCCCGCCAAACCCGGCCTCCAGGCCGTGTCCCTCCCCCCGCCCGGTACCGCCGCCTCACTTGCCATCACCGTCGAACCAAGCACAGGCTCCTCCCGACCCACCACCGATCCCCTCACCACATGGCGCCTTCCCACTTCCTGATCGTGTGGCTGGGATCGATCGGGCCTGTCGTCGGCCTACCGGGTGAACCGTAGGGGCAGGCTCCGCGGACCGCGGATCATCATCCCCGGGCGCCAGGTGATCGCTGCCGGGTGGATGTCCAGGGCCAGGTCGGGGCAGCGTTCCAACAGCGTCCTGATGGCGATGCGCGCCTCGACGCGGGCCAGCGGCGCCCCCAGGCAGTAGTGGATGCCGTGGCCGAAGGCCACATGGCCGCGGGCGTCACGGGAGATGTCGAAGCGGTCGGGGGAGGGGAAGCGCACGGGATCGCGGTTGGCGTCGGCCAGGGCGACGAGGACGAGTTCGCCGCCTCCGGGGACGACCGTGTCGCCGATCGTCACCGGCTCGGTGGTGAAGCGGTACGTGGGGGTCTCCACGGGGCCCTCGTAGCGCAGCATCTCCTCGACCGCGGTGTCGATGAGGGAGAGGTCCGCGCGCAGGGCGGCCAGTTGCCCGGGGTGGGTGAGCAGGGCCAGGACGCCGTTGGAGATGAGGTTCATGGTGGTCTCGTGGCCGGCGACGAGCAGCAGCCAGGCCATGCCGAGGAGCTCCTCGTGGGACAGCCTGTCGCCGTCGGTGCCGGAGCCGTGGATCAGCGCGCTCATGAGGTCGTCGCCGGGCCGCTGCCGCTTGCCCTCCACCAACTCCGCCATGTACCGGGCCATCGAGGCCGCCGCGGCCTTGCGGTCTTCGGGGGCGGTGGCGCCGAGCGCGTCGTTCGACCACGTCCGGAAGGACTCGCGCTCCAGGTCCGGTACGCCGAGGAGTTCGCAGATCACGGAGATGGGCAGCGGGAAGGACAGCGCCTCGACGAGGTCGGCGCGCCCGTCGGGTGCGGTGAGCATCCGGTCCAGGAGCGCGTCGGTGGTCTTCTGGATGCGCGGTGCGAGTTCCTCCACCCGGCGTGCGGTGAACTCACGGGCGACCAGCTTGCGCAGCCGCGTGTGGTCCGGCGGGTCGGCCCTGAGCATGTGCGGACCGGAGGAGACGGCACCCAGTGGCAGGGAGGGGGACGCCTTGCTCCAGTCCTTCGAGAGCCTGGGGTCCGCGAGGGCCGCACGCCCGGCCTCGTATCCGACGACGAGCCAGGCCGAAGCGCCCCCTTCCGGCATCCGGATGCGGTGGACCGGGCCCTGGGCCCGTAACCGGGCGTACACAGGGTAGGGGTCGCGGGTGAAGGACTCACCCAGCGCGGCCAGGTCGACGATGCTCATGGTGCTATCACCTCACTGGTAGGGACGGATGTCCGGCCGGGACGGCGCGGAGACGGGCCGGTCCCGGCGGTGGGCCGGAACCGCCAGGAGCCCAGGTGCGCCCGGCCGCGAGCCACACGGCGCGGGGCGGGCGTCAGACGTGACGGCAGGAGAGAACACGCGAGGCAAGGGCCGGGGGCGGCCACCGATGTCCCCCCGAGCGCGCGACGCCGACAAGAGAGGCTTCCCGACCCATTCCACGCCGGCATCGTCGCATCACGCCTCCGGCAATGACCGCTCGTCGGCTGCAAAGCGTCCACTTTCGCTCCCAGGCAGACGGTCCCGGGTTCGGCGGGAAGTCTCCGGCAGCGGACTCCACACCGGTGTCCGGGGTCGGTCAGGTTGCGTCATACGTGTCGGATCACTCGTCGATCGCCGCGCCGAACCGCGCATCGGTGCCGGGCGCGCCGAGCGAGCCGCCGCCGTACGACCAGGAGCCGTCGGCCACCGTCCCGGTGGCGGCCGCGGGAAGGACCCAGACCACTCCGTCGGAGGTGTTCTCGCCGGGCGCCGCGGCCAGCAGTTCGGAGCGGCCGTCGTCGTCCGTGTCCGCGAGCCGTACCTGCCCGCCCCAGCGGTCTCCCCGCTCCGCCGTGCCGGGTACGCCCGCCGAGTTCTGGTTGAAGGACGTGGCTCGGGCCGCGGTCAGCCCGGTGGCCGAGCCGCGCAGCAGCCACACCGCACCCGCGTCCGCGACGGTGCCGATGTCCTCGCCGGGTGCGCCGACGGCCAGGTCGGCGTAGCCGTCGCCGTCGATGTCGGCGAGGGAGACGTCCGCGCCGAAGCCGTCGCCGAGCTCGCCGGTGCCCGGGACGCCGCCGCTGTCCTGTGTCCACACCTGGGCCACGGTGCCGTGCTCGTTGACGCCCTTCACCCCCTCCTCGCTGCCGAAGTAGACGCCGACGACTCCGCCGGTGAGGGGCTCGTGGTGGTCGTCGGGGCGGTCCGGCCCGCCGTAGACCAGGTCGTCGTAGCCGTCGTTGTCGATGTCGCCCGTCTTCGAGACCGGCCTGATGAGCACTGACGGCGTCGGCGGATGGGACGGCGCGCGGTGGATCGGGATGAAGGGGAAGGCCCCCAACTCGCCCGGAGCGCCGATGCTGCGGAAGGAGGCGGCCCTCAGGACCGCGGGTCCAGGCAAGAGCCGGAGCGAGGTCCGCGAGGCGCGGCTCTACCTCTCCGCAGGACGGCTCCACCACGGTCGAGCTGCTTCCCCCTGGCTGGACGAACTACGACGCGCGCGTCAACTACCTGACCTATGACGTCACGGACCTCGTGACGCGGGAGCCGGACGTCACCCTCGCGGTGGTGCTGGGCAACGGCTGGTACAACGGCCGCGTATCCGACCGCAGTACGTACTACTCGGAGGACGGCAACGCCCTGGCGGTCAAGGCCAGGCTGCTGGTCCGGTACGCCGACGGGACGTCGCAGGGTGCGTTTCCTCGGCCACGCGGACGGGGTGTCCACGTACCGGATCCCGTCCGGCCGGTACCACCTGACCGCCCGGCTCCACTGACCGTTTCGTGGCGGAGAACGGCCCGGCTCTCGGAGCGCGCGACTGGGCCCCGTCGAGATCCTTCAGTACGGCCCAATCCCGCACCGTGACTTCGTACGACTCGGCCCGGTGCCGTGCAGCCGGCGGACCTCGCAGGCCGCGATGTCGCTGTCGACGCCCGCGGCGATGAGGGCCGCCGTCGCGGCGCCCGTCCCGTCGTCGGTCCAGATGCCGGAGTTGACGCTGTCCAGGAGCGCCAGCAGGTGCGCCTCGATGGCTCGGCTGAGCGGGCCGGACGGGACGCCGGTGTGGAAGAGGCCCTGTCGCTGGCCGTGGGCGAGGATCCCGGCGGCCGTGTCGCGGGCGGGGGCGAGGAGTTCGCTCAGCCGGTCGGGTCCCAGGTCATGGCGGGGCAGGGTGAGCAGCGTGCGGTAGTGGTCGCCGACCGGCCACAGGGTGAGGACGAAGCGCGCCAGGGCGGTCGCGGCGTCCGGGGCGGCCGGAGCGCGGGCGACGGTGACCGCGAGCCGTATCGCTTCCCCGGCGTCCGCCGCGAGTCCCTCGACGAGGGCGGCCCGCCCGGCGAAGTGCACGTAGACGGTACGACGCGCCACCCCGGCGGCCTCGGCGATGTCGGCCAGGCTGCTGTCGGGGCTACGGCCCAGTTCCCGCCGGGCCGCTTCCAGGATGCGGGTGCGGGTGGTGGCCGCCTTGCGGCGGCGGGGCGGGAGTGGTGGGGGCGGGGCCGGTCGGCTGTTCACATCGGGTACCTCGGCGCGTCGGGCGAAAGGGCTGGGTGGAGGAGGGGCGGGCGAAGGGGGCAACGTGCGGACGGCTCGCCCGTCGAGATATTTGCACACCGGCGAGCAATAAACTAGCCTGCACATCGATGGGCAATTAACTCGTCCTCGTGTCCCTTAGGAGCCCCCGATGCCCTTCCTTGCCACCACCTCCGTCGACAAGATGGCCGGCCCGTACGCCCGGCGCTGGTGGGCCCTGCTGGTGCTCTGCCTGAGCCTGCTGATCGTGGTCATGGCGAACACGTCGCTGATCGTGGCCGCCCCGGACATGACCACGGACCTGGGCCTGAGCAGCAGCGACCTGCAGTGGGTCATCGACGGCTACACCGTCCCGTACGCCGCGCTGATGCTGGTGCTGGGCTCGATCGGCGACAAGTACAGTCGCCGCGGCGCCCTCATCACCGGTCTGGTGATCTTCGCGGGCGGTTCGGTCATGGGCAGCCTGGTCGAGGAGACCGGACTGGTCATCACGGCCCGCGCGATCATGGGCGTCGGCGCGGCCGTGGTCATGCCGGCCACGCTGTCCCTGCTGGTCGCGATCTTCCCCCGGGCCGAGCGCGCCAAGGCCATCACGGCCTGGACCGCCACCTCCGGCCTCGCCATCGCCGTCGGCCCGCTGGTCGCCGGCTGGCTGCTGGAGGACTACGCCTGGGGCTCCACGTTCCTGATCAACATCCCCATCGCGGTCGTCGCCGTCGTCGGCGCGCTGGCCCTCGTGCCGCCGTCGAAGGCGGAGGGCATGGGCCGGATCGACTACGTGGGCGGCCTGCTCTCGATCGTCTCCGTCGGCTCCCTGGTGTACGCCACCATCGAGGGCCCGCACTTCGGCTGGGGCGCCGGCCCGGTCACCGCGGCCGTGGTCGCGGGCGTGGGCCTGCTGGCCTTCGTGGTCTGGGAGCTGCGTCACCCGCACCCCATGCTGGACGTGCGCAAGTTCAGGCTGCGGCCGTTCAGCGGGTCGATGCTCGCGGTGCTGTTCTTCTTCTTCGGCACCTTCGGCGCGATTTACTACTCCACCCAGTTCCTGCAGTTCGTCCTCGGCTACGACGCACTGGAGACCGGCGTACGACTGCTGCCGCTGGCCGGGGCCGTGTTCGCCGGCGCCGCGGCGACCGGCCGGCTCACCCCGAAGCTGGGCGTGAAGGCCATGGTGACCGCCGGCATGGTGATCGGCACGGTGGGCGTCTTCCTGCTCACGCAGGTCGACAAGGCCTCGGCGTACGGCGACTTCCTCACGCCGATGCTGCTGCTGGGCTTCGCGATCGGCCTGTCCGTGTCCCCGGCCACCGACACCATCATGGACTCCTTCCCCGAGTCCGAACTGGGCGTCGGCGGCGGCGCCAACGACACCGCGCTGGAACTCGGCGGCTCCCTGGGCATCGCCGTGCTCGGCTCACTCCTCGGAACGGCCTACCGGGACGAGCTGACCGACCTGATGGGCGGCCGGCTGCCGGCGGCCGCGCTGGAGACCGCCCAGGACTCGGTCGGCGGCGGCCTGGCCGTCGCCGAGCAGATCGCCAAGACTCCCTCCGGCGGGCCCCAGCAGGCCCAGGCCGTCGTGGACGCCGTCCACGAGGCCTTCGCCCACGGTGTCGCGCAGACCAGCCTGGTCGGCGGGATCACCATGGCCGCCGGCACGATGATCGTCCTCGCCGTGCTGCCCGGCCGCCGCGCGGCCGCGAAGGGCCGGCCGGAGGGCCGGTCGCAGGAGACGGAGGCGGCCGCGGAGGAGTACTCCGGCACCCGGTAGGGCTTCTGTCCTCCCAGGGCCTGTCCGGCGGATCATGCCGGGCAGGCCCTCGTCGGTCGAGGTCGGGCAGCGGACGCCGGGCGGCCTCGCGGGCGTCGTCCGGAGTGACGCCCAGCATGCGCAGGACCAACTCCGCCGGGTTCGCCGCGGCCTCGTCACCGTCCAGGTCGGGGCCACTGCGCCCGCCGGGGAGCCGACCGCCGCGAACGGCGGAGCACGAGGGGAGCCCGAGAGGTGCGCCGGTGTCGTCTCAGGCGTCGGGGGCGGTGTCCGTGACCACGGCGGAGGCCACGTCGTCGGCCACCGCGCTCGCCTGCTGCTCCGGCACTCCGGCCGCGATGAGGGTGGCGATGGCGGTGCGGGTGCCGTCGTCCCGCAGCGCCCCGGTGTTGACCTCTTCCAGCAGGGCGACCGTCATCGCCTCCAGGCCGGCGCTGAGCACGGGGGCGGGCAGGTGGGTGTGGAAGACGCCCTCGCGCTGTCCCCGCTCCAGGACGGCCGTGACCGCGTCCCGGGCCGGGGACAGGACCTCCGCCACCCGTTCCGCGCCCAGGTCGCGCCGGGCCAGCCCCAGCAGCATCCGGTAGCGGTCGCCCACCGGCCACATCGCGAACGCGAAGTACGCCAGCGCCCGGTCGGCCGGCTCCTCGGGCCGCGACCCGCGCACCACCGCCTCCCGCAGTGTCTCGGACGCCTCCTCGGTCAGGGCCTCCAACAGGGCCGCGCGTCCGGGGAAATGACCGAAGAGGGTGCGCCGTACGACACCGGCGGCCCGCGCGATCTCCTCCAGCGTGACGTCCGGATCGCGCCCGAGCTCCCGGCGGGCGGTGCTCAGGATGCGCGCCCGGTTGGACCGCGCATTGCGTCGCACCGGTTCGCGGCCCACGGGCTTGGTCACGGAAGGAACCTCGATGGATCAGTACGGACAACAGCGAAGCGGGGCGAACAGCAGATCCATTTTGCCATGGGGGCACACACGCGCCCGGCCCCTGCTGACGCGTTCTGTCGCGGGCCACGACGGCTCAGGCCAACGAGAGGAACAGCTTCTCCAGGCGGGCGCGCATCTCCTCGCGGTTCTCGCCGGGGTTCCCGTCGCCGTCGGTGTCCGTCAGGCACTGCTGGAGGCCGGTGGCGATGATGGCGAAGCCCGCCCGGTCGAGGGCCCGGGACGCAGCGGCCAGTTGCGTCACGACGTCCTCGCAGTCGCGGCCTTCTTCGATCATGCGGATCACTCCGGAGATCTGGCCCTGAGCCCTGCGCAGTCGGTTCAGTACGGATTTCAGCTCCGTGCCCGCGAGTTCCAGATCCACCATCACTCCTCAGTCATACCCCTAGGGGTAATGTACTCCCTTTGGGTGGGTTGGCGACGACCGGCCGACCGACCGCCCGCAGTGACGTGGTGTGGATCACATGTGTGGGGATGAGTCCGGGCCAGGGGGGCTATCCGTACCCAGGCGTGACGAACTGCGCGTTGATGCGAGGATGAGGCGCCATGACAGCTGGGCGGTGTTCGCGCACGGTACGGGCCGCGGTGTTCGCGGCCGTCTGTGTGCTGCTCGCCGCCCTGGGCCACGTCATGATGTCCGGCAGCCACGCACCCGCGTGGGTGCTGTCCGCCGGCCTGGCCGTGACCGGCGCCGCCGGCTGGTGTCTGACCGGTCGTGAGCGCGGGCCTGCGCTGATCGTGGCCGTCGTGGTCGGCGCCCAGACCCTTCTCCACTCGGCGTTCTCGGTCGCCCAGTCGGCGACCGTGTGGTCGGTGCCCATGAGCTCGACGCACATGGGCGGCACGGAAGGCATGGACTCCGGGGCCATGGGCCATATGGGCACGAGCCATATGGATCACATGGGGGACATGGCTCACTCCACCGGCGGCGGCACCTCCTCGTCCGGCATGCTCGCCGCCCACCTGCTGGCCGCGCTGCTGTGCGGCCTGTGGCTGGCGTACGGCGAACGGGCCGCGTTCCGCATCCTGCGGGCCGTCGGCGGATGGCTGGCGGCGCCTCTGCGGCTGCTGCTCGCGCTGCCCGCCCCGCCGCATCCCCCGCGCCTGCGCGTGCGTGCCAGCAGCTCGGATCGGGCACCGCGCCTGCTCCTTCTCGTCCACGCGATCACCCATCGGGGTCCACCCCTGGGGACGGCTGTCGTCTGAAGACAGCTGGTAGCCCGAGGCAGCCCGTACGGCGCCTCGGGCTTCTGCCGTACGCCCGCACAGGCGTCGTACGGCCGACTCCCCACCCCCCACCGGGGCCACCGCTGACCCGAGAAGGACACCAGGTGATCACTCCTACCCTGCCCGCCCCTGCCCACAGCCAGGACAAACGGGACCCGAGGGAATCAAGGGACTCCATAGACGCGTCGGCCACCGCCTGGGCGCTCGCCGCCCGCACCGGTGACGCGGTCGCCGTCGAGCACTTCGTGCGCGCACTGCACCGTGACGTCCTGCGTTACGTCGCCCACCTGAGCGCCGACCCCCAGGCCGTGGACGACCTGGCACAGGACACGTTCCTGCGGGCGCTCGGCAGCCTGCACCGGTTCGAAGGACGTTCCTCGGCGCGGGCCTGGCTGCTGGCGATCGCCCGCCGCTCGGTGATCGACGGCTACCGCTGTGCCGCCGCCCGGCCCCGCCCGTGCGACGTGCCGGACTGGCAGCTGGCGGTCGAGCGCGCCCAGCCGCAGGGCCTGCCCGGTTTCGACGACGGTGTCGCACTGCTCGACCTGCTGGACACGCTGCCCGACGAGCGCCGGAAGGCCTTCGTCCTCACCCAACTGCTGGGCCTGCCCTACGCGGAGGCCGCCGAGCTGAGCGACTGCCCCATCGGGACGGTGCGCTCGCGGGTGGCCCGGGCACGGGAGACGCTCATCGACCTGCTGGCCGATGGGGGCACCTCCCACGCCCTTTAGGCAGTGGCGAAGAGGGGTCGACCGTACTGGCGGCCTGATTCAGCGCGTCAGCCTGTTCCGGGCCAGCCTGGCCGCCGTACCCGCCGCGGCCAGGCCGGCCAGGCCCGTCCCGGCCAGGGCGAGCGCCTTGGCCGGGCGCCCCGGAGGCGCGGGCCGGACGCCGGGTGCGACGCCGTACGCGCTGCCCAGCGCGCCGGAACGGGCCGCGTCGGAACGGGCGCTGTCGGGCAGCGCGGAGGCCAGCAGCTCCGCGACGTGCACCGCCTCGTGGCCGCCGCTGTCGAACTCGTGGATCTGGGTACGGCAGCTGAAGCCGTCTGCCAGCACCACCGTCTCCGACGCCTCCTCCCGCAGCCGCGGCAGCAGCACCCGCTCCGCGCACGCCTCGCTGACGTCCAGGTGCCCGCGCTCGAAGCCGAAGTTCCCGGCGAGCCCGCAGCAGCCGGACTCCAGCCGCTCGACGTCGACGCCGGCACGGTGCAGCAGCCGCTCGTCGGCCGTCCAGTCCAGCACCGCGTGCTGGTGGCAGTGCACCTGGGCCACCGCCCGCGCGGAACGGTCCGGCACGTGCGGGGGCTCGTAGCCGGGGGAGTGCTCGGTGAGCAGCTCGGCCAGGGTCACCGTCTGCTCGCGCAGCCTGCGCACATCACGGTCGCCGGGGAACAACTCGCCCGCGTCCGACCGGAACACGGCCGTACAGCTGGGCTCAAGGCCCACCACCAGACCACCGGCCCGTACGTGGTCGGCGAGATGGCGCACGGTACGGCTCAACACGCGCTCGGCGACGGCCAGTTGCCCGGTGGAGATCCAGGTCAGCCCGCAGCACAGCGGCTCGTCGGGCAGGACCACCCGCCACCCCGCGTGCTCCAACAGCCGTACGGCCGCCTGCCCGACGTGCGGATGGAAGTGGTTGGTGAAGGTGTCCGGCCACAGCATGACGGTCCCACGTGCCCCATCGCCGTACGGCTCATGCCGCGCGAACCACTGCTGCAGCGTCTGCCCGGCGAACAGCGGCACCTCCCGGTCCTCGACGCCCGCGACCGCGACGGCCGCCTTCGACAGCGGCGGGGTGTGGGTGAGCGCGTTGACGACCGGGCCGAGCCGCGCGCGGCCGACGGCCTGGGCGAGGGCGGGCAGCCAGCCCATGGAGAAGTGGGCGCGGGGACGCCGCCACCCCCGGCCCTCGTAGTGATGGGACAGGAACTCCGCCTTGTACGTGGCCATGTCCACGTCGGCCGGACAGTCCTTCTTGCACCCCTTGCAGGCCAGGCACAGGTCGAGCGCGTCGCGCACCGCCTCCGACCGCCAGCCGTCCCGGATCGCGCTGTCGCCGTGCCCGTCGAGCATCTCGAACAGCAGCCGGGCCCGCCCGCGCGTGGAGTGCTCCTCCTCCATGGTCACCTGGTACGAGGGGCACATCACCGCGCCGCCCTTGGTGGTGTGCTGCCGGCACTTCCCCACGCCCACGCACCGGTTGGCGGCCTCCGCGAAGGACCCGCCGTCCTCCGGGAAGCGGAAGTGGAGGTCGCGGGGGTCGTACGGCGCCCAGTCACCGCCCAGCCGAAGGTTCTCGTCCAGCCGGTACGGCGCCACGACCTTCCCGGGGTTCATCCGGTCCAGCGGGTCGAACACGGCCTTCAACCGCCCGAAGGCCTCCACCATCTCCTGCCCGAACATCCGGGGCAGCAGCTCACCCCGGCTCTGACCGTCACCGTGCTCACCGGAGAAGGAGCCGCCGAACTCGGCGACCAGGTCGGCCGCCCGTTCCATGAACCGCCGGTAGGCGGCCACCCCGTCGGCGGAGTACAGGTCGAAGGGGATCCGGGTGTGCACGCAGCCCTGCCCGAAGTGGCCGTAGAGGCTGGGCCCGGTGTCGCTGAGGTAGCCGAACTCCTCGTACAGGCCGCGCAGTCGGCGCAGATAGTCGCCGAGCCGGTCGGGCGGGACCGCGGAGTCCTCCCAGCCCTCGAAGGTGTCAGGCCGGTGCGGGACGTGCGCGGTGGCGCCGAGGCCGGCCTCGCGGACCTGCCACAACTCCTCCTCGCGCACCGGGTCGTCGAAAAAGGCGACCTCGGGGTCGTGCTCGGACTCGTGGAGGGCGTCCAGCATCCGGTGCGCCTGGTCCTCCGCCCGCTCGATGGTGTCCGCGCCGAACTGCGCCATCAGGAAGGCGCGTCCTGCGGGGAGTTCGGCGATCGCCTTGGGGTTGAGGTTCTTCAGCTGTTCGTCGCGGATCAGCTTGGAGTCGACGCCCTCCAGCGCGATCGGTTCGTACGGCAGCACCGTCGGCACCGCGTCCGCGGCCGTCTCGATGTCCGGGAACCCCATCACCATCAGCGTGCGTTCCTCGACCACGGGCACCAGCTCCAGCTCCGCGCGCAGGACGGTGACCAGCGTGGACTCGCTGCCGACCAGCAGTCCGGCGACGTCGAAGCCGTGCTCCGGCAGCAGCGAGTCGAGGTTGTAGCCGGACACCCGGCGCGGGATGTCCGGGAAGCGGCGGCGGATCTCGTCGGCGTAGGTGTCGCGCAGGGCGCGCAGCCGCCGGTACACGGTGGCGCGCAGATCGCCCTGCCGTTCGATCTCGGCGTACTCCTCGTCGCTCGTCTCGCCGCACCAGAAGCGGGTGCCGTCGTAGAGCAGCACCTCCAGGCGGGCGATGTTGTCGACGACCTTGCCGTGCGCCTGCGCGGTGGCCCCGCAGGAGTTGTTGCCGATCATGCCGCCGATGGTGCAGTTCGCGTGGGTGGCGGGCTCCGGGCCGTAGCGCAGCCCCGTCGGCGCGAGCTGCCGGTTCAGCTCGTCCAGCACGATGCCGGGCTGCACGACACAGGTGCGGGCGTCGGCGTCCACGGACTCCAGCCGGTCGCAGTACTTCGACCAGTCGATGACGACGGCGGTGTTGGCGCACTGCCCGGCCAGGCTCGTCCCGCCGCCCCGGGACAGCACGGGCACGCCGTGCTCACGGGCCACGGCCACCGCCGCCGCGGCGTCCTCGGGCGTACGGGGGACGACCACGCCGATCGGGGTCTGCCGGAAGTTCGAGGCGTCCGTGGAGTACGCGGCCCGGCTCCCGGCGTCGAAGCGGACCTCGCCGTCGACCCGCTCACGCAGCGCGGCCTGAAGTTCCCTGGTGTCGGCCGACGGCGGGGACCCGGTGGGGAGGATGACGGGATCGGGCAGGTTCGGCACGCCCATGGAGCCCTCCTTCGGTTGTCGGCGCGGCGGCAGCGGCGGCCGTGCCCGAGGCACGGGACGGCCGGGTACCCCACGGCCGCACCGACAACACGGGCTCCTACTCGGCGGGCTGCTCCTCCGCGAGGTGCGGCACCAGCGCACGCATCGCCTCGCACTGGGCGGGGCCCATGAACCGGGTGAGCTCCCGGGCGACCGTCTCGGCCAACTGCCCGGAGGCATCCTCCAGCAGGTGCCGCGCCTTGTCGGTGAGGGCCACCTCGACGCCCCGCTTGTCCCCGCACACCGACTTGCGGGTGACGAGTCCGGCGTGCTGGAGGCAGGCGATCTGGTAGGTGAGCCGGGTCTTGGGACGGCCCAGGAGCTCCGCGATCCGCGTCATCCTGACGCCCCCGGGCTGCTCGGCCAGCAGGCACAGGATCAGGAACTCGTCGTGCGAGACGTCGAGCCGCTCCTTGACGACCGCGTGCAGCCGCCGCTCCACAGCCCCCGTCGCGGCCCGCATCACCATCCAGGCCCGCAACTCGGCGGGCAGCAGTCCGTCGCCCTGCGCGGAGGTGCATTCGGGCAGGTCGGCGGGGTGCTCGTCGGGGGCGGCCATGGTCTTGAGTGTACCTGTTGTCCAATTTTGAATCAGGGGGTTGTTCAGATTTGGATAACGGGCTACGGTGAGATTCTCCAAATTTGAACCAACTGGGAACAGGGGCAGATCATGACCGTCGCCGTGGAAACCGGGACCTGGCAGCTCGACCGCACCGCCTCCACCGTCGCCCTGCGGCACAAGACGATGTGGAACCTGGTCACGGTGAAGGGCACCTTCGCCACCTTCGCCGGACAGGGCGAGGTGCGGCCCGACGGTTCGGCCGTCGGCACCCTCACCCTGGACGTCGCCTCCCTGGACACCAAGAGCGCCAAGCGCGACACGCACCTGCGGTCCGCCGACTTCTTCGACGCCGACAACCACCCCGAGATCACGTTCGCGGTCCGCAGCGCCGAACTCCGTGGGAGCGACGCGGTGCACGTCGTCGGTCAGCTGACCGTGCGGGGCGTCAGCCGCCCCCTGTCCTTCACCGCGGGCCTCCGTGACGCGAGTGCCGACGCGCTCACCTTGGACGCCGAATTCAGCGTGGACCGCGAACAGTTCGGCATGGTCTGGAACCAGCTCGGCATGATCCGCGGCCTGACCACGGTCGCCGCCACGCTGCGCTTCACGCGGACGGCAGCAGCCTGATGTAGGTGCTCGACAGTGTCTGCGGCGAGGGCGTGAAAGCGCGCAGCCGGACCCGCGCCCCTCGGCGCGGAAGCGTGAACGTCCCGGTCGGCGGCCGTAGTTCGTACGTCGCTGTCGCGTGCGCGGGCAGGGTGGCCGGGCCCCGTACGACCGACCAGTACGGGTCCATGCCCTGGCCCCTCGTGAGCGTGAAGTGGGGCGTGAGGGCGCTGTCGCCGGAGTTGGTGACCCGGAGGGTCAGCCGGGAGACGGCGGTCGGCGCCGCCCGCCCCACCGAGGCGACCGCCATGTGCAGCGGCGGCGTCCCCGTCGCCGCCAGCGCGGCACTCGCCACGGCGGGGGAGAGCAGCAGGGCGGCCGCCGCGATCCGCGCCGGACGCCGGTGCGGCCCGGACAGCGGACGCGGGCGCGGCTGCCACGCGCCCGCGAACTCCGGCAGCGGCGCGGTGACCGCCGCCAGCCACAGCGGGGTCATCATCAGGTAGTAGCCGTCCTGCGAACGGGTCGCCAGATAGAAGGCGAGCCACGGCAGGACGGTCGCGGCGGGTCCCAGCCGTCGTACGAACAGCACGAACACCGCCAGCAGGCCGCCGAGCAGCAGCAGGCTCGCGTACGAGTACCAGCCGAGCCGGTCGCTGCCGTTCGTGAGGTACAGCGAGACGTCCACCAGGCCCTGCCCGTGCAGCACCGCGCCCTGCGTCAGCGGCAGCGCGATGCCGTCGAGCCAGGCGCCCGGCTCGCTCACGATGAAGTACGTGTTGATCAGCAGCCATACGGTGGCGGCGACCCCGACGACCCGCAGCAGCACCAGCCCCGCCGCCCGCGCCCCCAGTTCCCCGCGCCGCACCGCGTAGATCCCGGCCAGCAGGAACGGCGCCAGGAACCACGGCAGTTGCTGTGCCGCGCACGCCGCGCCCAGACAGGCCGCCTGCGCCACCCCGGCCGGCCCGAGCCGCCCGCCCCGCCCGATCCGGGGCCAGCGCACCACCACCGGCACCAGCAGAGCCAGGGCCAGAATCGCCGGGTAGCCGAGCCTTCCGTACGAGGCCAGCATCCCGAAGCCGAGGCACACCATCGTCGCCGTCGGCCGCCACGGCCCGGGCAGCAGCCGCCACAGCACCACCGCGCCGACGATCAGCGCACCCGTGCTCAGCGCCGTCGCCGGAACACCGCCGTGCCCGAGCCACAGCAGGGGCGCGGTCAGCAGCGGGGCCAGCGGGGGATAGCCGTACGTCAGGTCGTAGCCGCCGGTCACCGTCGGGGTGAGGGCGACGGTGTGACCGAAGAGCCAGGGCCACGGCTGCCCGTAGACGGCGTGCCCGGCGACCAGCTCCCGGGCGGCCTGGGCGGTGAGGTCCGCCTCGTCGGAGCCGTTGTGGTTCATGGCCCACGCGCACAGGGCGAGCGTCACCGCGGTCACCAGCACGCACAGGTCCACGCGCGCCAGCGAGCGCTCCCGGCGTACGACCAGGGCCAGCACCCCGCACACCAGGATCGAGGCGTAGCACACGGAGATCACCGCGGCCACGACGAGCCGATGGCTCGCCGCCTGCGCCCAGACCGACCGCGTTCCGATGAAGAGACTGATGTCGGCCAGCAGGGTCAGCACGCGATGCCACTGCGCGGGGGGTTCCCAGGCGGCGGACACCGCCGGCTGCGTCCGCCGGACGGGTGCCGGCAGCCGGGTATCTGTCAGGAGCACGGCACCGGACGGTAATCGTGCCCGGTGAGCGGGCCGCCGACGGAGGTGAAGAGTCCGGTGTGAGTGGGGTAAGAAGACATTGTTTGCACCGAGGTGCGGCTGATGTCAGTACACGTCCCGTACGTACCGCTTGGCCGCCGCCAGCTGCTTCACCCAGGCCGACGCCTCGGCCTCCTCCAGACCGCCGTGCGCGACCGCGATGGCCCGCAGGGCCCGGTCCACGTCCTTGGCCATGCGGGAGGCGTCGCCGCAGACGTAGAAGTGGGCGCCGTCCTGGAGCCAGCGCCACAGCTCGGGGCCGTGCTCCAGCATCCGGTCCTGCACGTACACCTTGTTGCGCTGGTCCCGGGAGAACGCGGTGTCGAGGCGGGTCAGGGCACCCGCGTCGAGCAGCGCGGTCAGCTCGTCCTCGTAGTAGAAGTCGGTGGCGCGGTGCTGTTCGCCGAAGAACAGCCAGTTGGGCGCCCGGTGACCGAGCGCGAGCCGCTCCTGGAGGAAGCCGACGAAGGGCGCGACGCCCGTGCCGGGGCCGACCATCACCATCGGCGTCGAGGGGTCGGCGGGCGGCCGGAAGTGCGGGGAGCGCTGCACGAACACCGGCACCTCCCGGTCCGGCTCGGCGTCGGCGAGGAAGGGCGAGCAGACCCCGCCCCGCGGCCTGCCGTGCAGGTTCTCGTAGCGCACCACGGAGACCGTCAGCGAGACGAGGTGCGGGTCGACGAGCGGGCTGGAGGATATCGAGTACAGGCGCGGCTGGAGCTTCTTGAGGACGTCCGCCCAGTCCTGCGCGCTCGCCCGCACCGGATGCTCGGCCGGCACGTCCACCGCCTGCCGCCCCCAACTCCACTTCGCGAGCCCGTCCTTGTTGTCGGGACGCAGCAGCCTGCGCAACTCCCGGTCGTCGCGGACGCGTTCGGCGACGAAGCGGAGCAGGTCCGGCGTGATCCGGGTGATGTCCAGATGCCGGTGCAGGGCCTCGGCGAACGGGACCTCGCCGACTCCCTCCACGGACACGGTCGTCGATCCGTCGGCCCCCGTCACCGCGAGCCACTCCTCCACCAGCGCGGGCGAGTTGACCGGCCGCACCCCGAGCGCGTCTCCCGCCTCGTACGTCAGCGAGGACCCGCTCGTGTCGAAGGTGAACCGCCTGACCTCCTTGCCCGCGCCGGGCCCGCTGAGCAGCCGGTTGCCGACGAGGCGGGCGGTGGTGGGGGCGGGCTTGGCGGACCGGGCGGGTTTCGGGGCGGCCTCCGGCGCGGTGCTCGGGGCGGTCTCCGTCTTGGTGCCCAGCGCCGTGAGCACCTGGTCGAGCCAGGCCCCGGCCTCCGTCTCGTAGTCGGGTTCGCAGTCCGTGCGCGGCGCGAGCCGCACCGCGCCCAGCTCGTCCAGCCGCGCGTCGAGCCGGCGCCCGTGCCCGCAGAAGTCGTCGTACGAGGAGTCGCCGAAGGCCAGCACGGCGTAGCGGACCCCGTCCAGGCGCGGGGCCCGCTGCCCGGCGATCGCCTCCCAGAAGCCGGAGCCGTTGTCGGGCGCGTCGCCGTCCCCGAAGGTGCTGGTGATCAGCAGCAGATCGGCGCCGGTGGGCAGCGTGCCCGGGTCGGTGTCGTCCATGCCGACCAGCGTCGCCCGGTGCCCGCCGGAGGACAGCCGGTCGGCGACCGCACCGGCGAACTCCTCGGCGTTCCCGGTCTGCGAGGCCCACAGGATGACGACCTCACGGCCGTGCTGCTCCCGGGGTTCGGCCGCCGTCCGTGAGTACATCCCGGCGAGGACGCCGTTCACCCACATCGCGTGCTCGGGGCTGAAGGGCGCGTCCGGCGGAAGCACCGGGATGCCGGGGGCGCCGGAGTCGATGCCCGCGAGGAAGCCGGTCAGGTAGAGGCGCTCCTGAGCCGTCAGGACCGGCGGCGGGGCCGGGTCCAGCCCGAAGGGGTTCGATCCCGGCGTGACGGCGGTGGGGACGATCACCTCGGCCGGAGCCGCCGCGGGCTCTGTGACCTTTGCGATCTTCGCGAGCGACACCGCACACACCTTGAACTCCGGCTGGAAGGACACCGGATCCACCGCGTCGCTCGTCACAGCGTTGACGCTCAGATACTCGCCGAAGAGGTCGTTCCAGTGGAACGGCGCGAAACACGCCCCCGGCCGCACCCGGTCGGTGACCACCGCCGGCAGCACCGCCCGCCCCCGCCGCGAGGCGACCTCCACCCGGTCGCCGTCGGCGATCCCCAACTCCCGCGCGTCCTCGGGATGCACCTCCACGAACGGCCCGGAGTTCAGCTTGTTGAGCTTGGCGACCTTCCCCGTCTTCGTCAGCGTGTGCCACTGGTGCTGCACCCGCCCGGTGTTCAGTACGAAGGGATAGTCGTCGTCCGGCATCTCCGCGGCCGGCAGGTGCGGCCGCGCGTGGAAGACGGCCCGCCCGCTCGCCGTCGGGAATCGGAGCTCACCGCCCCCCACGTACCGGATGGGGTTGCGCTCCGGCCCGCCCTCCGACGCGGCCGGCCACTGCACGGGCGTCGAGCGCAGCCGCTCGTACGACACCCCGCGCAGATCCCACTCCGTGACGGGGTTCCAGAAGCGCCGGATCTCCTCGAAGACCTGCTCGGCACTGTCGTAGGAGAACCCCTTCTCGTACCCCATCTCCCGCGCGACGGCCGCGATGATCCGCCAGTCCGCCATCGCCTCCCCGGGCGGGTCGGACACGGCCTGGGTCAGCGTGAGGGTGCGCTCGCTGTTGACGAAGACGCCCTCCGCCTCGGTCCACATCGCGCCGGGCAGGACGACGTCGGCGTACGCGTTGGTCTCGGTCTCGCCGAAGACGTCCTGCGTGACGACGAACTCGGCGGCCTCCAGGCCCTCGATGACGGTACGGCGGTTGGCGACCGAGGCGACCGGGTTGGTGCAGATGATCCAGCAGGCCTTGATCTCCCCGTCGGCCATCTTCTGGAACATCTCGACGGTGCCCCTGCCGACGCCGTCCTTCCGCAGGGTCCCCGGCGACAGCTCCCACACGTCCTCGGCGAACGCCCGCTCCTCGTCGACGAGCACCGACCGCTGGCCGGGAAGCCCCGGTCCCATGTAGCCCATCTCACGGCCACCCATCGCGTTCGGCTGGCCGGTGAGGGAGAAGGGACCGCTGCCCGGACGGCAGATGGCGCCGGTGGCGAGATGCAGGTTGACCAGGGCGTTGGTGTTCCAGGTGCCGTGCGTGGACTGGTTGAGCCCCATGGTCCAGCAGCTCATCCACTCGCCGGCCTCGCCGATCAGCCGCGCAGCCTCCCGGAGGTCGTCCTCGGCGAGCCCGGTGATCTCCGCGACGGCGTCCGGCGCGTAGTCGGCGAGGAACTCCTCCATCGCCTCCCAGCCCTCGGTGTGCGCGGCGATGAAGGCGGGGTCGGTGTGCCCGTTCTCGACCAGCAGACGCAGTAGCCCGTTGAGTAGGGCGAGGTCGGCCCCCGGCCTGACCTGTAGAAACAGGTCGGCCTTCGCAGCCGTGGCCGTGCGCCGCGGATCGACGACGATCAGCTTCGCGCCCGCCTTGACCCGCTCCATCATCCGCAGGTACAGGATCGGATGGCAGTCGGCCATGTTCGACCCGATGACGAGGAAGAGATCCGCCCGGTCGAAGTCCTCGTACGACCCCGGCGGCCCGTCGGCGCCCAGCGACGACTTGTATCCGGCGCCCGCGCTCGCCATGCACAGCCGCGAGTTCGACTCGATCTGGTTGGTCCGTACGAACCCCTTGGCCAGCTTGTTCGCCAGGTACTGCGCCTCCAGGCTCATCTGCCCGGAGACATAGAAGGCGACCGCGTCCGGCCCGTGCTCGTCGATGATCGTGCGCAGCCGCCGCGCGGTCTCGGCGATCGCGTCGGCCACGGGCGCGGGCACCGGCTCCTCGCCCCGGTCGTCCCGCACGAGCGCACTCGTCAGCCGTCCGGGCGCGGCGAGCATGTCGGCCGTGGTCGCGCCCTTGGTGCACAGCCGGCCCGCGTTCGCCGGGTGCGCCTTGTCGCCGGACGCCTTCAGGACCGTACGCCGCCCGTCCGGCCCCATCCCGACGTCGAGCACCATGCCGCAGCCCACACCGCAGTAGGAGCAGACGGTGCGCACCTGCCGCGTCTGCTGCGTCTGTGGGGTCGTCGTCATGCCGTCGACGGTACGAAATGCCCATTACGCCTGTGTGACACGACTTGATCATCAGGGGTTACGCCCGCTGCACAGCCGTCCCGTCGCCGGTGTGAGGGGCCGACGAGAGGGACGGATGTGAGGGGATCGCGATCGCGGAGCGTGTCGCTGATAGGCCGAACGGGTGACCTTGCGTAAGAATTGCCCGATGCAGACAGCAGTGCGAGCCAAGGACGGAGCATGCCGGTGAACAGCCACGATGTCACCGACGAACAGTGGGAGGGGCTCGCCCAGGTCGTGCCGCTGCGGGGCCGGGACGCCTGGCCGTCCGCGGTCGACCACCGGTCCATACCGGAGGCGGAGACCGAGGCCCGGCGCCGCTTCGTCGTCCTGCGCGTCCAGGTGTTCGCGGACGCCCGCGAGGTCGCCGAGACGCTGATGGCGGGCGTCCCCGTGCTGCTCGACCTGACCAGTGCGGAGACCGAGGTGGCCAAGCGGATCCTGGACTTCAGCACGGGTGTCGTCTTCGGCCTGGCGAGCGGGATGCACCGCGTCGACCGCAATGTGTTCCTTCTCACGCCGGCCGGAACCGAGGTGACGGGGCTGATGGAGGGGGCGGGGGTTCCCGGAGTGTGAGCCGTCGGGCGTGCGGGGCGGAGCCGGTCGCGAGGCGGTTGCCGTCGGGCGGGCCGCCCATCGCCGTGCCCGCGGTCCCGGGCGCGCCCCGGGCCGCCACGCCGGCCCTCGCCTCGCCCGTCGCCCGATCGTAGGAAGGCCCCGGAGCTGGAACGGTTCGCCTGACCTGCGGAGTCCTACGGTCCGGACATGATCGTGTCCTTCACGTCCCCCGCGTCCTCCCGCCCGTCCCCGGCGCCGCCCGGAGACGACGAGTACCGTCCGGACCGGCCGCGCCTGACCGAACTGCGGCTGTCCGCCTTCGCCGGCCACCGCCGCGCCGGGTTCCCGCTCGGACCGCTCACCCTGTTCGCCGGGCCCAGCGGCTGCGGCAAGACGAGCGCGCTGCGGGCCTACGAGGCACTCGCCCGGCTCGGCGGCGGGGCCGGCCTCGGCGAGGTGTTCCCCGACCCGGTCGCCTGCGTGCCCGAGCGGGCCCGGCCCGACGCCCAGGGCCGCCGCGGCTTCCGCATCGGCTGCACGGCCGACGGTCCGGAAGGCCCGATCCGCCTCGACATCGCCGTACAGGCCGAGCCCGACCTGCGCATCGTGGGGGAGCGGCTGGCGGCGGACGGGCTCGTCCTGTTGGAGACCGCCCTGCGCGACCCGAGCCGCCGCCAGGTGCAGGCCGCCTGGCACACGGCGGGACAGGCGCCGGTCACCCGAGCCCCGCTGCCCGACGACCGGCTCGGCACCGCGCTGATCCCGCTGCGCGTGGCCGGCAAGACGGACGGGCAGCGCCGGGTGCTCGCCGCCGCCGAACAGATGGTGGTCGCCCTGCGCTCGGTCTTCGCCTGCGATCCGTCGCCCGGCCGGATGCGCGCCCCCGTGCCGACCGGCTCCGGGCGCCTGCTCGGCGGCTGCGACAACCTCGCCGACGTGCTGTGGCGCACCCGCGCGGAGTGCTGCAGGCGGCATTCGCTGCTCGTCGCCGCGGTGCGCGCCGGGTGCGCCGGCCCCGTCGCGGACGTGCTCGCCGAGCCGCTCGCCGACGGGACGGTGCGGGCGCTGCTCGACCGGGGTGACGGGATCCGGACGGAACTCGGGCGGCTGGGCGACGGGGAGTTGAGATACGTCGCGCTCGCGCTGGTGCTGCTCACCGGGCCCGGCGTGCTCGAGCTCGACCCGGCCGGCGAGGTGCCCGCCGCCCTCCAGACGCTCACCGTCCTCGCCGACGGCCTCGACCGGGGACTCGACCCCGGGCAGCGCGGCGAACTGCTGCGGCTCGCGGCCCGGATGTGCGAGCGCGGCCACATCCGCCTGGTCGGCGCGGTGAGCGACGCGACGTGGGCCGCCGGGACGGACGGGGTCACGGTGGTACACCTGAAGCCGTGACAGAACCTCTCGACGTGGCGAAACTGCAGCGCAGGCTGGCCGAGTTCGCGGCCGCGCGCAACTGGCAGCCCTACCACACCCCCAAGAACCTCGTCGCCGCGCTCAGCGTGGAAGCCTCCGAACTCGTCGAGATCTTCCAGTGGTTGACGCCGGAGGAGTCGGCCCGGGTGATGGACGACCCCGACAGCGCGCACCGCGTGACGGACGAGGTCGCCGACGTGCTCGCGTATCTGCTCCAGCTGTGCGAGGTGCTCGGCATCGACCCGCTGGCGGCGCTGGACGCGAAGATCGACCGGAACGAGCGGAGGTTTCCGGCGCCGTAGAGCAACAACCTCCGCTATCACCCTCAGTAATCGAATCGCCGCCTGAAACCGATTACTTGTCCGCAGATTTCCGTCTTCCTCTGTCTTCTTGTCTCAACGTCTCTCACTCTGGGTAGTGGACCGGTAGCGGATGGACGTCGGGACAGACGGGGGCACCCCATGGACGCGGTGCGGCTCATCGTGACGAACAGGCGGGCCCTGGCGGGGAGCGGCGACCCGCCGGACGTCATGGCGGAGGTGTGGCAGGCGCAGGCCCTGGCCCAGGCGATCGGCAGCCGCCTCGCGGTCTCCGGCCCGCCGGAACTCCGGGGCGAGGCACTGGGGTTGACCGAGCTGGCGGGAAGAGGCTGCGGTGTCCTGGACCGCCCGGACATCGACGCCGAGGCCCTGCGGGCCGCCCAGCTCACCGAACTGGGCGACGCCCGCCAGGCCCTGATGTACCTCGGCGGTCTCCTGGGCGAGGTGAGCATCGCCCTCGTCGGCCTCGCCTCCGCCGCGGACGACGAGAGCACGTACTGGCAGTGCATGGAGGCCATCGACGCGGCGGACGAATCGAGGGACCGGGTGCTGGAGATGCTCAGGAGGCTTGCGGATCGGGATGAGGCGTTGCCGGCGTAGCCGTGGGGTGGTCGCATGCCGGCGTAGCCGCGGGCAGTCGTGCCGCTGGGGCGGCTCCCGACCCACAGAAGGGCGGCACCCCGTAGCACCGGGCTGCGCGACCCACCCCGCCCAGCCCCCACGCCGCCCGGCTATCAACCCGAAACCTCAGTCCCCCTCCCCGGCCACGCCTCTCTCCGCACCCCCGGCCGACTGCAAATCCGCATCCAACGCCGACAGATCCGCGTTCAACGCCGCCATCAGCTCCTCCATCTGCTGCAACAACCCTTTCGGCTGCCCAGCCCCCGCAGGGAGCGGCACGGTTTCTTCGGACATGACGGCCTCCTAGGCCCAAGGCCCCCAGGGAGGCCGACGCGGCTGACGGCTGACGCCCCGGCGACGACCGTCCGGTGCGGGCTCCGGACGGTCCGGCTCCGCCCGAGCCAACGATCTCCACCGGAGCGGGTCACTGGCGAGGTCACGCCCGCACTGCCGCATTGACGTATTTTCACCCCGGCCGGGGACGGCCGTGACCGGAGGGACCGCTGCGGTTGACCGATGCACCGACGTGCAGGATGGAGGGCATGGACCTTCGCATCTTCACCGAGCCCCAGCAGGGCGCCACCTACGACACCCTTCTCACCGTCGCCAAGGCCACCGAGGACCTCGGTTTCGACGCGTTCTTCCGCTCCGACCATTACCTCAAGATGGGCTCCGTGGACGGCCTCCCCGGCCCCACCGACGCCTGGATCACCCTCGCCGGCCTCGCCCGCGAGACCAAGCGCATACGGCTCGGCACGCTGATGACCGCCGCCACCTTCCGCCTGCCCGGCGTTCTCGCCATCCAGGTCGCGAATGTCGACCAGATGTCCGGCGGCCGTGTCGAGCTGGGCCTGGGCGCGGGCTGGTTCGAGGAGGAGCACACGGCGTACGGCATCCCCTTCCCGAAGGAGAAGTTCGCCCGCCTCGAGGAGCAGCTGGAGATCGTCACCGGTCTGTGGGCGACGGAGGCCGGCCAGACCTTCGACTTCCACGGCACGTACTACGACCTCGCCGACTCGCCCGCGCTGCCCAAGCCCGCGCAGGAGAAGATCCCCGTCCTCGTGGGCGGCCAGGGTGCGACCCGCACCCCGCGCCTGGCCGCGCGGTACGCCGACGAGTTCAACATGCCGTTCGGCTCGATCGAGGGCTGTGAGCGCCAGTTCGGCCGGGTCCGCGCCGCCGCGGAGGAGGCCGGCCGCAAGGCGGACGACATCACCTACTCCAACGCCCTCGTCGTCTGCGTCGGCAAGGACGACCAGGAGGTCGCCCGCCGCGCCGCCGCGATCGGCCGCGAAGTCCCGGAGCTGAAGGACAACGGCCTGGCCGGCACCCCGGCCGAGATCGTCGACAGGATCGGCCGCTACACCGAGGTCGGCTGCGAGCGGCTCTACCTCCAAATCCTCGACCTCTCCGACCTGGACCACCTGGAGCTGATCTCGTCGCAGGTGCAGTCGCAGCTGTCGTAGGCCGGCCATGGGTGCGGGGAGGCCACTGTGACAGGCCTGTTGCCGGAACTGTGGCCTCCACCACAAGTGAATGAAGCGAGGTGCTGGTGGGGTGGCCCGATGCGAAGAGCCACCCCCTTACTCCCGGTCCTCGCCGCCGCCCTGCTCGTGGCCGGCTGCGGTTCGGAACGCGCCGGCTCCCCGGGCGGCGGAGCCGGCGCGACGCCCCGGACCTCGGTCTCCCCCGTCTCCGATCCCGGGATGGACGGCGTGCGGATCACCGGCCTGACCCTTCCGTCCCCCTCGACGCCCGGGATCGTCTCCGCGTACTCCCCGGTCACCGCCGCCTACGAGGTCGTCAACGACAGTTCCGAAGCGCTGACGTACACGATCCTGTTCGACTTCACGACGGCCACCGGCCAGGTGATGACCAACACCCGGCAGACCGTGCGCGACGTCGGACCCGGCCGTACCGTGCGGGGCACCGTCGACATGCCGCCCGCGACGGCGAGCGGCCGGGACATGAACGTGACGCAGGTGAAGGTCTCCGAGGTCACCAGCGTCCCCGCGGCCGAGACGCCGGCCGAGGCGGGTCGGTGCCCGTCCTCCGGGGTCCGGGTCACGGCCGACGAGGGTGACGCCGCGATGGGACTGCGTGTCGTGGGGCTGTGGCTGGAGAACTGCGGCAAAAGCGACTACCGCGTCGAGGGCTACCCGCAGCTGACCCTCCTCGACGAGGACCGCGAGCCCGTCGACGGCGTCAGGATCCTCCACGGCAGCGGCGGCATCTCCAGCGCCGTGACCGGCTTCGACGACCCGCCCCGGTCGGTGACCCTGAACCCCGGTGAGCGCGCGCGGTCCGGACTGGTGTGGCGCAACACCGTCGAGGCCGGCACCGCCGTCAACGTCCCCTATGTCAGGGTCCGGGTGCGGTCCGGCGCCACGCCGGTCACGGTGACACCCCACCTCGACCTCGGGACCACCGGGAAGCTGGGAGTCAGCCCCTGGCGACCGGAGGAGGAGCGGCGCGGATAAACGAAAGCGCCGGTCGGCCGGGGTGTGCGATCGTATGACCGTCGTCCTGCCGAGCCCCCAGGATCACCCTCCCTGGGGGCTCTCGCGCGTACGACACCCGTCTCGTCCACCGGCCGGAGAGGCCCTCCCCATGTTCCTGACGATCAGTACCACCGGCACCCCCGAACGCCCCGCCACCGACCTCGGCTACCTGCTGCACAAGCATCCCGAGAAGGCGCAGGCGTTCTCCACGTCCTACGGCAAGGCGCACGTCCTCTACCCGGAGGCGGACGCCGAGCGCTGCACGGCGGCGCTGTTGCTGGAGGTCGACGCGGTGGCACTGGTCCGGCGGGGCAAGGGCAAGGGGCGCGGCGGCGCCCCCGACGCGGCCCTCGCGCAGTACGTCAACGACCGCCCGTATGCCGCCTCCTCGCTGCTCGCCGTGGCGCTGAGCGGTGTCTTCTCCAGCGCGATGCGCGGCGTGTGCAATGCCCGGCCCGAGCGCGCCGCCCAGCCGCTGCCGCTCCGCATTGAGGTACCCGCGCTGCCCGCCCGGGGCGGCCCGGATCTCGTGCGACGCCTCTTCGAGCCACTCGGCTGGACGGTGACCGCCGAGCCGGTGGCGCTGGACAGCGAGTTCCCGGAGTGGGGCGACTCGCGGTACGTGCGTCTCGTACTGGAATCCGAGGCATTGACCCTCGCCGAAGCCCTGCGGCACCTGTACGTCCTGCTCCCCGTCCTCGACGACGCCAAGCACTACTGGGTGGCTTCCGACGAGGTCGACAAGCTGCTGCGGGCCGGCGAGGGCTGGCTGCCCGACCACCCGGAGCAGCACCTGATCACCAACCGCTACCTCTCGCGCCGCTGGTCGCTGACCCGCGAGGCCCGGGAGCGCCTGGAACTGGTGCGGCTTGCCGAGGCCGACGACAGCGAGGTCGAGGAGATCGACAACGCCGTCGAGGCGGAGACCGAGGCCGAGGAGAAGCCGACCCCGCTCGCCGTGCAGCGCCGGGACGCGATCACCGCCGCGCTCCAGGAGTCCGGCGCCGCCCGCGTGCTCGACCTCGGTTGCGGACAGGGCCAGCTGGTGCAGGCGCTGCTGAAGGACCCGCGGTTCACCGAGATCGTCGGCGTCGACGTGTCGATGCGGGCGCTCACCATCGCCTCCCGGCGCCTGAAGCTGGACCGCATGGGGGAGCGGCAGGCCTCGCGCGTCAAGCTCTTCCAGAGCTCGCTGGCCTACACCGACAACCGGCTCAAGGGCTACGACGCCGCCGTACTGAGCGAGGTGATCGAGCACCTCGACCTGCCGCGGCTGCCCGCCCTGGAGTACGCGGTGTTCGGCGCCGCCCGCCCCCGGACCGTGCTCGTGACCACGCCCAACGTCGAGTACAACGTGCGCTGGGAGAGCCTCCCGGCCGGCCACGTCCGGCACGGTGACCACCGCTTTGAGTGGACGCGCGAGGAGTTCCGCACCTGGGCGGGCGCGGTGGCCGAACGGCACGGGTACGGCGTGGAGTTCGCACCCGTCGGGCCGGACGACCCCGAGGTCGGGCCGCCCACCCAGATGGCCGTATTCACGATCAGGAGCAGCAACGAGAAGGAGGCGAAGGCAGCATGACGACCACTCAGAAGGAACGCGTCCTCCCCGTCACCGACCTCTCCCTCGTCGTCCTGATCGGCGCCTCCGGATCGGGCAAGTCGACCTTCGCCCGCCGGCACTTCAAGCCGACCGAGGTGATCTCCTCCGACTTCTGCCGCGGCCTGGTCTCCGACGACGAGAACGACCAGAGCGCCACCCGGGACGCCTTCGACGTCCTGCACTACATCGCGGGCAAGCGCCTCGCCGCCGGCCGCCGCACGGTCGTCGACGCGACCAACGTGCAGCAGGACGCCCGCCGGCAGCTGATCGACCTGGCCAAGCGGTACGACGTGCTGCCCATCGCCATCGTGCTCGACGTGCCCGAGGACGTGTGCGCCGAGCGCAACGCCTCCCGCACCGACCGGGCCGACATGCCGCGCCGGGTCATCCAGCGCCACACCCGCGAGCTCAGGCGCTCGCTCAGGCATCTGGAGCGCGAGGGCTTCCGCAAGGTGCACGTCCTGCGGGGCGTGGAGGACGTCGAGAACGCCACCGTCGTCACCGAGAAGCGCTTCAACGACCTGACCCACCTCACCGGCCCCTTCGACATCGTCGGCGACATCCACGGCTGCTCCTTGGAACTGGAGGCGCTGCTCGGCAAGTTGGGCTATGCCGACGGCGTCCACCCGGAGGGCCGTACGGCGGTCTTCGTCGGCGACCTCGTCGACCGCGGCCCGGACAGCCCGGGCGTGCTGCGCCGCGTGATGTCGATGGTGAAGTCGGGCAACGCCCTCTGTGTCCCCGGCAACCACGAGAACAAGTACGGTCGTTACCTCAAGGGCCGCAAGGTCCAGCACACGCACGGCCTCGCCGAGACCATCGAGCAGATGGAGGACCAGAGCGAGGAGTTCAGGCAGCGGGTACGGGAGTTCATCGACGGCCTCGTCAGCCACTACGTCCTCGACGGCGGCAAGCTCGTCGTCTGCCACGCCGGCCTGCCCGAGAAGTACCACGGCCGCACCTCCGGCCGGGTGCGCTCGCACGCCCTGTACGGCGACACGACCGGCGAGACCGACGAGTTCGGGCTGCCGGTGCGCTACCCGTGGGCGGAGGACTACCGGGGTCGCGCCGCCGTGGTGTACGGCCACACTCCGGTCCCCGAGGCCACGTGGCTCAACAACACCATCTGCCTGGACACCGGCGCCGTCTTCGGCGGCAAGCTCACCGCGCTGCGCTGGCCGGAGCGCGAGCTGGTCGACGTACCCGCGGAGCGGGTCTGGTACGAGCCGGCGAAGCCGCTGCGGACCGAGGCGCCCGGCGGGCACGACGGGCGGCCGCTGGACCTCGCGGACGTGCACGGTCGCCGGGTCGTCGAGACCAGGCACCAGGGCCGCGTCTCGATCCGCGAGGAGAACGCGGCGGCTGCTCTTGAGGTCATGAGCCGTTTCGCGGTGGACCCGCGGCTGCTGCCGTACCTCCCGCCGACCATGGCACCGACGGCGACGAGTCACGTCGACGGCTACCTCGAGCACCCGGCCGAGGCCTTCGCGCAGTACAAGGAGGACGGCGTCGCGCGGGTGGTGTGCGAGGAGAAGCACATGGGCTCGCGGGCGGTGGCGCTGGTCTGCCGGGACGCCGAGGCGGCCCGCAAGCGATTCGGGGTCGACGGCCCCACCGGGTCGCTCTACACGCGCACCGGCCGCCCGTTCTTCGACGACGAGACCGTCACCGAGGACATCCTCGGCCGCGTGCGCACGGCGATCGACGAGGCGGGCCTCTGGGCCGAACTCGACACGGACTGGCTGCTCCTGGACGCCGAGCTGATGCCATGGTCGTTGAAGGCCGCGGGCCTGCTGCGCAGTCAGTACGCGTCCGTGGGCGCCGCGTCCGGCGCGGTGTTCCCCGGCGCGCTGGCCGCCCTGGAGGGCGCGGCGGCGCGCGGCGTCGACGTCTCGGACCTGCTGGCCCGCCAGCGCCAGCGGGCCGACGCCGCCTCGGCGTTCACGGACGCCTACCGGCGCTACTGCTGGACCACGGACGGCCTGGACGGCGTACGCCTGGCCCCCTTCCAGATCCTCGCCGTCCAGGGCCGCAGCCTTGCCGCCCTGCCGCACGACGAGCAGCTCGCGCTCCTCGACCGGCTGGTGGAGCACGACGGCAGCGGCCTGCTCCAGACCACGCGTCGCCTGTACGTCGACACCGCCGACCCCGAGTCGGTACGGGCCGGCGTCGACTGGTGGCTGGAGATGACCGGCCGGGGCGGCGAGGGCATGGTCGTCAAGCCGGTCGGGGCGGTGGTACGCAGCGAGCAAGGGCGCCTGGTGCAGCCCGGCATCAAATGCCGCGGCCGCGAGTACCTCCGGATCATCTACGGCCCGGAGTACACGCGTCCCGACAACCTCGCCCGCCTCCGCGGCCGGTTCCTCAACCACAAGCGCTCGCTCGCGATCCGCGAGTACGCGCTCGGTCTGGAGGCGCTGGACCGGCTCGCGGAGGGCGAGCCGCTGTGGCGGGTGCACGAGGCCGTCTTCGGCGTGCTGGCGCTGGAGTCGGAACCGGTGGACCCGAGGCTGTAGACGGCTTTAGGAGCCTGTGAGGATCGATTTCCGGCCGAGTCTCCCAACTCGGGGGCGCCCGGCCGGACTTCGCGCCTTCCCGTCTCACCTGTCTCTGGTTAACCGCCAGTTGCCGTGCTAACTTCGCAGGTCGGTCAGGCAGGCATACCGGCTCATGGGGGACAGTCGGTGGAGACAGGCGCGGGGTGGGGCAAGCCCGAGGACGCTTCCGCGCGCCCGCGGGGACTTCGGCTGCTGGCGGAGCTGACCGACGGTCTGTGCGATCTGAGCTGCACCGAGGACGCCCAGGCGCGGGTCCAGTTCGCCGCGCTCCTCGCGGATCAGCTCGGCCGGCCGGTCGACGTACGCGGTGTCCGGCAGCGCGAGGACGTGGCCGCCCTGGTGCGCGCCGCGCTGAACGTGGCGGGCGGGGAGCACGTACTCGTCGGAGTGGTCCGCATCCTCGAAGGAGCCCCGGCGGGCGACGAACTCGACCGGCTCATCGCCCCCGACCAAGCCCCGGCCCCCGCTCCCGGCACCGAAACCGATACGCTGCTCGGCCCGCTCAGCCACGATGACGAGAGCAGCGCACGCGCGGTCCTGGCCAAGGGCGAGCTGTCCGCGAGCCGGCTGCGGGACGACCTGGTCCAGGAGTTATCCGGCCTCGACCTGCCCCTCGGGCTCAACCCGGAGCAGCTCTTCACGCACGTCCTGGAGTGGAACGTGCAACCGGACGGCCTGCCGCCCACCGTCCTGCTCCTCGACCGCGCGGCCGGGGTCGCCGTCGCGCCCGGCCACCGCGCGGCCCTGGCCGGCTGGGTCGACGACTGGGCCCGGCGCGCCGGCCGGACCGCGGAGCTGAAGCGGCGCCGGGAGGCCCGCGCCGCCGTGGTGAGCGACCCCGATGTCCCGCGCTGCCTGATCGTCGCGGTCGAGCCGGCCCGGGACGGCACCGGCGAGATCGTCGTACGCCCCTGGCTCAACACCGTGCCCGGCCACTGGAACCCCCAGCCCGGCGAACCGTCCCTCACCACCCTGGACCAGCTCGGCACGGCCGTCGAACGCGCGCTCAGGCAGGGCGCCCGGCTCTGGTCCGCCCCGCGCGAGCCGGATCCGAGTGGACGCGTGCAGCCACCGCCGTACATCGAGTTCGTCCTGCCGTACGAGTTGCTCAACCACGATGTGGCGGGATTGACGTACCGGATCGGTGACGGACGCCCGTTGCCGCTCGGGCTGAAGTACGGGGTGCACCTGCGCAGCCTGGAGCGGATGCGCAGCGACGACGCGCTGGTAAGGGAGCAGTGGCGGGAGCGTTGGCGCACACTGCGGCGGCACGGGGTCACGGTGCACGGCTGGAGTGAACCGGACAGTCGGCGGCCGGAGGCATGGCAGGCGGTGCTCGCAGGGGAGAACAGACATACGGCCGTGGTGCTGGACGCCCCGGCCGACCGCTTTGCCCTGGAGGCGCTCAAGGCCGCCATAGCGGAGGGGATCGGACTCGCGGTCTGGGACCGCAGAGGGGTATTCGACGAGGAGCGCCGGGAGGTGGTGACCGCCGTGTTCGCCGCCGTGCCGACGCCCTCGCAGATCCCGACGGCCATTCACCGGCTGCGCCAGAACGCCGAGTTGCACACACAGGGACCCAGCCGGTTCCTCGGCCGGCACATCGGCTTCTTCTGGGACGACCCCACCCGACTCGTTGACATCGACCCCGGCGATCTCGCCGGCGAGGAGGCACCGGCATGAGCGCGCACGAGCAGACGTCCCCGAACGGCTGGCGCGTCTTCCACGCCACGGGCCGCGCCCCGGCCGTCCCGCCCAAGCTGCCGGAGCCGCCGCCCTGGCGCCGGTTCCGCGGCGAGCCGCTGCAGCCCACGCCGCCGGACGACCCTCAGGCCGCGCAGCGCCGCCTGGGCCCCGGCGACATCACGCCCCAGCTCGGCCCGGACGAGATCGACACCGTCAACGCCGCGCTGCTGCTGCGCCGGCCCCTGCTGATCACCGGCCCGCCCGGAGTCGGCAAGTCGACCCTCGCCTACCTGATATCCCGCGAACTGGGTCTGGGCCGGGTCCTGGAGTGGAACATCGTCAGCCGTACGGCACTGCGCGACGGGCTGTACGTCCATGACGCCATGGGACGCGCCCAGGCCATCGCCGCCTGGCAGGCCGGCCTGAGGGACGCGGCGGCCCCGGAGACGGGCGAGGAGGACCTCACCGAGCCGGCCGTCAACACCGGGCTCGCGTCAAGAGATCGTCAACTGCCCCCGTTTCTTGGTGACTTCATCACCCTGGGGCCCCTCGGCACCGCCTTGCTGCCCTACGATCGTCCCCGTGTGCTTCTCGTCGACGAGCTCGACAAGAGCGACATCGACCTGCCGAACGACCTGTTGCACGTGCTGGAGAACGGAAGCTATGACGTCCCGGAGCTGGTGCGCGATGCCGCGGACACCGCGCGCGTCCACACCAGCGACCCCGGCGGCCACGCCCTGGTGCGGGGCGGGCGGGTCGAGTGCCGGGAGTTCCCGGTCGTGGTGATCACCAGCAACGGAGAACGTGAGTTTCCCGCCGCCTTCCGCCGCCGCTGTCTGCCGCTGGAGATGCGCACGCCCACCCGTGAGCAACTCCTGGCCATGGTCGAGGGACACCTCGGCGCCCGGCCACAGGGCACGGAAGACCTGGTGAACCTGTTCGTACAGCGGGTCCAGGCCGGCGGCACCCACTCGCTCGACCAGCTACTCAACGCTGTCCAGATGACTACCGCGGGTGGTTTCCAGGCGGATGGTGACGGGCGTAAGCTCGTGGAAATGCTGCTCCGCGACCTCGCGAAGGGCCGCTGAATGACCGGCTTTCCCAGGGAGCGCGCGTCCGGGCTCGGCGACGGAGGTCCCGCATCGGGGTCGTCGCCTCCTTCGGCGTTCTCAGAGTCCGTCGAGTACGCGCGAGAGCACGGAGCGACGCTCTCCGCCGCCCCGGAACAGGACGCACCGGCCCGCACCAGTCCGTACGCCGACGAGCGGTCCGCGCCGCGCTGGCAGGAGGTCGCCGACGCGGTCTGGCTCGCCGCGCACTGGTCCCGCCACGGCGGCCCGGCCGGCGCCGGGCAGGACCCCGCACCGGTCCACGACACCGTGCCCGCGACCGAGCGGCCCTCCCACACCGCGGACACCGACGACGTACGACACCCGGACGCGCCCCCGGCCGACGAGACCCGCCCCGAGGACGCGCCCGCCGCCGATCCCGTACGGCCGCCGCGGCGCACCCCCGCCGACGCCGGAACCCCCGGCCTGCGGACTCCGCCGACCGTGGACCACGCCCACCGGCCCGGCCCGGCGCAGACCGGCGCCGGATTCGGCGAACCGGCCGTGCCCGCCCGGCTGTTACCCCACCCCGAAGGGCCCTTCGCCCTGCACGTCGGCCGCCCGCTGCTGCCCGACGACCGCCCCCAGCAGGGGCCCGGCCGCGCCACGGCCCTGCTCGCGCGCGCCCTGCACCAGCTGGCCCGCCGCATCCCCTCCCGCGACACCCTGGAGCTGGACGAGGAGACGACCGCCGAGCAGGGGCTCGTCGACGGCCTGTGGCTGCCCTTCCTGCGGCCCGCACGCACCTCCGCCTTCGACCTCGTGCTGCTCGTCGACGCCGCCCCCACCATGCGGATCTGGGAGGAGGCCACCGCCCGGCTCGCCGAGGCCGCCGAGCACAGCGGCGCCTTCCGGGGCGTACGCACGGTCAAGGTCGACGTGCCGCGCACCGGGACCGCCACCCTGCGCCGGCCCACCGGCCCGGCCGCCGCCGACCCCGCCGAACTCCTCGACGGACGGGGCGGCCGCATCTTCCTCGTCGTCACCGACGGACTCGCCCACGGCTGGGCCGCGTCCACCGCCGACGACCTGCTGGGCCGGCTCGCCCACGCCGGCCCCACCGCTCTCGTCCACCTGCTGCCGCCGCATCTGCGCCACCGCTCCTCGCTCTACCCCTACCAGGCGGTCCTGGAGGCCGGCGGCTTCGGCGCCCCCAACGACGCCCTCGCCCACTGGGCGCCGCCCGGCGGACCCGACCCGCTGCGGCCGCTGCCCGCCGCGGGCGACGGCTCCGTCCCGGTGCCCGTGCTGTCCCTCAAGGCCGGCTCCCTCGCCGCCTGGGCCGACCTCGTCACCTCGGAGCGGGGAGTACGCCGCGCCCTGCCCGTCGTCCTGGCCGGCACCCTCACCAAGGGGGCCCCCGCGCCCGGACTGCGCGCCCCTCGCTTCCCGCGCGCCGCCACCGCCGCCGTCCGCCGCTTCTTCACCCTCGCCACCCCGGCCGCCCGCCGTCTCGCCACCCAACTCGCCGCCATTCCCTTCGAGTTCGACCTCGTGGAACAACTGCGGCGGCGCACCATGCCGGAGACCGGCCCGGACCACCTGGCCGAGATCCTCATGGGCGGGCTGATCGACTGGGACAGCGGCGGCGACGGCCGCCCCGAATTCGCCGACGGCGTCCGCGAGGCCCTGCTCGCCACCACCACCCGCAGCCAACTCGCCCGCACCGTCAGCGTGGTGGGCGACCTGCCCGCCGCGGGCGAACGGGGCGTCGCCCTGCGCGCCGCCCTGCGCGACCCGACGGGCACCACGCTGCCCGACCCGGCCGAGCGCGGCTGGGTACGCAGCGAACTGGCCGTGATGCGCGCACTCTCGGGGCCGTACTCCGAACGCGCCAAACGCATCGAACCGAACCTCGCCAGGCTCAGGTCCGGTACGGCCGAACGGGCGGCTGCCAGTTTGCCCGCAGGCTCACTCCCAGAGGTGAACCACACGGGCGGTGGGGGATCATCCGGCGCCGGAGAAGGCAGTGATCCAGCGTCGAACGTCCCCGACGAACCTGGAGAACCCCCCGTGCCGAGCCTGGTAACCGACGAGAACCAACACGAAGCCCCGGAGGCTGAGCCGCTCATGCAGAGCACCACGACCGCAACGCCGGCCCTTCTGGTGAACGTTCCCCTGAGGAACACCTCGTTCGTCGGCCGCCGGGCGCTGCTGAGGCTCGTGGAGGAGCAGCTGGGCGCCCAGGACACCGCGGCCGTCCTGCCGCACGCCCTGCACGGCCTGGGCGGCGTCGGCAAGTCCCAGCTCGCGCTGGAGTACATCTACACCCACCAGCACGACTACAAGGTGATCTGCTGGATCCCCGCCGAGCGGGAGAGCCTCATCCTGGCCGCCCTCGCCAGCCTGGCCGCCCAGCTGGGCGTCGCCCCGACCGGCCAGGACAGCCTGGGCGCCCCCGCCGCCAACACCGCCGTGCCCGCCGTACTGGAGGCGCTGCGCACCGGAGCGCCGTACGACAACTGGCTGCTCGTCTTCGACAATGCGGAGGACGTCGAGGCGGTGCGCAACTACTTCCCCACCAACGGGCCCGGCAAGGTCATCGTCACCTCCCGGAACCGCGCCTGGGAGCGGGTCGCCACCCCGTTGCCGGTGAACGTCTTCGACCGGGAGGAGTCCGTCGAGCTGCTCCAGAAGCGCTCGCCCGACCTGAGCGCCGAGGAGGCCGACCGGCTCGCCGAGGCGCTGGGCGATCTGCCGCTCGCGGTGGAGCAGGCGGGTGCCTGGCTCGGCGTCACCGGCATGCTCGTCGGGGAGTACCTCGACCTGCTCACCGAGCGCAGCCCGGAGATCCTCGAGATCGAACCGTCCCCCGACTACCCGGTCTCCGTCGCGGCAGCCTGGGACATCTCGCTGGAGCGGATCCAGCAGAACAACCCCGGCGCCCGGCAGCTGCTCGACATCTGCGCCAGCATGGCCCCCGAGCCCATCCCGCGGTCCATGCTGCGCGGCAGCCGGGGCGTCAGCATCACGCCCGAGATCGACCCGCTGCTGCGCGAGTCGATCCGGCTGAACCGCGCGGTGCGCGACCTCAGCCAGTTCTCGCTGATCAAGGTGGACCCGCGCTCCGACACCCTGCAGATGCACCGCCTGCTGCAGACCGTGCTCCTGGCCAAGCTGAACCCCGAGGAACGGGAGCGGATGCGCAGCGCCGCGCACCAGCTGCTGTCGGCGGCCAAGCCGGGCCCCTACGGCTCGTCGCTGGAGTGGCCCGCCTACCAGGCGCTGCTGCCCCATGTGCTCGCCTCCGAGGCGGTGGCCAGCTCCGACACCTGGGTACGGGACCTGGTCTCCGACACCGTGTGGTTCCTCTACTACTGGGGAGACCACGAGGGTGCCGCGGATTACGCCCGGCAGGCCTGGAACGCCTGGCTCGCGGCTTCCGGCGAGGACGACCTCCAAGTCATTCGCATGACCAAGAGCCTGTCGTTCCTGTTGCGGCAGATCGGACAGGTACCCGAGTCGATTCCTCTCAACGAGAAGGCGCTGGAGGCCTCCCGCCGCCAGGACGTCGAGCCCGAGGAACTGATCCACTCCCTGAGCCAGATGGCCGACGCCCGCCGCTACCAGGGCCGGTTCCAGGAAGCGCGGGACTTGGGCCAGGAGGCCACCGAGCTGGCCCGATCCCTGTTCGGCTCCGACGACCCCGTCACCTTGAGTGCCACCCACAACTGGGTCGTCGACCTGCGGCTGTGCGGACAGTTCAAGGAGGCGCTGCCGCTGGACCAGGAGAACGCCCGGCTGCGTGACCTGCTGTTCGGCCCCGCCAGCTTCTTCACCCTCAACACGCTCAACGCCCTGTCCATCGACATGCGGGAGAACGGCGACTATCCCGGTGCCCGGGACTTCCAGGAGGACGTCCACCGGCGGGCGCGTACCGCGCTCGGCGAGGAGCACCCACTCACCCTGCGCATCGCCCGCAACCTCGCGGTGTGCCAGCGCCGCGACGGGGCGCTCACCGAGGCCCGCAAGCTCGCCGAGGAGACGCTGCGGCGCTTCACCTCCCGCTACGGGCCCGACCACTTCGACTCGCTGTCCACGGCGATCAACCTGGCCGTCGACCAGCGCCTGGCCGGGGACCTCGACAGCTCCCGCCAGCTGGCCGAGGCGACGCTACGGCGGTACGAGCAGCGCCTGGGCGACGACCACGCGTACTCCCTGCTGACCCGGGCCAACCTCGCCGCCACGCTGCGGGCGCTCGGGGCGCTCGACAGCGCGCAGGAGCACGAGGACGAGGCGGCACGGCGGCTGGCCGAGCAGGTGGGGGAGCACCACATCATCACGCTGACCGTCGCCCTCGGGCAGGCCAACACGGCATACGCGCGCCTGGACTTCGAGCGGGCGCACGCCATCGACGAGGCCAATCTGCCGCGGCTCGCCGAGGCCGCGGGCGAGGAGCACCCGCTGACGCTGTCCTGCACGGCCAACCTCGCGCTGGATCTGCGGGGCCTGGGCCGCGGCCCGGAGGCGGACGAGCTCCAGCGCAAGGCCGTGGAGGGCTTCAGCCGTGTTCTGCGTGCCGACCATCCGTGGCTGCTGGCGGCGCGTCAGCGGCGGCGGATCGAGTGCGACTTGGCGCCGATGCCGCTTTAGCCTCCGGCGGTGGGGCCCGGGGGGGCGGGGGGTGTCGTGGGGCTGTGGTGAGTCTGCGGGCCGGTGGGGGCTGGTCGCGCCCCGCGGCGGAGCCGCGTATTGACACAGCCCCGCGCCCCTACCGGCACCAGTCCTCCCGGCGAACAACGCTCCGTCCGACACCTCGCCGGGGGTGTCAGCCCATGTCTGCCACGGGTGTTGTCGTCGTGCCGTCCGGGGCAGGGTTCGTGGGGGCGGGGTGTGGGCGTCGGTCCGACATGCGGCGGGTCAGGAGGAGTAGTGGCTGGGTCAGGAGTGTCGTGGTCAGGGCCATGAAGACCAGGACCGTGTAGAGGGGCTTGCTCAGCAGGCCCGCCTGGAGGCCGGCGTTGAGGGCGATCAGTTCCGTGAGGCCGCGGGCGCTCAGCAGGACGCCGACCGTTCGCGCGTCGTCACGGTCCAGTCCGCCCAGCCGGGCCGCCACCGTGCCGCTGCCGGTCTTCGTGGTCACCGCCAGTACCGTCACCACCAGCAGGGCGACCCATCCCGTGGCGTCCATGCTGTTCAGGGCGACGGATTGGCCGGAGACGACGAAGAAGAAGGGCAGCAGGAGAGAACTGACGTCGTGCAGCGGGCGCAGCAGGTCCGGGTCCAGCGTCCCGCCCTTCTCGCGCGGCACCACGACCCCCGCCAGCAACGCGCCGAAGATGACGTGCAGCCCGACGGAGTGCGTCACCCACGCCGACCCGAGGGCGAAGCCGATGAGCAGTGCCAGCCGCAGCGAGGGCTCCATCCGCGTCCGCGTGCCCCACAGCAGTCTGCGCAGCAGCGGGCGTGCCGCCACCAGCATCAGCGCGGTGAAGCCGACTCCGATCAGCGCCCGCCACGGCCAGCCCAGCGCGTGCCCGCCGCCGTCGCCGTCCAGCATCGTCCCGGCCAGCACCGTCCACCCGATCACGTCGAGCAGCCCGGCCGCGGAGACGGCCACCACTCCGGGAACCGTGGGCGCCAGCCCGTTCTCCCGCACTATGGCCGTCAGCACCGGCACCGCCGTTATCGACAGGGCGACCCCGGCGAACACCACCATCGCGGGGGAGAGGTCCCGCGGCATGCCGAGGTCGTACAACTGCTCCCGGAACAGCAGCGCACAGCCGCTGCCCACCGCCATCGGCACCACGAAGGCCGCCAGCGCCACCGTCACCGCCGTGCGCGCCCGCGCCCCCAGGACCTTCAGGTCCAGCTCGTAGCCCACCGCGAACAGGAACACCACCAGCGCGAACTGCGCGAACCCGGTCAGCGCCGGAGAGATGTCCTCGGGAAACAGTGACCGGTGCGCGTCCGGGGCCACACTGCCGAGCAGCGAGGGACCGAGCGCTATGCCCGCCGTCAACTGGCCCACGATGTACGGCTGTTTCAGCTTCCGGGCCAGCCAGCCGGCGGCGTGCGCGGCCACCAGGATCAGGGCCGAGGCACCCACGAAGTGCATGACCATCGCGTCAGGGCTCACCGTGTCCCCCTGTTGTCCAGTTGCCGAGGCCGTTCGTCCGGACAGGTGAGGGTCCTCGCGCATGCGCTCGACCCAACTTCCCTATGCTACTGGTAAGTTGACGACGTATCGGAAGTCGTACACAACACTGCACGGGTGTCTCGGGGGGCACATGACGGCGGTCGTCTTCATCCATGGGACAGGGGTGCGCGAACCAGGCTTCTCGAAGCTCGCGGGGCGCGTGGCGGCCGGCCTGACCGCGCTGCGCGACGGGCTTCGCATCGTGCCGTACTACTGGGGAGGCACGCACGGCGCCACGCTCGCCGCAGGTGGGGCCAGCCTTCCGCCGCAGCCGGGGGCCACGGCCCGCGGGCTCGCCGAGACCCCGTACGCCCCGGATGCCACCGACGACACGACGGCCGCCTGGGCCGCGCTGTACGCCGACCCGTACGCCGAACTCGCCCTCGCCGCGGCCGGTGCGCAACCCGTGGTCGAACGCCCGCCCGGCTCCGTACCGCCGGAACAGAAACTCCAGGCACAACTGGCCGCGCTCGCCGCCCAAGGCGACGCGCCCGCCGCCGAGTCGGGCCCCGGCCTGGCACGCGCCGCCACCGACCTCGCCGCTCATCCGCTGCTCGGCCCGGCCGCCGCCGCCCTCGACCCGGACGAGCTCGCGGCCCTCGCCGCCCGCAGCCTGACCGCCCGCGTCATCGCCGACGCCCTCGACGCCGACACGCCGCTCGTCCCCGTCGGCGACACCCGGGACGCCGTCGCCGACCGGCTCGCCGAAACCCTCGGCGCACCGCCCCGGGGCACGGAGCGCGGGCTGCGCTCCCTGCTGCTGCGGGCCGCCGGATCCGCCGCGTCCCGTGCCGTCGTACGCCGTCGCCGCGCCCTCACCGAGGCCGCCCACCCGGCCGCCGCCGACATCCTGCGCTACCTCAGCCGCGGCGAGGCCGTCCGCGCCGACCTGCGCGCCCTCGTCGCGGGCCTGGAGCCGCCCGTCGCGCTCGTCTGCCACAGCCTGGGCGGCATCATCGCCCTGGACACCCTGATCTCCGCCCCGCTGCCCCAGGTCCGCCTCCTGGTGACGGCCGGATCCCAGGGGCCCTTCCTGTACGAGTCCGGCTCCCTGCCCTCCCTCGACCACCCCGCCCCGCTGCCCGCGCACGTCCCCGACTGGCTGAACCTGTACGACCCCCACGACCTGCTCTCCTACCTCGGCGCGGACCTGTTCCCGGGCCGGGTCACCGACGTCGCCGTCGACAGCCGCCAGCCGTTCCCCGCCGCTCACAGCGCCTACTGGACCAACCCCGAGGTGTACCGCCGCATCGTGGACCGTCTGCCGTGACGGGTCCCGTGCCGCCCATGCCGCCGCGCGTGGACCCCGCCCGCGTGCACGCCCTGATCGTCGGCATCGAGAGCTACGACGCCGGCTCCGGCTGGGACCTGCCCGGGCCGGCCCGGGACGCCGTCGCCTTCCACCGGCTGCTGCGCGCGGCCGGGGTGCCGGACGCCCAACTCCGGCTGCACCTCGCGCCGTTGCCGTCGTACGTCCCCGAAGTCCCGTACGAGCCCGCCGACCACGCCACGCTGCGCCGCGTCCTGGTCCGTGAACTCCCCCTGGCCCAGGGCGACATCCTGTGGGTGTGGTGGGGCGGGCACGGTGTCCTCGACCGGGCCGGGCGGCTGCGGCTGTTCTGCGCGGACGCGTCCACCGCCGACAAGCTGGGCATCGACCTGGACTCCGCGCTCGCCCGGTACGCAGGCGACGCCGTGCCCGGCTTCGCCGAGCAGCTGTGGATCGTGGACGCCTGCGAGACCTTCGAGGAGGCCCTCGGCTTCCGGGAGCCGCTGCCGCCCGACGCGCTGCCCGTGGGACGGCGCAGCCTCGCCCATCAGCAGACCCTGCTGCGCGCGGCCGGCCGCGGCCGGGCCGCCGCCAACGACCCCGTGCGCGCCACCGGGCTCTTCTCCGAGATCATGCTCGCTCTGCTGGCCGCCCGAGCGGTTGTCCTGCCCGCGCCACCCGATCCGGAGGAACTGTTTCCGGCCGTAAGGACACGTATCGCGGCCCTCAGGGAAGCGGGACGTACCCTTCAGTATCCGGAGATCCGGCTGCAGAGCCCCGAGCGCACCGACATCCTGCCCGCGGCCGCACCCGCCCCCGAGCGGCGCCCGGCCTCCCCGCTGCAGCGGGCCGTGGAGGCACTGCTCGCCTATCCGCTGATGGGCGACCCCACCGAACGGCAGACCGTGGTCGCCGCGTTGAACCCCCGTGTCACAGCGATGCTGCCCCGTCACCCCAAGGCCCGCACCGACGCTATCGGCATCCTCAACGCCCTCTCACGACACCACTCCGAGGCGCTCTGGGAGCTGTTCGACGCCGTGGTGTCCGTCGATGACGACCCCGAGCGCAAGGCGGAACTCGAACTCGCGCTGCGCGAGTTCGCGGCCTCGGCGCAGCGCCCGAGCGATCGGAAATGATCGAGTGGCGTGATCGTACGGTTTTCGACTCGGGCAGGAATGGCCATGATGGAAAAGGACACGGGCACGGGGCATCGCGTGCCACCGTGCGAGAAGGGGGAGCATCTTGGACCAGCCGCCCGCACTGCACCACCCCGCAGTCACCGCTCGTGCGTCGGCCGCCGAGGGGCATGCCGACGTCTGGGAGTCGGATCTGGCGGACCTCGCGGCGCTGCCCTTGATCGCCGTGGACGGTCTCGCCCCGCTCGGCCCGACCGCTCGTCTCCTCGAGGAGGTCCTGCGCGCCCGCAGCAGCATCAGGGGCGGAGGTGAAGGCTAGGCCCTGTCGTCACATTCCCGCCTGCCCTTCGGGCGGACGACGGGAATGTGACGACAGGGCCTAGAGCGGCGGCACCCGGGCCGAGTAACTCCGCCCGCCCCTACGGCAGACCCTGACGAGGCCCGTGCGCCCGTTCGGGCCCTCGCATGCCCGCACCCGCGACCGGAGGTCCCCGCCCATGACCAGTGAGCCGCACCCCGCCCCGTTCCGCATGCCGGAGCGGCTCTTCGCGGAACTGGCCGCGGGCGGCGGCTCCGCGGAGGCCGTCGCCTTCCTCGAACGGGGGGAGCGGGCGCGCCGACTGCTGCTCCTGCGGACGCTGCTGGACCGCCTCGAAGCGCTGCCCACACCCCTGACCCCGGCCGCCGTGGCCTGGCGCGTCCTGAAGCAGGCGGCGGCCCGGGCACCCGAGCCGGTCGACCGGCTGCTGCTCGCCCCGGCGACCGGCGCCTGGCTCGCCCATGTACTGCGCCGGGCGCACGGCACCGCGACCGGCCCGCCGCTGTGGGCCGAGGCGGGCCATCTGTGCGCCCTGGCCGTCACGGCCTCCCTGCGCGCCGGCACGGAGGCGGACCTGACGGTCCCCCTCACCGACGGCGCGCTCTCCCTTCCCGGCCTGGGGCTGGCGCGACTCCCCCAGGGAAAAGTGGGATTGACGGTCGGTCAGGCGCGAACGAGCGGGGGAGAGCTGACCCTCACGGGGCCGGGCCGCGGCGGCGGTACGACGTCCGTGACGATCCGTCCGGCCACGGCACCCTTACCGAGCGGGGGCGGCCAGGCCGTCGTAGAGGATTCCGACCCGGTGGGCCCGGCGTCCTCCTGGCTCCCCCTGCGCACCCTCACCCACCTTGGCCCCGCCGGACCCGTCCCCATACCCCTCGACGACCTCGATCCCTACCGTGACCTGGACGACCCTCTGCCGCCCGCCCGGCTGGAAGCCGCGGAGGCGTGGGCTTGGCAGCGGCTGTTCGAGGAGGCCGTCGCGGTGCTCGCCGTGCCGGGCGGTACCGGGCCCGGCCGGATCGACCCGGCCGCGATCCGCTCCGTCGTGCCCTGGGGCCGTACCGGCGCCGTGCCGCCCGCCCCGCCGGCCGTCCTGGTCTCCGCGTCCAGCGGCGACTCCTTCGGTGCGATGGTGATCGCCCGGCCCTCCCGGGCCCTCGCCCTTGCCGAGACGCTCGTCCACGAGTTCCAGCACAGCAAGCTGGCCGCCCTGCTGCACCTCTTCCCGCTGCTCGACGACGACCGGGCGGAGCGTTACTACGCCCCCTGGCGTCCCGACCCGCGCCATCTCACCGGCCTGCTGCACGGCGCGTACGCCTTCACCGGCGTCACGGGCTTCTGGCGGGACCGCCTGGTCGGCGCGCGGGACGGCCGGTCGGCCGACGAGGCCGGCTACCACTTCGCGCTGCGCCGCCTGCAGAGCCGGCTCGTGGTGCGCACCCTGCTCGCCGAGGGCCGTCTCACCGCCCAGGGCCGTGCCCTGGTGTCGGCCCTCGCCCGCACCCTGGACGGCTGGCTGCGGGAACCCGTCCCCGCGGCCGCCCTGATCCGCGCCCGTGCGGCCGCCGCGCTGCACCGCACCGAGTGGCGCCTGCGCAACGTACTTCCGGTGTCCGACGCCACGGACGCGGCCGGCACCCCCCGCTTCCGCCCCGACCGCACCTCCTGGCCGGACGTCCGCACCCACGCCTTCGCCACCCCTCCCGCCGCCCCGCGCACCGCCGACGAGCACCTCGCCGCCGGCAATCCGGTCGCCGCGCTCGCCGCGTACGGCGACGAACTGGCCGCCGACCCGGCCGAACCGCACGCCCTCGCGGGCTGGATCGTCGCCCGTGCCGCCCTCGACCCGGGCCGCACCTCCCGCCGGATGCTGGCCCGCCCGGAGCTGCTCCAGCAGCCACTGCCGAGCGGATGACCCCCGCGGCGCGCCTCAGTCGATAGTCCGGCCCGATTAACGTCGAGGAGACGAAAACAAGGCCGTGCGGAAACGGTCGACCAGCGGGTGAACACGGTCTTGGGTGGTCAGGATGGAGGCATGGGATTCCATGTCGACTCCGAGGCCGGGCGGCTGCGCCGCGTCATCCTGCACCGGCCGGATCTCGAGCTCAAAAGGCTCACCCCCAGCAACAAGGACGCCCTCCTCTTCGACGACGTGCTGTGGGTGCGGCGGGCGCGTGCCGAGCACGACGGGTTCGCCGACGTGCTGCGCGACCGTGGGGTCGCCGTGCATCTCTTCGGCGACCTGCTCACCGAGGCCCTGGAGATCCCGGCGGCCCGAACGCTCGTCCTGGACCGGGTCTTCGACGAGAAGGAGTACGGGGTGCTCGCCACCGACCACCTCCGGGCCGCCTTCGAGCCTCTGCCCGCCCGGGAGCTGGCCGACCTGCTGGTCGGCGGCATGACCAAGCGGGAGTTCCTGGACGCGCACGCGGAACCGACCTCGGTGCGCTTCCACGTCATGGAACTCGACGAGTTCCTGCTCGACCCGCTGCCCAACCACCTCTTCACCCGGGACACCTCCGCCTGGATCTACGACGGCGTCTCCATCAACGCCATGCGCTGGCCCGCCCGGCAGCGCGAGACCGTGCACTTCGAGGCGATCTACCGGCACCACCCGCTGTTCCGCGGCGAAACGTTCCACGTCTGGTCCGAGGGGCAGGCCGACTACCCGTCCACCATCGAGGGCGGGGACGTCCTGGTCATCGGCAACGGCGCGGTCCTCATCGGCATGAGCGAGCGGACGACCCCCCAGGCCGTCGAGATGCTCGCGCACAAGCTGTTCGCCGTCGGCTCCGCGCAGACGATCGTGGCCCTGGACATGCCGAAGCGGCGGGCGTTCATGCACCTCGACACCGTGATGACGATGGTCGACGGCGACACCTTCACCCAGTACGCGGGGCTCGGCATGCTCCGCTCGTACACCATCGAACCGGGCGTCGGCGAGGAGCTGAAGGTCACCGACCATCCGCCGGAGCACATGCACCGCGCGATCGCCGCCGCCCTCGGGCTGAGCGAGATCCGCGTCCTGACCGCGACCCAGGACGTGCACGCCGCCGAGCGCGAGCAGTGGGACGACGGCTGCAACGTGCTGGCCGTCGAGCCGGGCGTCGTCGTCGCCTACGAGCGCAACGCCACCACCAACACGCATCTGCGCAAACAGGGCATCGAGGTGGTAGAGATCCCCGGCAGCGAGCTGGGACGCGGCAGGGGCGGACCGCGGTGCATGAGCTGCCCGGTCGAACGCGAGGCCGTATAGAGCCCAAACGGCCCCAAAGGGGCTGTATAGAAATGCTGATCGTCGTATAGACTTCCAGCGTACCTGTTCTCGTCCCTCTGGAGCGCCCCCCATGGCGACAGTCCCGACCACCCTCGCCGGCCGCCACTTCCTCAAGGAGCTGGACTTCACCGAGGGCGAGTTCCGCGGCCTGATCGAACTGGCCGCAGAACTCAAGGCCGCGAAGAAGGCGGGGGCGGAGACCCAGTACCTGCGGGGCAGGAACATCGCGCTGATCTTCGAGAAGACCTCCACCCGCACGCGCTGCGCGTTCGAGGTCGCCGCCGCCGACCAGGGCGCCTCGACGACGTACCTGGACCCCTCGGGTTCCCAGATCGGCCACAAGGAGTCCGTGAAGGACACCGCGCGGGTGCTGGGCCGGATGTACGACGCGATCGAGTACCGCGGGGACAGTCAGGCCAAGGTCGAGGAGCTCGCCGCGTACGCCGGTGTGCCCGTCTACAACGGCCTCACGGACGACTGGCACCCCACCCAGATGCTCGCCGACGTGCTCACCATGACCGAGCACTGCAGCAAGGACCTCGTCGACGACGGTTTCGTCCTCGCCTACCTCGGCGACGCCCGCTTCAACATGGGCAACTCCTACCTGATCACCGGCGCGCTGCTCGGCCTGGACGTCCGGATCGTCGCGCCCAAGCAGTACTGGCCCAGCGACGACGTCGTCGCCCGGGCCCGCGAGCTGGCCGAGGACAGCGGCGCCGCCGTCCTGCTCACCGAGTCCGTGGAGGAGGGTGTCGCGGGCGCCGACTTCGTCGCCACCGACGTCTGGGTCTCCATGGGCGAGCCCAAGGAGGTCTGGGACGAGCGGATCGCCGCGCTCGGCCCGTACGCCGTGACCATGGACGTCCTGCGCGCCACCGGCAACCCGGACGTGAAGTTCCTGCACTGCCTGCCCGCCTTCCACGACCTCGGCACCAAGGTCGGGCGCGAGATCCACGAGTCCCACGGCCTTCAGTCCCTGGAGGTCACGGACGAGGTCTTCGAGTCGGCGCACTCGGTGGTCTTCGACGAGGCGGAGAACCGTATGCACACGATCAAGGCGGTCCTTGTGGCCACGCTGGCCTGATCAGGCCTTGCTCCTCGCGTTCTTCGCGCGGCCGGTCACACCGGACGCCGCTGATGCGGGATCGACGGCAGCCTGAACCACACGGCCTTGCCGGACTCGGTGGGGCGGTGGCCGCAGGACGAACTGAGCGCGCGGATCAGCAGCAGGCCGCGCCCGTGCTCCTGCCAGGGGTCGGGCTCGGTCTCCGCCGGGCGCGTGAGATTGCCGGGCGGCACCGGGTCCGGGTCGTGCACCTCCACCTGGCAGCCGGTCGGCAGCAGCTCCACCACGAGCTCGATCGGCGCGTCGCCGGTGGTGTGCTCCACGGCGTTCGCCACCAGCTCCGCCGTGAGCAGTTCCGCGGTGTCGCAGTCGGCCCCGTGCTCCAGCTCCGCCAGCGCCGTGCGCACCAGGGCGCGGGCCACGGGCACGGCCGCGGCGGAGTGCGGCAGCGCGATGCGCCATGAGGCGGAGGCGGAGGGGCGTTCGTGCAAGGCGGGTCCGTTCATGAGCAGGCTGTCCTGCTTTCAACCTTATGAATGGTACGGGGCCACCCGGCAGAGGCGTCCGACGGGCACCGTACGGGACCGTCGGCCCCGTTGCCGGGCGGCTTACCCGGGTGAACGGCGGGCCTCGCGCGGTTGCTCCCGCCGTTACGGGGGTGTCGACGAGCCGTGACGGATGTGACGGAGCGGGGTCGGATCGGGGTCAAACCGGGGTCTGCCACATCCGGCTGTATCGCGCCCTCGTGACGACAGTCACGGATGGGTGATAGCTTCGTGGAGTAGTGCTCCGTGAGTCCGTGAGGCAGTGCCCGCCGCTCCCACGAGGAGGCCGCACCCCATGAGTCCGTTCACCGGCTCCGCCGCCCGCACCTCCCACTGGCAGCATCTGCGCGTCACCGTCGCCGACGGCGTCGCCACCGTCACCCTCGCCCGCCCCGACAAACTCAACGCGCTCACCTTCGGCGCCTACGCCGACCTGCGCGACCTGCTCGCCGAACTGTCCCGGGAGCGGTCCGTACGTGCCCTGGTGCTGGCCGGGGAGGGACGCGGCTTCTGCTCCGGCGGCGACGTCGACGAGATCATCGGCGCCACCCTGGCCATGGACACCGCCCAGCTCCTCGACTTCAACCGGATGACCGGGCAGGTCGTGCGGGCCGTACGGGAGTGCCCGTTCCCGGTGATCGCGGCGGTGCACGGGGTGGCGGCGGGCGCGGGGGCCGTCCTGGCGCTCGCGGCCGACTTCCGCGTGGCCGACCCCTCCGCGCGCTTCGCCTTCCTCTTCACCCGGGTCGGACTGTCCGGCGGCGACATGGGCGCCGCATACCTGCTGCCCCGGGTCGTCGGACTGGGCCACGCGACCCGACTGCTCATGCTCGGAGAACCGGTGCGGGCGCCCGAGGCCGAGCGGATCGGCCTGATCAGCGAACTGACGGAGGAGGGGCGGGCGGACGACGCCGCACAGGCGCTGGCCCACCGCCTGTCCGAGGGCCCGGCCCTGGCGTACGCCCAGACGAAGGCGCTGCTCACGGCGGAACTGGACATGCCGCTGGCCGCCTCGGTGGAGTTGGATGCCTCGACCCAGGCCCTGTTGATGAACGGCGAGGACTACGCAGAATTCCACGCGGCCTTCACGGAGAAGCGCCCACCGAAGTGGCGGGGACGGTAATGCCCACCTCAGGGGCACGTACCCCAGGGGCGCGGGGCTGTGTCGATATGCGGCTCCGCCGCGGGGCGCGACCAGCCCCCACCGGCCCGCATCCGCGCGACGAGACCAGCCACCCCCTACGAGTCGCAATCATCGGCGGCGGCCCCGGCGGCCTCTATGCCGCAGCCCTGCTCAAACGCCTCGACCCGTCCCGCGAAGTCACCGTCTGGGAACGCAACGCCCCCGACGACACCTTCGGCTTCGGAGTCGTCCTCTCCGACGAAACCCTCGGCGGCATAGAGCACGCCGACCCGGTGGTGTACACGGCGCTGCAAAAAGACTTCGTGCGCTGGGACGACATCCATATCGTGCACCGGGGAGTACGGCACACCTCCGGCGGCCACGGGTTCGCCGCACTGGGCAGACAGCGGCTCCTGGAAATCCTGCACGAGCGCTGCCGCAACCTCGGCGTCGAGCTGCGCTTTCGCTCCGTGGCCCCGTACCCCGCCTGGCTCGCGGAGACACACGACCTCGTCATCGCCGCCGACGGTGTGCACAGCACCACCCGCGAGGCCTACGCGGATGTGTTCCGGCCCCATGTGGCCGCCCACCACTGCCGCTACATCTGGCTTGCCGCCGACTTCGCCTTCGACGCCTTCCGCTTCGAGATCGCCGAGACCGAGCACGGCGTGACGCAACTGCACGGCTACCCCTACGCGGCCGACGCCTCCACCGTGATCGTCGAGATGCGGGAGGAGGTGTGGCGGGCCGCCGGATTCGACGAGCTGGAGGAACAGGAGTCGGTCGAGCGCTGCGCCAAGATCTTCGCGGACGCGCTGGGCGGGCGGCCGCTCAAGTCCAACAAGTCGGCGTGGACCACCTTCCGTACGGTGGTCAACGAGCGCTGGTCGCACGGGAACGTCGTCCTGCTGGGCGACGCCGCCCACACCGCCCACTTCTCCATCGGCTCCGGCACCAAGCTGGCCGTCGAGGACGCCCTCGCGCTGGCGGCGTGTCTTGAGGAACAGGACTCACTGCAGAAAGCACTGCGGGCCTACGAGGAGGAGAGGCGTCCCGTCGTCGCCTCCACCCAGCGCGCCGCCCGGGCCAGCCTGGAGTGGTTCGAGAACCTCGGCCTCCACCTCGACCAGCCGCCCCGCCAGTTCGCCTTCAACCTGCTCACCCGCAGCCGCCGCGTCACCCACGACAACCTGCGGCTGCGCGACGCCCGCTTCACCGAGTCGGTGGAGCGCGCGTTCGGCTGTCCGCCCGGCACGCCCCCGATGTTCACCCCGTTCCGGCTGCGCGGCCTGACCCTGCGCAACCGGGTCGTCGTCTCGCCCATGGACATGTACTCGGCCACCGACGGACTCCCCGGCGACTTCCACCTCGTCCACCTGGGCGCACGGGCACTCGGCGGCGCCGGACTGGTCATGACCGAGATGGTGTGCGTCAGCGCAGAGGGGCGGATCACACCCGGCTGCACCGGCCTCTACACCGGCAAGCAGGCCGAGGCCTGGAAACGGATCACCGACTTCGTGCACGCGCAGGCCCCCGGCACCGCGATCGGCGTGCAGCTCGGCCACAGCGGGCGCAAGGGCTCGACCAAGCTGATGTGGGAAGGCATCGACGAGCCCCTGGAGGACGGCAACTGGCCGCTCGTGGCCGCGTCCCCGCTGCCGTACAAGCCGTACAGCCAGACCCCGCGCGCACTCTCCCGCGCCCAGCTCACCGACCTCCGCGAGCAGTTCAGCTCAGCCGCCGGGCGCGCCGCCCGGGCCGGCTTCGATCTCCTCGAACTGCACTGCGCCCACGGCTACTTGCTCTCCGGCTTCCTCTCGCCGCTGACCAACCTGCGCACGGACGCCTACGGCGGCTCGCTCGAGCGGCGGCTGCGCTTCCCGCTGGAGGTCTTCGACGCCGTCCGGAGCGTGTGGCCGCAGGAGAAGCCCATGACCGTCCGTATCTCCGCCAGCGACTGGGCCGAGGGCGGGACCACCGCCGAGGACGCCGTCGAGATCGCCCGCGCCTTCGCCGCGCACGGCGCGGACGCGATCGACGTGTCGACCGGGCAGGTGGTGGCCGACGAACGCCCGGAGTTCGGGCGGTCGTACCAGACGCCGTTCGCCGACCGGATCCGCCACGAGGTGGGCGTCCCGGTGATCGCCGTCGGCGCGATCTCCTCCTGGGACGACGTCAACTCGCTGATCCTGGCCGGTCGTACGGACCTGTGCGCCCTGGCCCGCCCCCACCTCTACGACCCCCACTGGACGCTGCACGCGGCGGCCGAGCAGGGCTACGAGGGGCCGGGCGTCGTCTGGCCGGCGCCGTACCGGGCGGGCAGCCGCCGTCCGCAGACGGGGCGGACGGATGCTCCGAAACCCCGCCTCAGCCTGGGGAGTTGAGCGCGCTCATACCAACCCCCGCTCCACCAGCAGCACGTACACCGCGTCCGCCGACTCCTGCTGGGTCTGGAACCGCGTCTCCAGTACCAGCGCCGGGTCGGCCGGCGGCTCGTACGGGTCGTCGACCCCCGAGACCGATGAGCTGCCCTGCGGTCTGCCGGGCGTACAGCCCCTTCACGTCCCGCTCGCCGCACACCTCGACGGGGAAGGCGACACGCACCTCGATGTACGGCGTCCCGCTGGCCGCGTGCCGTTTGCGGACGGCCTCGGAGACCAGCCCGGCCCCGGCGTACGGCCTCACGGAGGCTCGCTGGTCGGATTGGCGATCCGAAGCGATCCTGTGGCATGCCGTCACGCACACGCTCGGCGCCCAGGCGACGTCGGGCACGAAGGCGATTGGCTCATATCCCTGCGCAGCACCGGGGATCACTAAGCCGGTCAGAGACGCTGGGTAGGAAACCTGAGAAGAGGCCGGAGGAGCCTGAAGGTTGTCTTCGGGCTCCCCGGCGTGAATGGGATCACACGCCGACGAAGGCGGCTCCCGCATCCCGCAGCCGCTCGTGCAGCCCACGGAACACCGCCGCCGAGCGGGCGCCCGGCCAGCCCTCCGGGAGCAGATGGGCAGGCAGCCCGGGGTCGGCGTAGGGGAGGTGGCGCCAGGAGTCCAGGGCGAGGAGGTAGTCGCGGTACGCCTCCTCGGGCGGGGTGTCCGTGCGCCGCTCCCAGTCGCGCAGCACGCGTGCGTGGCGGTCGAGGAAGGCCTCGTGCTCCTTGGCGATCGCCGCCAGGTCCCACCAGCGGGCGACCGCCTCGACCGTCGGCGCGAAGCCGAGGTGCTCGCCGCGGAAGAGGTCGACGTACGGGTCGAGGCGCAGCCTTCGGAGGGTGTGCTCGGTCTCCTCGTACAGGCGTGCGGGGGCGATCCACACGCCGGGGGCGGCCGTGCCGAAGCCGAGACCGGCCAGGCGCGAGCGCAGTACGTGCCGCTTCTGCCGCTCCGACTCCGGCACGGAGAACACGGCGAGCACCCAGCCCTCGTCCCGCGGAGGCGCGGTGGCGTAGATGCGCCGGTCGCCGTCGTCGAGCAACTGGCGGGCGTCCGGCGACAGTTCGTACCCGGCCGCGCCCTGCGTCGTACGGGCCGGCACGAGCAGTCCGCGCCGTTTGAGCCGGGACACCGACGAGCGCACGGAGGGCGCGTCCACGTCGACGGCGGCCAGCAGCCGGATCAGCTCGGCGACGGGCACCGGGCCGGGCATGTGGCGTCCGTACGCGCCGTAGAGCGTGACGATGAGAGACCGTGGTGCATGCTGGTCGGACACGTTGATCATCTTAGTTCGTCGGCATCACTGCTGGTCACCTTCGCTGCGCAGTCTGAAGCGCTGGAGCTTGCCGGTCGCGGTGCGCGGCAGCGCGTCCAGGAACACGATCTCGCGCGGGCATTTGTAGGGCGCCAGTTCGGACCTGACGAAGGTGCGCAGCGCCTCGGCGTCCCGCGCCACGCCCTCCCTGACGACGGCGTAGGCCACCACGATCTGCCCGCGTGCCGCGTCGGACCGGCCCACCACCGCCGCCTCCAGCACGTCCGGGTGGCGCAGCAGCGCCTCCTCGACCTCCGGCCCGGCGATGTTGTACCCGGCCGAGATGATCATGTCGTCCGCGCGGGCCACATAGCGGAAGTAGCCGTCGGGCTCGCGGACGTAGGTGTCGCCGGTGATGTTCCAGCCCTCGCGCACGTACTCGCGCTGCCGCGGGTCGGCGAGGTACCGGCAGCCGACCGGCCCGCGCACGGCCAGCAGCCCGGGCTCCCCGTCGGGGACCGGCGCGCCGTCGGCGTCCTGCACACGCGCGTGCCACCCCGGTACGGCGACACCGGTCGTCCCGGGCCTGATGTGCTCGTCGGCCGCGGAGATGAAGATGTGCAGCAGCTCGGTGGCGCCGATGCCGTTGATGAGGCGCAGGCCCGTGCGCTCGTGCCAGGCCTGCCAGGTGGCGGCGGGCAGGTTCTCGCCGGCGGAGACGCAGCGGCGCAGGCAGGAGATGTCGTACCCGTCGATCTCGGCGAGCATCGCGCGGTACGCGGTCGGCGCGGTGAACAGCACCGAGACCCGGTGCTCGGCGATCGCGGGCAACAGCTGCTTGGGACCGGCCTGTTCGAGGAACAGGGCACTGGCGCCGACGCGCATCGGGAAGACGACCAGCCCGCCGAGTCCGAAGGTGAAGCCCAGCGGGGGACTGCCGGCGAAGACATCGTCCACATGGGGGGCGAGCACATGCTTCGAGAAGGTGTCGGCGATCGCCAGCACATCCCGGTGGAAGTGCATACAGCCCTTGGGGCGGCCGGTGGTGCCGGAGGTGAAGGCGATCAGCGCCACGTCGTCGGCGGCGGTGTCCACGGTCCGGTACGGGGTGTCGGGCGCCGTCCGGTTCAGCAGGTCGTCGGGGGCGTCACCGCCGTACGCCGTGATCCTCAGCCCCGGAATCTCGGCCTTGGCGAGGTCGTCGACGGAGCGGATGTCGCACAGCGCGTGCCGCACCTCGGCCATCTCGCACATCGTCCGCAACTCGTGCGGGCGCTGCTGGGCCAGCACGGTGACGGCGACCGCGCCCGCCTTCAGCACGGCCAGCCAGCAGGCGGCCAGCCACGGGGTGGTGGGGCCGCGCAGCAGGACGCGATTGCCGGGGACGACGCCGAGGTCACGGCTGAGGAGATGCGCGAGCCGGTCCACGCGGGCGCGGAGTGTGCCGTACGTCCATGTGTCGCCGGAGGGGGTGTGGAAGACCGGGCGGTCGTCGGGCGGGCCGTGGAGCAGCTCGGCGGCGCAGTTCAGCCGTTCGGGGTAGCGCAGCTCCGGCAGGTCGAAGCGGAGTTCGGGCCACTGGTCGGGAGGCGGGAGGTGGTCGCGCGCGAAGGTGTCGACGTGCGCCGAGACGTTCATGGCGGTTCGCCCCCTTGCCTAGGTGGTCCGCCTTGTGGGCGTCGTGGTGGGCTCGGTGGTGGGCTCGCACAACGAGCGTATCGTGTTGGTGACGACAGTCAACGGTGCGCGATACCGTCGGACGAAGGGCCACCGCGGCTCCGCGGAGGGAGGACCGGCAATGCCCGCATTCTCGCTCGATCCGGCACAGACCGCCTGGTGCGCCGAGCTGCGCACCCAGGCCGCACAGCGACTGCGCCCCCTCGCCGACAAGGGCGAACCGGGCCACGTCAACCGCCCGCTCGTCGCGGAACTCGGCCAACTCGGCCTGCTCGGACGCCTGTTCACCTCCGGAGCGGTCGACCTGTGCCTGATGCGCGAGTCCCTCGCGTACGCCTGCACCGAGGCCGAGACCGCCCTCGCCCTCCAGGGCCTGGGCGCCCACCCGGTACACGCCCACGGCACCCCGGCACAACGGGACCGCTGGCTGCCCCGCGTGGCCGAGGGCACGGCGGTGGCCGCCTTCGCCCTGAGCGAGCCGGGCGCCGGGTCGGACGCGGCGGCTCTGACGCTGCGGGCGGATCCGGAGCCGTCCCGGCCGGGGGACTCGCCGGTTGCCGAGCCCGGCGACGGATTGGCTGCTGTCCCACGGATCGGCGGGCCGGGTGACACGGGCGGTGTCGTCCCGCCGGTTGCCGAGCCGGGCAACAGGCGCACCCCCGTCCCACCGGCTGCCGAGTCCGACGCTCCGCGACCCGCCGACGCCCTCGACGCCGAGTCCGACGCTCCGCGACCCGCCGACGCCCTCGACGCCGAGTCCGACGGCCCGTCCCGCTGGCGGCTCAGCGGTGAGAAGTGCTGGATCTCCAACGCCCCCGAGGCCGACTTCTACACCGTCTTCGCCCGCACCACCCCCGGCGCCGGCGCCCGGGGCGTGACCGCGTTCCTCGTGCCCGCCGACCGGCCCGGCCTCACCGGCACCGGGCTCGACATGCTCTCGCCGCACCCCATCGGCGCCCTCGACTTCGACGCCGTCCCGGTGACCGCCGACGACGTACTCGGCGAGCCGGACCGCGGCTTCCGGGTCGCCATGGGCACCCTCAACCTCTTCCGCCCCAGCGTCGGAGCCTTCGCCGTCGGCATGGCCCGGGCCGCCCTCGACGCGACCATCGCCCACACCGCCCAACGAGACGCCTTCGGCGGCAAGTTGAAGGGCCTTCAGACGGTTGCCCATACGGTCGCCGAGATGGCCCTGCGCACGGAGGCCGCGCGCCTCATGGTCTACGCGGCGGCGACGGCGTACGACGAGAGCGCCCCCGACGTCCCGCAGCGCGCCGCGATGGCGAAGCTGCTCGCCACCGAGACCGCGCAGTACGTCGTCGACGCGGCCGTCCAACTGCACGGCGCCCGCGCCCTGCGCCGCGGCCACCTCCTCGAACACCTCTACCGCGAGGTGCGCGCCCCGCGCGTCTACGAGGGCGCGAGCGAGGTCCAACGCGGCATCATCGCCAAGGAGTTGTACGCCCGCCAGGAGGCCCCGTGACCGCCGAGCGCATCAACCCGCCCGACCTGTCCCCGCCCACCGGCTTCTCGCACGCCGTAGTCGCCACAGGCTCCCGCATCGCTTTCCTGGCAGGCCAGACCGCTCTCGACACCGACGGCAAGATCGTCGGCGACACCCTCCCCGAACAGTTCGAGCGCGCCCTCACCAACCTCCTCACCGCCCTCCAGACCTCCGGCGGCACCCCCGCCGACCTCGCCCGCGTCACCGTCTACGCCACGGACATCGCCGCGTACCGCACCCACGCCCCCGAACTCGGCCGAATCTGGCGCGCGTTGGCGGGCCGCGACTACCCGGCGATGGCGGTCGTGGAGGTCGTACGCCTGTGGGACGAACAGGCCATGGTGGAACTCGACGGCTTCGCCGTACTGCCGTAGCCGGCCGTACGGCATAGCATCCGGCCCGACGCTGCCGTACGGCGCGCACCGCAGGCCGATGACCCGGCCACCCACACCGGACGTCGTCATCGACCTGATCGTGGAGTTCCTGGACCGCCTCGACCTCCGGGACGTCACGCTGGTCGAGAGCGACTGCGGCCGCGCCCAGACGGTGGCGGCCCGGCACCCCGAACGGCTGGCGCGTCTCGTACAGATCTCCTGCGAGGCCCTCGACAACTACCCGCCGGGCCTGCCGGGCAAGATGATCGGCCTGGCCTGCGAGGTGCCCGGCGGGGTGCCCCTCCTGGTGCGCACCCTGGGCATGAAGCCGCTCCGGCGGCTGCCCGTCGGTATCGGCTCCCTCACCGAACACCCCGTGCCGGACGAGATCGTCGACGGCTGGCTGCGCCCGCTGCGCACGGACCCGGCGATCCGGCGGGACTTCCGGCACTACAACACGCGCATCCGCCGAAGCGAACTGTTCGAAGCAGCCGAGGGATTGAGAGAACTCGACAAGCCCGCGCTCGTCGTATGGGCCACCGAGGACCTGATGATGCCCCGAGCCCATGGTGGCCGCCTGGCCGAACTCCTCCCGCAGGGGCGGCTGGTGGAGATCGAGGACGCGTGGACGCTGATCGCCGAGGACCAGCCGGAGCGACTCGCCTCCGTACTGCGGGAGTTCATCGCACAGACCTGATCAGGCGGCGATCGCCAGCCGCTCGACGGGCACCCGGTGCGGTGCGACGACCCGGCCGTCGGGCAGCGGCTCGCCGGTGTCTTCGAAGACGATCGCGCCGTCGCACAGCTGGCTTCGTTCGCGTTCAGCAGCAGCCGTTTGTCGATGAGCTTCAGCAGCGGTTGGCGATCAGTGTGCTCGCACGGTTCACGAGGAATGTCGGCAACGTCGTTAGTGAGGGCCTTCACGCCGATCACGGGGGTGACCAGCGCCTCCGGTGCCCTACCGGAATGAGGCACGGTAGCCTCGGGCCATGCCCGAGACATCGGTGGCACGCTTCTACGACGAACTGGCCGACGATTACCACCTGATCTACGCAGACTGGGACGCGAGCATCCGTCGGCAGGGGGACGCCCTGGACGCTCTGATCGGCCAGGACCGTGCGGCGGTGCTCGACTGTTCCTGCGGCATCGGCACGCAGGCCATCGGCCTGGCGCTGCGCGGGCACCGAGTCACCGGGACTGACCTCAGCCCTCGCGCTGCCGCCCGCGCTGCCCGTGAGGCCGCCCGGCGGAGCCTGACGCTGCGCACGGCCTCCGCCGACATGCGACGCCTGCCGTTTCCCGACGGCCGGTTCGACGCCGTCGTCTGCGCCGACAACTCGCTGCCCCACCTTCTGACGGAAGAAGATGTGCACGTCGCCCTGGCCGAGATGCGCCGTGTGCTGCGTCCGGCCGGCCTGTTACTGGTCAGCACACGCCCCTACGACGACCTGCTGCGCGATCGCCCAGCTTCGGCCCCTCCGCAAGTCCACCGGCTCGCCGACTGTACCGACGGCGAAGAACGGACCGTCACCTTCCAGCTCTGGCACTGGCACGACGACGGCGAGCACTACGACTTGGAGCATTTCCAACTCCTTCCGGCAGCGGGAGAATGGCGGGTCCAGGTCCGCCGGACGACCTACTGGGCGCTCGGCCGGGACCGGCTGACCGGCCTCGCTGCCGACGCGGGGTTTGTGGACCCAGGGTGGCGGATGCCGCAGGAGACAGGCTTCTTCCAGCCGCTGATCGTGGCGCGCGCTGGCGAGTAGATCGCGGCGTACAGCTTGACCTTCGACACGCGCGAAAGCCCGAGATCGACGGGCGGATGACTCGAAGGCAGAAGGCAAACTTGGTCGTGGGCGTAACTGCGCCCGGTGTCTGGGCCGTTGTCGTTGAGAGCGAGGTCCCGTCGGTTGCGGGGCACGAGGGCTGGTGGGAATGGCTAGACCATGCTCCCGGCGCGAACTCATCGGAACGGGGCGGCGGGAAGCGTGACAACACGCGGACAATTCCCGGACCGTTGCACGACGCTCGAGGCGGATCGAGCTGCCTGACGCAAACCGGGGCTCACCTGAGGTGGATTCCTTTCAAGGACCCAGGTGCACCAGACTGGCGAAGGCCAGCGCGCTGCGGCGGGAAGTGGACCGCGCCTCCTGCAGGGCCCTGTGCAGGGCACGGGCAGCGTGCTCCGGACGCAGCCGTCCGTCGGCGTCCACCATCGCCTCGTACACGGAGACCGCGATGTGCGAGGCGACGGCATCCTCCACCTGGCCCAGTGCCGCGATCACATGGCGGAAGCCGGCCGACTGGAAGTACGCCGCCAGCGTCCACCCTCCGCTCTCCAACCCCCGGTCGTCGCCGGCCGTCTCGCAGGCCGAGAGTTAGGCCAGCGCCCCGTCGGTGACGAGATCGCGCGGCAGATGTCGCCAGGTGAGCCCTTCGGTACCGAGGTGCAGTCTCGGGACACGGCCCTTGCCAGGAGCGCGGGCGCCTGTATGGCGACGCCGTACCGCTCATCGGCTTCCGCGCTTTGCAGGGCGGATTCCAGCACGGTGAGCGCCCGGTCGAGGTCCGCCGCCCGGTCCCGGCCTTTTCGCGGCAGCAGCGCGGAGGCGTATGTGGTGGCGTAGGCCAGACGTTGGGGGACGCTGAGAGAGGAGAGCTCTGTCCCGAACCTCACGAGGCTGGTGACGGCCTGGTCGAGTGCTGCTCTCTCCCCGGTCGTCCTGTACCTCAGCACGAGGCATTCGGCCAGCTGCACGAGTGCCGTGTGCCGGTAAGGGAGTTGCTCCTCGGAGTTCTCGCCGGAGAGGACTTCCTGGAACGCCTCGACCGCGCGATCGAGATCGGGCAGGCTGCCGGTCAGCCGGAAGCTGTCGAGCCGGCACCGCGCCAGCGTGATGAGCGCCGTCTTTCGCCAGACAGCCGCCCTGGGCAGGCCTTTCACCGCGCGCTCGGCATGGGAACTGGCCGCGTTGAGCTGTGACTGACGCTGCGACATTGAGAACTGCACGCGCAGCACGTCAGCGAAAGCGAGCCGTAGCAGGGCACGCCTTGTCCGGTAACCCGGCAGGCTGAAGGACGGAGTGGAACGACTCCGCGGCGGCGTTGTCCAGGGCCGACCCGACGCGCCCCATCGATTGCACCACGCCCCAGCGGCCGCACAGCTGCTGGAACGCCTCAGAGGCGTATTCGCTGCCGCGGTCCGTGTGAAAGATGACGCCGTCGACCTGGCCGTCTCTGGTCGCGATCGCCATCTGCAGGGCGGCGCTGACCAGCGCGGCATCGTGCCGCTCGCCCATCGCGTAGCCCAGAGAGCGGCGGGAGAAGACGTCGTGGACGGATGCGAGGTAGAGCTTTCTCTCGCCGGTGTCGATCTCCGTCATGTCGCCCCACCACAGCACGTCGGGCGCGATGGCGTCGAACTTGCGTCGCACCAGGTCAGGGGCAGCTTTCCGCTTGCCGGGGCGGGTCAGCGAGCGGCGTCGGCGAGACGGCTTGCGGCCCTGCAGGCCGAGCTCGGCCATGATCTCGGCGACGGTGTTCTGCGACACCTGCCAGCCCTCCTCCCACAGATCCAGCGAGCTTCTCGGCGAGCCGTACGTCTTGCCGGAGCGGTCGAAGAAGCAGCGGATCCGCTCAGCCAGGGCAGCCCTTCTGGCCTCGCGCTTCGTCGGCTCGGCCGGGCGGCGGCGCCACTTGTAGAACCACGCCTCCGACACCCCGAGTGCCCGGCAGGCGATGCGATGCGGAATGTTCTCCTCGGTCTTGCAGTCGCTGATCGCCCCGACCACTGCGGCCGGGTCCGCCGCAGCTACTTCACCCACAAGACCATGCAGCGTTTGAGCACATCACGCTCCATGGCCAGCTCCTTGTTGTCCTTCTTCAGCTGCGCGTTCTCCCGCCGCAGCCGCGCGAGCTCCTCGCTCTCACCAGCCGTCTCGGCCCCGCCCACCTGCGGGCCCGGGACACCCAACTGGCCAGCGTGGTCTCGTTGATCCCGATGTCCTTCGCCACCTGCGTGAGCGGCTTACCGGTCTCGGTCACGATCCGCACAGCCCCCGCACGGAACTCCGCGTCGAACTTCCGTCTCTTGCCCGCCATGACTCCCAACTTCCCCTGCAGTCACGGTCTCTACGCGACGAGGGGAAGGTCAGTCGTGGCCGTCCTCGGAAACGCGGTGGTCGCGTTGCTCGCCCGTGCGGCGGGGGCGTCGGACGACTTCGATCCGCTGCACCTCTCCGCGTATGCGCCGCTGACCGTGTTCGGCGTTGTCCTCGGCGCAATCGGCTGGGCGGTGGTCCGTCGCGTCGCCAAGAACCCGGCGGGGTTGCTGCGGTGGCTGGTGCCCGTGCTCGTGGTCGTGTCGTTCGTGCCCGACCTGTCCCTGCTCGGTGGCGGCACGCCCGGCAGTGGCCCGCTGGCCGTCGCTGCGCTGATGGTGATGCACGTGGTGGTCGCGGCCGTCGCCGGCGTCGCCTACCGGCGCGTCCTGCCGCTGCCTGTCCGCTGACGTCCCCTGTCGGGCGAGACCGTGTCGGCTGCGGGCTCGGGCGCTGCGGGCGGTGTCCCGGCTTCTGGGACGACAGGGTTCCGGGACTCCGCCGTGTCGCGCGCAGGGACGGCCGTGCACGTCTTCCGTTTGCGTGAGGGTTGCCCATCCCATCCACAGCGTGGATACCCCGGATACGGGATTCGGATTGCGCAGAGGATGGCACCGGCGCCTTGGCGCCCGCATAGTCGTCGCTACCCGCACGCCGCTGTCCGGATGTCGCCGGCGTGCGAGTTTCCCCAGCATGCCGTGCGCTGTCGGCGCCCGTGAGGCATGCCCACTCCCTTACACCGTCCCCTGGAGTCGTCATGCCCGGTTCCGTGCCCCCGCCGCCTCCCGCAGCGGTCGATGCCACCACTCCGTCACCCGTCGCCGTGTCGGGCCCGGCCCATCGGATGCGGGTGACCCTGCTGATGGCGGGCAGCTGCCTGCCGATCCTGGGGGCGGTGCTGATCGCCCCGGTGCTGCCGAAGATGCAGGACCACTTCGCGTCGGTCCCGGGCGCCAAGGCGCTGGTGCCCCTCGCGCTGACCATTCCGGCGCTGGCGCTGGCGCTGCTGGCCCCGTTCGCCGGGGTGATCGTGGACCGGCTGGGCCGCAAGCGCCTGCTGATCGTGGCGACCGTCCTGTACGCCGTGTTCGGCACGGCCCCGCTCTGGCTGGACTCGCTGGGCGGCATCATCGCCAGCCGCGCCCTGGTCGGTGTCACCGAGGCCGCGATCATGATTTGCTGCACCACCCTCATCGGCGACTACTACTCCGGTCACCAGCGGGTGAAGTACCTCGCCCTGCAGACCATGTGCGCCTCCGCCTCGGCCACCGTCTTCTTCGTGCTCGGCGGCGCCGCCGGATCGGCGGGCTGGCGCGTGCCCTTCTGGGTCTACGCCGTGAGCCTGGCCCTCGCCCCACTGATGGCCAGCGCCCTGCCCGACGTGGCGGCCCGCATGGCCGGCGACGAGGCCCCGGCCGAGGCGGAGGCCCACCGCCCGTTCCCCTGGCGGCCGTTGGCGGGTATCTGTGCCCTCACCTTCTTCGGGGCGATGGTCTTCTACACCGTCCCGGTGGAGATGTCGTACCTGCTCGACGACCTCGGGGTGGAGAGCTCCGGCGTGATCGGTCTGGCCACCGCGATCGCCAGTGCCGCCACCGTGGGCGGAGCGGTCACCTTCGCCCGGCTGAAGCGTTCTCCCGACCCGATGCTGCCCGCCGTTCTCGCGGTCTGCGCGGTCGGCTTCGGGGTGATGTTCCTCGCGGAGAGCGCACCGCTGCTGGTCATCGGGGCGGTGGTCAACTGCGTGGGCACCGGCATGCTGCTGCCCGCCCTTCTCACCAGTGCCATGTCCCGCCTGGCGTTCGAGGACCGCGGCCGCGGCACGGGGCTGTGGATGGCGGCCTTCTTCGGCGGAGAGTTCGTCTGCCCGCTGGTGCTGCTCGCCGGGGAGTCGGTGGTCGGCAGTCTCGCGGGTGCGGTGGGCGTGCTGGGGCTGGCCGCCACCATCGTCGCGGCGGGGCTGTGGGCGGCTCGCCGCCGCGCGGGGGCTGCCGATCCCCAGCCGTTGCCGGAGCAGTTGGCCTGAGGGCGCACAGGTCGACCGCCAAGGGCGCGTCGTTCACGGGCTGCCGCCAAACCGGATCAGAGCCGGACCTGCGGCAGCCCGGCGCTCTGTTCGGCGGAGACGGCCTTTCCCGGGCCATTGCCGTGGCTGTTGCCGCTGCCGCTGCCGCTGCCGCTGCCGCTGCCGTTGCCGCTGCCGTTGCCGCTGCCGCTGCCGCTGCCGCTGCCGCTGCCGCTGCCGTGGCCGTTGCCCGTCAGCGTCGCGCCCACCTCCGCGGCCTTCTGCCGCAGCCAGATATGGGCCGCGTCCTGGGCGTGCAACGGGTGCCACCACATCGCCTCCCGCACCGGTACCGCCTCGAAGGGGCAGGGCAGGACGCGCACCGCGGCAGAGCGGACCGCCTTGCGCGCCAGGCGTTCCTGGATCATCGCGACCCGGCGGGTGCCCTCGACCATGTGGGGCAGCAGCTGGAAGGTCTGCACGGACACTTCCACCCGGGGGCTGATCCCTATCATGCTGAGCTGGCGGGCGGCCGGGGCGTCGTATGGGCGTTGGTAGACGGCCCAGGGCAGACGCCCCAGCTGGTCCAGGGTGAGTTCGTCCCCGATCTCGGGGTGGTTGTCGGCGACCAGGCACAGCCAGCGGTCCTGGTGGAGGTCGACGGCGGGGAAGCCGTCGATGACGCCGTGCGGCATCAGCAGTCCGTCGACGGTGCCCAGCACGGTGGCGGTGTTCTCCACGACGGACGGTGCCGGGTGCTGGAAGGTGAGCCGGATGCCGGGCGCCTCCTCGTGCAGGGAGCGGGCGAGTGCGGCACCGAACACGGCCGCCCCGTAGTCGGAGGCGAGCAGGGTGAACTCGCGGGTCTCCGCGGCCGGATCGAAGTCGGCCTGGCTGGCGAAGACCCGCTCCAGCAGGTCGCACGCGGTGGCGCTGCGATCGCGCAGGGCGGTGCCGAGCGGGGTCAGCTCGTAGGAGTTGCCGGTCCGGGCGAGCAATTCGTCGTCGAAATGGCGGCGCAGCCGGGACAGCGCCGCGCTCATGGCGGGCTGACTGAGGCCGATGCGCTCGCCGGCCCGGGTGACGTTGCGCTCCTCCAGCAGCGCGCGCAGGGCGAGGACCAGATTGAGGTCCAGTCGGGACAGGTTCACCGGGCAACCACCTAGCAAGCGAGAGTCATCCATGCCATGGATTCGGCACATCCACAGGATTGATTTCCGTGATTGGCTGATCGCAGCCAGAGTAGACCGCAACCCAGCAGGAGGAAATCTGATGGCAACGCTCGCGCAACCTGCCGGCCCGTTCGCGCTCGGCACGTTCTCCGCTCAGGACGGGGAGCCGTTTCCCGGCCTCTTGGCCAAGGACCGGGTACTCGATCTGCGCAGAGCCCTGGCCTGGGCACCGTCCGGTGTGCGTGCCGTGGTGGAGCGGTGGCAGGAGACCCTCCCCCTCCTGTACGCCCTGGCGGACGACGACACCCTCGGCTGGCGGCCGCTGGAGGGCCTGCGGGTGCACGCCCCCGTTGAGCCGCGGCAGATCTTCCAGTCCGGCGCCAACTACCGGCAGCACGTGATCGACTTGGAGGTCGCCCACCGCTCCTCCGACGATCCGCGCACCGTCGAGGAGGCACGCGCGGAGATCGCCGCGGTCATGGACCGCCGGGCTGCCGAGGACCTGCCGTACGTGTTCATCGGCCTGCCCAGCGCGATCACGGGGCCGTACGACGACGTCACGCTGCCCGCATGGGCCGAAAAGCCGGACTGGGAGCTGGAGTTGGCGGCCGTCATCGCCAAGCCGGCCCACCGGGTGTCCGTAGAGGAGGCCCTGGAGTACGTCGCCGGGTACACGATCGCCAACGACCTCACCGACCGCGCCACCGTCTTCCGCCGGGACATGCAGGCCATCGGCACCGACTGGCTGCGCTGCAAGAACGCCCCCGGTTTCACCCCGCTCGGCCCGTGGCTCGTCCCGGCCGAGTCGATCGCGGACCCCGGCGACCTGCGGGTCACCCTCGCGCTGAACGGCGAGACGATGCAGGACGAGTCCACCAAGGACATGCTCTTCGGCGTGGCACGGCTGGTGTCGTACATCTCCCAGGCGTCTCAACTCCTCCCCGGCGACCTGGTGTTGACCGGCAGCCCGGCCGGCAACGGCATCCACTGGGGACGGCTGCTGCGCGACGGTGACGTGATGGAGGGTTCCGTCACCGGTCTGGGCGTGCAGCGCACCCGATGTGTGGCGGAGGGGCCGGCATGAGCCTGGACCGCCACGACCCGGAGGGCGCGATCGCCGAGGCGGCCAAGGCGTACTCCAACTGGGGGCGCTGGGGCGAGGACGACGTGCTCGGCACCCTGAACTTCCTCGACGAGGCCAAGCGCCGCGAGGCAGCAGCCCTGGTCCGCCGCGGCGTCAGTTTCTCGCTCTCGCAGTCCTTCGACATGAACGGCCCGCAGAAGGGCTGGCGCCGGCGCACCAATCCGGTGCACACCATGCTCGACACCGGCACCGACGCCGCCCTCGGCAACCAGGGCTTCCCGCACGGCCTCGGCGGCGCGGACGACGTGATCGCGATGCCGTTGCAGTGCTCCACCCAGTGGGACGGGCTCGGGCACATCTTCGACCACGGCAAGGCGTGGAACGGACGGGACTCGGAGAAGGTCGTCACCTCCGACGGTGACCTCGTCACCGGCATCGAACACATGGCGCCGTACGTCGCGGGGCGCGGCGTGCTGCTCGACGTGGGACTGGTCGTCGGTAGGGACGGCGAGCTGCCCGACGGGTTCCCCATCACCGAGGAGCACCTCGAGCAGGCCGCCGAGGCACATGGCGTGACCGTCGGCCGCGGCGACATCGTCCTCGTCCGCACCGGACGGCTCGCGCGCGCCCGGCGGGACGGCTGGGGCGACTACGCGGGCGGGCCCGCGCCCGGGCTGTCGTTCACCACCGCCGGGTGGCTGCACGGTACCGAGATCGCCGCGATCGCCACCGACACCTGGGGCTTCGAGGTGCGGCCCAACGAGTTCGACAATGCCTTCCAGCCCCTGCACCAGGTCGTCATCCCCAACATGGGGCTGCTGATCGGCGAGATGTGGGACCTCGACGCGCTCGCCGCGGACTGCGCCGACGACGGCGTGTACGAGTTCTGGCTCACCGCCGCGCCGCTGCCCATCACCGGAGCCGTCGGCTCCCCGGTCAACCCCATCGCCGTCAAGTAACCCGTTCAGCCGCCGGATACGCCCTTCCCCGGACATCAGCGGCGCATCCGGCCCGGCACCCCGTCCCCGCCCCTGGCCCGCGCTCCCAGCGGGCGAGCCGCACCCCCGCCGCCCGAAGCCGCGCGGCCCAACCTCGGGAGGTCCCCGACATGGCTGACAGCCCTACCCTCCCCCACTCTCGACTTCGATCGAGCGGGGGGACCCCTATCGTCCTCGTCATCGGCGGAGGCACCTCCGGAAACGCCCTGACCGTGCTGTTGCGCCGGGCAGGAATCGCCGTCGAGCTCGTCGAGGCGAGCCCCGACTGGAAGGCTGTCGGCGGCTCCGGCATCACCCTGCAGGGCAACGCCCTGCGCGTGCTGCGCGAGGTCGGCGTCCTCGACGGCATCGAGAAGGACGGATACGCCGCCGAGGGCGTCGCCATCCTCGCCCCCGACGGCACCGTGCTGCACGCCCACGAGGAACTCCGCACCGGCGGCGACGACCTGCCTGCCCACATGGGTATGCAGCGCCCCAGGCTCCAGCAGCTCCTCATCGACCAGGTGCGCGCCTCGGGCGCCGACGTCCGCCTCGGCACCACGGCCACCGCCTTCCAGCAGGACGGCGAGGGCGTGGACGTGACCTTCTCGGACGGCACGAGCCGCCGCTACGACCTGGTGGTCGGCGCCGACGGGCTGCACTCCGCCACCCGCGAGATGATCGGCATCACCGACAGGCCCGAGCCCACCGGCATGGGCATCTGGCGCGCCGCCGCGCCCCGTCCGACCGGTGTCCGCCGCACCGAGATGATCTACGGCGCCGGCTGTCTCATCGCCGGGTACTGCCCGATCAGCCAGGACACGGTCTACGCCTACCTGGTCGAGCGGCGCCGCGACCGGTCCTCGCTGAACCCGGACACGTACGCCGACGAGATGCGGGCGCTCAGCGCGGGCTACGGCGGCGCCTGGGAGGAGATCCGCACAGCGTTCACCGACCCGAAGGCCGTCAACTACACCGGTTTCGACCGGCTGTTGGTGGAGGGCCTGTGGCACCGCGGCCGGGTCGTGCTCGTCGGCGACGCTGCCCACGCCTGCCCGCCCACCCTCGCCCAGGGCGCCGCGATGTCCCTGGAGGACGTCCAGGTCCTCGCCGAACTGCTGACCGGCCGGAGCGAGTGGGACGACCGGCTCCTCACCGACTACCACGCCCGGCGGCTGCCCCGCGTACGTATGGTCGTCGATGCCTCCGTCCAGATCGGCCAGTGGCTGCTCGACGGGGTGCGCGACGCGGACGTACCCGGACTGATGGGCCGCACCATGAATGCGCTGAAGGAACTCCCGTGACCGAGCCCGAGCCCGTGACCGATTCCGTGGCGGCACCGACGATCGACGTCCACGCCCACCTCCTACTGCCGGAGGTCGAGGAGGCCGTCGCCGGCCACCCGGGCCTCGCAGCGGCCCAGGGCCTCGACGCCCGCCGCAACGGACCGGCGGCCCTGACCGTGAACGGTCCGATGGTCGGCGCGCGTGTGCCGAAGCTGACGGACGCCGCGGTGCGCCTGGCGGCCATGGACGAGCAGGGCGTGGACATCCAGCTGGTCAGCCCGTCCCCGTCGCACTACCACTACTGGGCCGAGCCCCAACTGGCCGAGACCGTCTGCCGGTTGGCCAACGAGGGTACCGCGGCACACTGTGCGAAGGCTCCCGACCGGCTGTATGGCCTGGGCCTGGTCCCGCTCCAGCATCCCGGTCTCGCGGTGGCGCTGCTCGACCACGCACTGGATCAGGGGCTGAGGGGTGTGGAGATCTCCTCGCACGCGCCCGGCCACGAGCTGTCGGATCCCGCGTACGAACCCTTCTGGTCCCGCGCGGAGGAGACGGGCGCTCTCCTCTTCTTGCACCCGTTCGGCTGCACGTTCGACGAGCGCCTGGACCAGTGGTACCTGTCCAACACTGTCGGTCAGCCCACCGAGAACGCGGTCGCCCTCTCCCACCTGATTTTCTCCGGCATCCTGGACCGACATCCGGACCTGAAGCTGATCGCGGCGCACGGCGGCGGTTACCTGCCCACCCATATCGGCCGCTCCGACCACGCCTGGCGAGTCCGCCCCGACGCCCGGAGCTGCGCACGGAAGCCGAGCAGCTATCTGAAGCAGCTGTACTTCGACTCCCTCGTCCACGACCCCCACGTACTGCGGGAATTGCTGCGCGCCGCGGGCCCGGAACGGGTCCTGCTCGGCTCCGACTTCCCCTTCGACATGGGCACGGACGACCCGCTCGGCGCGCTGCGCGCTGCGGATCTGCCCGACGCCGGCTTCCACGCCGTTCGAGGCGGCAACGCCGCCGCCCTCCTCCGGAAGGACTGACCATCATGCGCCTGCTCACCCATCTGCGGCACGTCGACCTCGCCGTGCCCGACTACGACAAGCAACTCGGCTTCTACGCCGGTGTCTGGGGCCTGACCAAAGTCGCCGAGGACTCCGGTATCTCCTTCCTGGCCGCCGAGGGCAGCCCCGAGCAGTACGTCATACGGTTGCGCAGGGCCGACGAGAAGCGCCTCGACCTGGTCTCCTACGGTGCCGGGAGCACGGCCGACGTCGACACGCTGGCCGAACAACTCCTGTCCGGGAGCGTGCAATTGATCTCCCAGCCGGGCAAGGTCGACACCCCCGGCGGCGGCTACGGCTTCCGCTTCTTCGACGTCGACGGCCGCACCATCGAGGTCTCCGCCGACGTCGAGGTCAGGCAGCACCGCAAGATCGAGGAGAAGGAGTCGATCCCGGTCAAGCTGTCGCACGTCGTCCTCAACTCGCCGAACCTCGACAAGACCCGCGAGTGGTACGAGCGCCACCTCGGCTTCCGCCTCTCGGACACCCTCAGCTCGCCGCACATGGGCGAGGTCATGCACTTCATGCGGATCAGCAACCAGCACCACTCCATGGCCATCGCCAAGGGCCCGCACACCGCCCTGCACCACGTCTCCTTCGAGATGCGCGGCATCGACGAGTACATGCGCGGCTCCGGCCGCGTGATGCGGGCCGGCTTCCAGAAGGTCTGGGGGCCGGGCCGGCACATGGCGGGCGACAACACCTTCACGTACTTCCTCGACCCGCACGGCAACACCGTCGAGTACACAACGGAGTTGGAGGAACTCGACGAGGATACCTGGCACCCCCACGTCTACGACTTCTCCCAGCCCGAGGTCACCGACCAGTGGGGCACGGCTAACCCCATGAACGAACTGGTCGCCAAGGAGTCCTTCAACGACCCCGACCACGGCTGCTTCGTGGCCCCGCCGGTCTGACCGGCCAGGCCCCCGTTCGCCGGGGTGCGGCAGCCCTGTCATGCCCTGACTCCCCGCCGCGTCCCACTCGCTCTTCCCTCTGACAGGACCCTCCATGCGTTTCGCCGCGTACGAGTACCGCAACCGACGTCGGGTGGCCGTCGTCGAAGAGGACGGCACGCTCTACCATCTCCCCGGCGTCAGCTCACTGACCGGCCTGCTCGCCGAGGGAGGCGGCCTGCCCGAACTGCTCGACGCGGCCTCCGCGATGCTCGACGTCCCGGCCGGCCCGCAGGTCTCGGAGGTACGACTGCTGCCGCCGCTGCAGCCGCCCACCGTGCGGGATTTCGTCACCTTCGAGGAACACGTCGGGGGCGTACGACGGTCCGTGGACGGCACCGCCGGGGTACCGGAGCGGTGGTACGCGGCCCCGACGTTCTACTTCGGCAACCCCTACGCGGTGTACGGCCCGCACGACGACATCCCCATGCCGCCGGGGTCGAGCGTGCTCGACTTCGAGCTGGAGGTGGCCGCCGTGATCGGCAAGGAGGGCCGCGACCTCACCCCCGAACAGGCCCGCGACCACATCGTCGGCTACACCGTGTTCAACGACTGGTCGGCTCGCGACCTGCAGTCCGCCGAGATGAAGGTCGGCCTCGGCCCCTGCAAGGGCAAGGACACCGCGACCACGCTGGGCCCGTACCTGGTCACCGCCGACGAGTTGGAGAAGTACCGCGACGAGGACGGCTTCCTGCGCCTGGCACTGACCGCCGCGATCAACGGCGAGGTGGTCGGCAAGGACCTGCTGTCCAACATGAGCTGGACCTTCGAGGAGATGGTCGCCTATGCCTCGCGCGGGACCTGGGTGCGTCCGGGCGATGTCCTCGGCTCCGGCACCTGCGGCAACGGCGGCTGCCTGGCGGAGCTGTGGGGTGTACGAGGCCGGCAGGACCCGGCACCGTTGAAGCCAGGCGACACGGTCACGCTCACCGTGGAAGGCATCGGCACCGTGACCAACACCGTGGTGACCGGCCCCGACCCCGTACCGGTCCCGGTCGCCCGGCGCCGCCCCAGGGAGCGGCCGTGACCACCGACCTCCGTCCCAAGCGGCTTCTCGGCAAGGTCGTCGTGGTCACGGGCGCGGCCGGCGGGCAAGGCGCCGCGGAGGCCGAGGCGCTGACCCGTGAGGGCGCCCGGGTGATCGCCACCGACGTCACGGAGGCACCCGGCTGCCGCCGCCTCGACGTCACCAGCGAGAAGGACTGGGCGGAGCTCGCCGCCGACCTGCGCGTGGCGTACGGGCAGGTGCACGGCCTGGTCAACAACGCGGGCGTCACCTGGCGCGCCCGCATCGACGAGGTACGTCCCGAGGACATGGCCCGGGTCCACGCGGTCAATGTCTCCGGGCCGCTCCTGGGCATGCAGCACCTGGTGCCGTTGATGTGCCCGGGGGCTTCGATCGTGAACGTCGGTTCGTCGGCGGCGCTGACCGCCCACTATCCGGTGGCGTACACGGCCAGCAAGTGGGCGCTGCGCGGCCTGTCGAGGACCGCCGCCATGGAACTGGGGCCCCGTGGCATCCGTGTGAACATCATCCACCCTGGCTTCATCGAGACGGAGATGACCGCCTCCGCAGCGCCCGCGTTCCGCGAGGCGAACGTCCGCGAGACACCGCTCGGCCGCGCCGGAACCGTCGACGAGATCACCCCGCTCGTCACCTTCCTCCTCTCCGACGACGCGTCCTTCGTCACCGGAGCCGAGATCCCGGTCGACGGCGGCCTCACCGCGCACGGCGGCGCCAAGCCGATCTCGGACGCCCTGCGCCCAGGCGCCTGAACCAGCAATAAGCACGACAGAAAGGCCTCCCTCCATGGACAAGGTCCGCACGAGCGCCGCGGAAGCGGTCGCTCCCTGACGGCGCGTCGCTGGCCGTCGGCGGCTTCGGCCTCAGCGGCATCCCCGACGTGCTCATCCAGGCACTCCACAACCAGGGCGCCACCGGCCTGAAGGTCATGTCGAACAACTGTGGCGTGGACGGTCGCGGACTCGGGGTCCTGCTGGCCGACGGCCGGATCGCCCGCGTCACGGGCAGTTACGTGGGCGAGAACAAGGAGTTCGCCCGCCAATACCGGTCGGGCGAGCTGGAGGTGGAACTGGTTCCGCAGGGCACGCTGGCCGAGCGGCTGCGCGCCGGGGGAGCGGGCATCCCGCCTTCTACACCCCGGCGGGGGTGGGCACCCAGGTCGCCCGCGGTGGACTGCCCTGGCGGTACGCGGCCGACGGCACGGTCGCCGTGGCTTCCCCGCCCAAGGAAACGCGCGACTTCGCCGGCCGTACGTACGTCCTGGAGCACGGCATCACCACCGACTTCGCCCTCGTACGGGCCTGGCGCGGCGACCGCCACGGAAACCTGGTCTTCCGCCGGTCAGCCGCCAACTTCAACCCGCCGGCCGCGATGGCCGGGCGTATCACCGTCGCCGAGGTGGAGGAACTCGTCGAGCCGGGTGCGCTGAGCCCGGACGAGGTCCACCTGCCGGGCATCTTCGTCCAGCGGATCGTGGTCCTCACTCCGGCCCAGGCCACTGACAAGCCCATCGAGCACCTGCTTATTTCCGCGTCTTCGACACGAGGGACCGTACGAGCATGAGCTGGACCCGCGACCAGATGGCCGCCCGCGCCGCAGCCGAACTCACCGACGGCTCCTACGTCAACCTCGGCATCGGCCTTCCCACGTTGATCCCCGACCATCTGCCTCCCGGCGTGCACGTCGTGCTCCACTCCGAGAACGGCATCCTCGGCACGGGGCCCTACCCGACCGAAGCCGAGGTGGACCCCGATCTGATCAACGCCGGCAAGGAGACCGTCACCGTCCTAACCGGGGCCGGGCACAGGCGGGCAACACGGAACTGCCCGGTACGCCGTCGCAGGAGCGGTCCGTACCGGGCAGCGGGAGGACGGATCCTCAGCCGAGGAAGTGCTTGAGGTCGCGCTCCAGCGCGGCCTTCGGCTTGGCGCCGACGATGGTCTGGGCGACATCGCCGCCGGCGTAGACGTTCATCGTCGGGATGGACATCACGCCGTACTTCGCGGCGGTGGCCGGGTTCTCGTCGATGTTGAGCTTGACGATCTCGATCCGCTCGCCGTGCTCGGCGGCGATCGCCTCCAGGGAGGGGGCGAGCTGACGGCACGGGCCGCACCAGGCCGCCCAGAAGTCGACGAGCACGGGCTTGTCGCTCTTGAGGACGTCCTGTTCGAAGGAGTCGTCGGTGACGTTCTTGAGGGCCATGGGGAGCTTCTCCTACGGATTCCTGCGGGTAGGCCGGGTCGGTTCAGACCGCGACCGCGGTCTTGTCCGGCTCGGCGGTCTTCTCGGCGTCGGCGAGGGCCGTGAGGTGCCGCTCGGCGTCAAGGGCTGCCGCACAGCCGCTGGCGGCGGCGGTGACGGCCTGGCGGTAGGTGTGGTCCACGACGTCACCGGCGCCGAAGACGCCCGGGATGTTCGTGCGCGTCGAGGGCGAGGCGACCTTCAGGTAGCCCTCGGAGTCCAACTCCAGCTGACCCTTGAAGAGTTCGGTGCGCGGGTCGTGGCCGATCGCGATGAACAGGCCCGTCACGTCGAGGTCGCGGGTCTTGCCGGTGAAGACATCACGCAGCGCGACTCCGGTGAGCTTGCCGTCCGCTTCCTTGATCTCCGCGATCTCGCTGTCGAAGGCGAAGGAGATCTTGTCGTCGGCGAAGGCGCGGTTCTGCATGACCTGGGAGGCGCGCAGGGTGGAGCGGCGGTGGACGACGGTGACCGAGCGGGCGAAGCGGGTGAGGAAGGTGGCTTCCTCCATGGCGGTGTCGCCGCCGCCGACCACGACGATGTCGCGGTCGCGGAAGAAGAATCCGTCGCAGGTCGCGCACCAGGACACGCCGCGGCCGGACAGTTCGTCCTCGCGCGGCAGGCCGAGCTTGCGGTAGCCGGAGCCGGTCGCGACGATCACGGCCTTCGCGCGGTGAACGGCGCCGGCGGTGTCGGTGACGGTCTTGATGCCGCCGCTCAGGTCGACCTCGACGATGTCGTCGTCGATCATCTCGGCGCCGAACCGTACGGCCTGGGCCCGCATGTTCTCCATGAGGACCGGCCCGTCGATGCCCTCAGGGAAGCCGGGGAAGTTCTCGACCTCGGTGGTCGTCGTCAGCGCACCGCCGACGAAGATCGCGCCGCCGAAGACCAGCGGCTTGAGCTCCGCGCGGGCGGTGTAGAGCGCTGCGGTGTAGCCCGCGGGGCCCGAGCCGATGACGATGACCTCGCGTATGTCCGTGCTCGTGCTCATGCCTGGGGCTCCGGCGCGATCTCCTTGATCAGGCCCTCGATCAGCACCTTGATCTCGTCACGGATGGGCCGTACGGCCTCGACGCCCTGGCCCGCCGGGTCCTCCAACTGCCAGTCCAGGTACCGCTTGCCGGGGAAGACCGGGCAGGTGTCGCCGCAGCCCATGGTGATGCAGACGTCCGACTCCTTGACCGCGTCCACGGTCAGGATCTTCGGCGTCTCGGCGGAGATGTCGATACCGACCTCGCGCATGGCCTCGACGGCGGCCGGGTTCACGGCCTTGCCCGGGTTGGAACCCGCGGAGCGGACCTCGACGCGGTCCCCGGCCAGGTGGGTCAGCCACGCGGCGGCCATCTGGGAACGGCCGGCGTTGTGGACACAGACGAAGAGCACGGAGGGCTTGTCGGACATCAGGAGGTCTCTCTTGTCTCACGACGACATCAGGTGCAAGTGAAATCAGCACCCGGTGGTGTCAGCCACCACTGATGTGAGAGTATCAGTCCATGATGACGTCAGTCGACACTGATCTGATGCGAGTCCTCGCCGACCCGCTCCGCCTCCAGATCGTCACCCTCCTCGCCAAGGAGACGCTCTGCTCCACGCACCTGATCGAAGAGACCGGTGCGAAGCAGACCAACGTCTCCAACCACCTGAGAGTGCTGCGCGAGGCCGGGGTGGTCGAGACGGAACCGTGCGGCCGGTACACGTACTACAAGCTGCGCCCGGACGTCATCGCCTCGCTCGCCGGCCAGTTCGCCGACCTGGCCGAGTCCGCTCGCAATGCCGCCGACAACAAGAGGGCCTGCCCGTGACCCCCACTGAAACAGCCGTGACCGCCGAGGAGTCCTCGGTCGTCGCGAAGCTGTCGACGCTCGACCGCTTCCTCGCCGTCTGGATCCTTCTCGCCATGGCCCTCGGCCTCGGCCTCGGCCGAGCCATCCCGGGCCTGAACGACGCCCTGGCGAAGGTCGAGATCGGCGGCATCTCGCTGCCGATCGCCGTCGGCCTGCTGATCATGATGTACCCGGTGCTGGCCAAGGTCCGCTACGACAAGCTCGACGCCGTCACCGGCGACAAGAAGCTCATGGTCTCGTCGCTGGTCATCAACTGGATCATCGGCCCGGCCGTGATGTTCGCGCTGGCCTGGATCTTCCTGCCGGATCTGCCCGAGTACCGCACCGGCCTGATCATCGTCGGCCTGGCCCGCTGCATCGCGATGGTCATCATCTGGAACGACCTCGCCTGCGGCGACCGCGAGGCGGCTGCCGTACTCGTGGCCCTGAACTCGGTCTTCCAGGTGCTGGCGTTCGGCCTGCTGGGCTGGCTCTACCTCGACCTTCTGCCCGGCTGGCTGGGTCTGGGAGACGGTGAGCACCTGGACATCTCCATGTGGAAGATCGCCCTGAACGTGGTCATCTTCCTTGGCGTCCCGCTGCTGGCCGGCTTCCTCACCCGCCGCATCGGGGAGCAGAAGCTGGGCCGCGAGAAGTACGAGTCCAACTTCCTTCCGAAGATCGGCCCCTGGGCCCTGTACGGCCTGCTCTTCACGATCGTCATCCTCTTCGCCCTGCAGGGGAAGACGATCACCTCGCAACCGCTGGACGTGGCCCGCATCGCGCTCCCGCTGCTGGTGTACTTCGCCGTGATGTGGTTCGGCACCTTCGCCCTCGGCAAGGTCATCGGCCTGGCCTACGACCGCACCGCCACGCTCGCCTTCACCGCTGCCGGCAACAACTTCGAGCTGGCCATCGCGGTCGCCATCGCCACCTTCGGCGTCACCTCCGGCCAGGCCCTGTCGGGTGTTGTCGGCCCGCTGATCGAGGTCCCGGTCCTGGTCGCGCTCGTCTACGTCTCGCTGGCCTGGCGCAGGAAGTTCACAGCTGACGAGACTGTGCGGGTGGGTGCCTGACGGTGATCTGCCTGGACTGTTACAGCGGCGGACACCAGACCCCGGCACTCGGGGTGTGCCGGAAGTGCGGAGCCGCGGTATGCGGTCAGCACGGCAAGCTGACCGAACAGTTCCTGACCTGTACCAAGCCCATCTCCCGGACGGTGACCGTGGAGCAGCCCGTACGACGGCTGCTGTGCACGGCATGCACACGGGCCCACTCGGCCTACGCCGAGTGCTGCCCGCGGTCCGCGAACACCGTGCCGACGCCGTGACAGGCTCCCGGCACACGCAGGTGGTGGTGATCGGCGGCGGCCAGTCCGGGCTCGCCGCCGGCTACCACCTGCGCCGCCTCGGCCTGGACTTCGTCATCCTCGACGCCCAGGCCGAGCCGGGCGGCGCCTGGCAATACGCCTGGGACTCCCTGCACTTGTTCTCCCCGGCCGCGTACTCGTCACTGCCCGGGCGGCCGATGCCGGTCCAGGCGGGGGAGCCGTATCCGGACGCGGGTCATGTGGTCGGCTACCTCACGGAGTACGAGCGCCGGTACGGCCTTCCGGTGCACCGGCCCGTACGGGTCGCCGGCGTGCACCGGGACGGTGGCGGGCTGCTGCGCGTGGAGACCGACTCCGGCACGTGGCATGCCCAGGCCGTCATCAGCGCCACTGGCACGTGGTGGCGCCCGTTCTTGCCCGCCGTCCCCGGCCGGTCGGACTTCCGTGGACGGCAGCTGCACACCGTCGAGTACCGCAGTCCGCGAGACTTCGCCGGACAGCGGGTCGTGGTGGTCGGCGGCGGCAACTCCGGCGCCCAGATCGCCGCCGACCTCGCCCACGACACCGAACTGACCTGGGTCACCCAGCGCCCGCCCCGCTTCCTCGCCGACGACATCGACGGCCGCGCCCTGTTCGACGCGGCCACCGCCCGCCGCCGCGCCCTGGACGAAGGCCACAGCGACACGGGCGGCGTGGCGTCGCTGGGTGACATCGTCGCCGTACCGCCCGTGCGGGAAGCTCGTGACGACGGGCTACTGAAGGCGTCGCCGATGTTCGTGCGCCTCGACCGTGACGGGATCGTCTGGGCCGACGGCTCCCGGGCCCCGGCGGACGCGGTCATCTGGTGCACCGGCTTCCGCCCAGCCCTCTCCCACCTGGTACCCCTGGGACTTCGCGGCTCGCGCGGCCACATCGCCACCGCCGGAACACGGGTCGTGGGCGAACCGCGCCTGCACCTGCTCGGCTACGGCGACTGGACCGGTCCGGCCTCCGCCACCCTGATCGGGGCAGGCCGCCCGGCCCGCGACGCGGCGCGTGAAACCGCCGAACTCATGGCTGTTGAAGGTTGATTGGGTCAGCTCAACGAGCTGGCTCGGCCGCGACGACCGAAGCGCCCAGTCGGCCCTTTCGAACCCCACACCGGCCCTGCACCGCCGCCCCCTCACGTCAACCGCAAACAGAACACAGATGCTCGGCGAGGAGGCGGGCCACGCTGAGGCGACATTCAACTGACGTATTGCCGTACGCCCTGTGACGATCCGACAGATCGCGGCCTCCTGGCGGCAAGCTTTCCCTCTCACCATCGGCATGTCCTCGACACCCGCGACGGTAAGGAAGCGAGGTGAGAACGCCCCGCACTGCCCGAAGAGCCGTACTTCTCGCTTCGGGCACCGCCCTCGTCACCCTCCTTGCAACGTCCCCCGCAGGGGCGGGCACGTCCGCTCTGCCGGTGGTGACCGCCACCGGCGAGAGCGCCGCCCTCTACGACGACGAGGCCGGCGGCAACTCCGACGCCGACGACCCGGCGATCTGGCGGAACGCCGCCGACCCGGCCCGAAGTCTCGTCGTCGCGACCGCCAAGGAGGGCGGCCTGCGCGTCTACGACCTGGACGCCCGCCTGGTGCAGTCGCCGGCCGCCCCGAAGCCTCCGGCCGAGGACGACGCCCCCGGCCGTTACAACAACGTCGACCTCGTTTCCGGCCTGCGCACGTCGACAGGCCGGGCCGACGTGGCGGTGGTGAGCGACCGCGGCAACGACCGCCTGCGGATCTACCGCATCGACCCGTCGCAGCCGGGCGGCCCGCTGACGGACATCACCGACCCGGCCGCCGCCCCGGTCTTCTCCGCCGACCAGGCCGAAATCAACGACCAGCGCACCGCGTACGGCCTCGCCACCTGGAAGGACAAGTCCACGGGCCGCACCTACGCGCTGGCGAGCCAGCGTGAACGCACCTGCCGAACGGCACCTCCTGGACCCCCTGCCTGGAGCCCGGCGAGCTCCCGCAGATCGAGGGCATGGTCGTCGACCCGGCCACCGGCACGCTCTACGCCGGCCAGGAGGACGTCGGCATCTGGCGGCTGCGCGCCGACCTCACCGACAAGCCGGTGCTCATCGACAGGGAGTACGGCGTCCCGGGCACCTTCGACGAGGCGACCGAGGAGTGCACGCCCGGCGCCGACCCCGGCTACGGCGGCACGCGACTGTCGGCCGACGTCGAGGGCCTGCCCCTCTTCCAGGAGCGGGACGGCGACGGCTACCTGCTCGCCTCCAGCCAGGGCGACAACACCTTCGCCCTGTACGACCGCGAGGTGAGCGAGGGCAACGAGTACGAGGGCGGCTTCCGGATCGGCACCGCGACGGACACCCTCGACAGCGTGGAGGAGAGCGACGGCGCCGCCATTCTGAACGCCCCGCTCGGCACCCGCTGCCCGCGCGGCCTGCTCGTCGTCCAGGACGGCCAGGAGAGCCCCGAGGTGCCGGACGGAGAGGGCGGCACGCACACGGCGACCGGCTTCAAGTTCGTCGACCTCGGCGCGGTGGTGGACGCCACCGGGATGTGAACGCCCCTGTACGGCCGCCGAGTTGATGCCCGGCGGCCGTACTGCCGGTCTCGCCTGACTAGCCGAGACCGCCGAGTATCTGCCCCATCGCGGCGACCACGGACGGCTCGACCCGGTAGTAGACCCAGGTGCCGCGCCGCTCGGAGGTGAGCAGTCCGGCCTCCTTGAGCTTCTTCAGGTGGTGGGAGACGGTCGGCTGGGAGACGCCGACGTCGGAGATGTCGCAGACGCACGCCTCGCCGCCCGCGTGCGAGGCGACCGCCGAGAACAGCCTCAGGCGTACCGGGTCACCGAGTGCCTTGAACATCCGGGCCGTCCGCTCGGCCTCCTCGGCGGTGAAGGGGCGCTCGGTCAGCGGCGGGCAGCACGGCACCACGGCCTCGGGGGCCTCGGGTTCCAGCAGCGGCAGCGCCTTGACGTTCGACATACGTCTATGTTGACACACGTCGAACTAAAGCGGCAGGCGCGGAGGACTGATCACTGTCGGCTCACGCGGGCGGCCAGGCGGCGGGCGACGCGGGCCGCGTCCCGCCCGACCCCGCGAAGGGAGTTCGAGGACAGGCTGCGCTGCCATTCCAGCCCGACGTACGCCAGCCCCGGGTGGGTCAGCGACAGTCCTTCGCGGTGGCGTGGGTGTCCGTGCTCGTCGAGAGCGCCGAGCGAGGCGAGATAGTTCAGGTCCGGACGGTAGCCGGTGGCCAGCAGGATCGTGTCGACCTCTTCGGTGCTGCCGTCCTCCCACGTGACCTTGGTGCCGTCAGCGCCGGTGAACACCGGACGCCAGTCCGGAACGCCGGCCGCGACCGCGGATCGGTAGCGGCCGTCGTCGATGACCAGTTGCGTGGGCGGGGTGCGCAGGAATCGGCCGACGGGAAGCGTGTCCACTCCGGTGCGGGTCAGCCACCAGTGCAGGTCCCGGCCCAGCGTGTGCTGACGGGCGAAGCGGACGGGATGCCGTGCCGCCAGGGTGACGCGGGCGTGCGCGGCCAGCTCGGCGGCGATCTGCACGGCGGAATTCCCCGCCCCGAGGATCACGACCCGCTGCCCGGCGAACGGCTCGGGGGCGCGATACTCGCCAGCGTGCAGCACTGAACCGGTGAAGCCTTCCAGTCCCGGAAGCGCCGGACGATGGGGACGGCCGAAAGTGCCGGACGCCGCGACCACGGCCCGCGCGGACAGGCTGCCGCCGTCTTCGAGGCCGAGGGCGAACGTGCCGTCGACTGCTTGCCTCCACCGCCTTCGCACCCCTGACGGCCGCCCTCGCCGAACACCTGAGCTGGCGCACGACGTACACGGTCCTGGCCGTGATCCTGGCGACCGTCACCATCCCCGCCCACGCCCTCGCCCTGCGCGCTCCCTGGCCACCCGCGTCGGCACCCCCGACTCAACCGGTGGGCGGCAATGGGTCAGTTGCCCGAAGCCGACCCTTCATCCTGCTTGCCGCCGCCCTCACCCTCAACGGCTTCGCGATGTACGCCGTCGTCATCGCCCTCGTCCCGCTCCTGAACCGAACGCGGCGCGAGCCCCACCGCGGCGGCCTGGGCTCTCGGCCTCGGCGGAGCGGGCCAGACCCTGGGCCGTACGCTTTACACCGTGCTCGCCCGCCGTACCGGCGTCACCACCCGCACCGTCGCATTGATCGTCTTGGGCGGCGCGACCACTTCAGCCCTCGCCGTCGTCCCAGGCCCTTACTCGCTGCTGCTCCTCCTGGCCATCACCGCGGGCATGGTGCGCGGCAACCTCACTCTCCTTCATGCCACCGCCGTGGCCGACCGCTGGGGAACGGCCGACTACGGCCGCCTCTCCGGGATCCTCGCCGCCCCCGCCACCATCGCGGGGGCGCTGGCTCCCTTCGCCGGCGCGGCCCTGGCGCACGAGTTGGGCGGCTACCCGCATCTCTTCGTCCTGCTCGCCGGGGTATCCCTGCTGGCGGGTGCCTTGGCCGCGGGATCGGGGACCCGGCGCGGTACGTGAGTCGCTGCGGCCTGCAGCGTCCGTCGAGGATCATCCAGCGCGCCGCTGTCCGCCCTTCAACCGCTCGGCCATGTCCGTGAACACCCCACACCCCGAAACCAGTGCGGTGACGCGCTCCAGCATCTGTCGGTCTATGAACGGGTTCAGCGAGAACCGCAGTTCGGGCTCCCGACTGCGGGTACTGACTCTCATGCCGCCGACGGCGAGGAACTCGTCGCCGGGTTCCCACAGGGCACCGAACACCTCCGGCCAGCACCGGAGATCCGGCAGGTCGTTACCGCTCAGATCGACGATCAGCACCGTCGGCCTCAGCTTCGCCTGGCGCGTCTGGCGAGCGGAACCTGGCGAGGCTGAGGCGGCCGAAGCCGCACGTGAAGATCCAGTATCTGGAGGGCGACTTCGCCGAACTGTTCTGCCACGGCCTGGCCGGTCTGGGTCCGGGCGGGCTGGAGGACGAAGGCTTCCGAGGCCGGTTCCCCGGGCGGAACGCGGCGATGGGCGGTCTCGTGCTGGGCACGGGGATGCGGCGCCGGGAGTTCAGCCACCTGCTGGTTCATGAGGTGCCGCCGCTGCCCGCCGAACCGACCGAAGTGCCCATCCCCTGGGCGGTGCCGGAGCTGGCGGCCAAGGGCAGGAAGTTCCGCACGACCTGGATCGACTACGGGTCGCTGACAGCAATTCACTCCTACATCGCCCTGGAGCGTGAACTGAGCCGCGGGCCGTGGAGGCCACGAAAGCCGCTGGTGGTGGAGGAGGCCGACTTCCATGGCGGCCGGGTCAATGGCCGGCGGACGGCCTGGTCTCAGCTGGGGCCGGCCGAACGGCTGCGGCTGGTCGGACCGGAGGGCGGTTCGCTGCTGCTGGCGCTCAGCTACGACGGTCGGCCGTTCGTCGACTGGGGAACGCTGTTCCGTCGCACGGGCAGCCGCATCCGTGAACGGTTCGAGCCGCGCTTCCCCGAGGTCGCTCCGCACCGGCTCAGGCACACGTTCGCCATGGCCACGCCAGCGAAGCTGGTGGAGGGCCACTACCGGCAGGCCGCCCAGCTCGCCGCCGCGACGGGAGACGCGGCCGGGCTTGCCCTCTACCTGCTGAAGGCTGATCCGCTGCTGATCCTGCGGGACCTACTGGGGCACTCCAGCGTGACGACGACCGAGGTCTACCTCAAACGGCTGGACGTGCACCGCATCTATCGCGCCGCCTGGGAGAGCGTCGGCACGGCCCCTGATGCGGCTGCGCTCGCGGAGGCCGATGCCGAGTTCGCCGAGGAGGAGTTCTGATGCCTGCGGAAGTGATCCGCGAACCCCTGGCATTGCGGTTGTCCCTGCCGGGCCTGGATCCGTATGTCGTCGAACTCGGTGTTCTGGCAAACCCGTTGCTGGCGTCCGACCTCGCCGAGGGGCTGGCGGCTGCCGTTCATCCGCACGGGCCGATCGGCAAGCCCAGCACCGTCAGGGCTTTCGTTTCCACTCTTCGACGCATGGTCCGGGAACTGGCCCTGGCCGGGTTCACGGGGAGTGCGGCTGAGCTGACGCGGCCGGTGCTCGGACAGTTCTGGCTGCGGTCGCATTACCTGGTCGAATACCGCACCCGCACCATGCTGCGGGCTTTCGACCAGAGCCGCCAGAGGTTGGCCGAGCCGGTGAGGCAGATGGTGTTCGGCACCAACTACAAACGCCCGGTGATCAACGGGCCGCTCGAGCCTTACACGCCCGGCGAGTGGAACCGGCTGATCGATCTCTGCCGCGCGGAGGTACGCGAGATCTGGGACAACCACCGCCGGGTCGTTGCTCTCGCCGAGGGCGGTCAGGACCCGGCGGTTGGCGGCTGGAGTGAGGCGAACGCTGCGTGGCTGCTGACGCGCATGGGGCCGGTCAGCCGAGTGCCGGTCGCCCAGCACATGGCCATGACGCTCCCGGCCTTCACCGGGCGGATCGGAAGCATCGCGAGGATCAGGGAAGCGCTGTTTCCCACCCACATGCACAGCATCCCCTACCTGGTGCTGCTGACGGCTTGGACCGGAATCGTCCCGGACGGTCTGAGCGGACTGAGGACGGACGACGTCCGCTGGAGTGGCAGGCAGGCGATGCTGCTGTCCTACACCAAGGGCCGCACCGCCCAGGAGAGCCTGGTCCTGTCGGCGAGGACCTCGCGGGTGCTTGAGCAGTGGATCGAGCACAGTTCGCTGCTGCGCAAGCACGCCCCCGCTCCGTTGGCAGGCCGGGTCTGGCTGGTGTCCACACATTGCGAGCCGACAGCCGCCACCTTCGCGGACTACGCGCTGCGGAGCTGGGCCAAGCAGCGAGAGCTCACGGCCGACGGCGGGGGTCGGCTCTGGATCGACCGGCGCCGGCTGCGGACCACCTACATCGCCCAGCGAGGCCAGCGCGGATGGTCCCTGCGGGCGACGATCGACCCCAATCACTCGCCGCAGGTCGAAGGTGATCACTACCTGTCTGCGGCGACACCGGCCCAGCGGGCCGTCGTCGAAGAGATCATCTCCGACGCGCAAGGTGATCTGCTGCGGCGGGCGAGTGCGCCACTGGTCGTCGATGACGCCACGGCCGCGGCCCGGCTTCCGGAAGAAGTACAGCGGCTCGGCCTGGGCCAGGGACCGTTGACGGAGCTGCTGTCCGGCGAACGGGATGTGTTCACTGCGGCCTGCGCCGACCAGCTCGCCGGGCTCCACGGCCCGAAGGGAAAGCCGTGTCCGGCCCGCCCCTGGGTCTGCCTGCTGTGTCCGCTCGCGCTGTTCGCCCCGCGGCACCTGCCCAACCTGCTGCGGCTGAAGGCTTACTTCGCCCGGCAGTTCCGGGCCATGCCGCGCGAACACTTCGCAGCCACCTTTGCCCCTTACGCCCGCCGCCTGTCCTCTCAGATCCTGCCGCGCTTCCCTGACGGAGCCATCGCCGCCGCTCAGGACCTGGTCGTCGATCGGGACGAGGAATTGCCGCTTCGAGCCGAGGAGATGACTCCATGACCACCGCCGCCGTCACCTCGGAACGTCCCTCATGATCCGTCTTCGCCGGCGCTGACATCGCGGCGACCGCTCTGCTTGCCTGGCGGGAGGGCTATCCGCGGCCGCGGTTCGAGGACGAGGTGTGGTCCTTCACAGGGTGGGCCGATGCCCCGGTCCAGATGTCCTTGGCGGAGAAGACCTGGCGGTTCGACCGCATTCGCCAGCCTGCCTGGCGGGTGGTTGCGAAGGAGGTCGCGCTGGCCTGGCTTGCAGCCGGCGACTCACGGGTGCTGGCCCTGCCCCGGGCCCGCCGCGTCCCGCGGCATCCCCGCACCATCCAGGCACGGATCTACCACCTCACCTTCTGGCTGAACTGGCTGCACGAGCGGCATGTCCCCTCTCTTGCCGCCGTCACCCAGGACCACTGCGACGCGTTCCTGCGCGACTACGGGGTGGTCCGCGACCGGTCGGGCCAGGTGGTCCGGCCCAAGTCCGGCAGCACGCTGCGGACGGTCGTGTCGGCCATGCAGGAGATCGCCGACTACGGCGAGCTGCTGTCCGCAGACCGCCATCGCACCGGGTTCAGGCCCTGGGGCGAGACGTCGCCCAGGGTGATCACCGGGGCGCCCTCCCGGCCGCAAGTCGTGATCAAGACCTCGCCGCTGAGCGACGATGTCCTCGCTCCGCTGTTGACGGCCTGCTTGCACATGATCGATGAACTCGGCCCCCATGTCGCTGACCTGCGACGCCTCCGCCGGGCCGACCAACAGGCCAAAGACGCCCAGCTGGTCCGGCGCCTGTTCGATAAGGATCGCCTCACCGCCCTCGTCGACGGACACCTGCAGGCAGGCAGCCCGCTGCCGAGACTCGATCCACGCCAGATCGCCATGCGCAAAGCCCGCGGCTGGGATCCAGAGGATCCGCTGCTGGAGGTCAACTTCGTTCATCTGCTGCGGCCGACGGGACACCGGGACATCGCGCCGGCCTTGTTCAGACAGGCTCGCCCGATGCTGGAGGAGGCTGCCACCCGCGTCGGTGTCGAGTACGTGTGGTGCCGCAGCGCGGACCCTGTTCCCCGCGCGGACACGGGCGAGATGGTCCCTTGGTCTCTTCCCATGCCCTCCGTTCGGGCGGACAGCCTGGTGAGAGCCGCCGGCCATGCCTGCATCGTCGCGACGTCGGCGCTGACCGGAATGCGGGCCAGCGAGCTGATGGAGCTGACTGTCGGCTGTCATCGGGCCAGCACAGACGACGGCACCGGCCTGGTCCGCCACCGCTTGGTGAGCAAGGTCATCAAGGCCCGCCGCTGGGGCGGCGAGGTCGACGAATGGGTCGTCGTCGAGGAAGTCGTACGCGCCATTGCGCTGGCCGAGCAGCTCACCGACGCCACCACGGGGCAGCTGCTGTTCGGTCCATTCCAGGGCTTCAACAGCAACGGCGCCATGGACTGGCTTCGACAATGGGTCGCCTCACCCGCCGGTCAGCGGCTGGGCCTGGCTCCGATCCCCGACGAGCCGATCCACCCCCGCCGCCTGCGGCGGACACTCGCGGTCGAGATGGGAGCCCGGCCCGGCGGGTTGTTCGCCACCAAGGTCCACTTCAAGCACCTGTCCGTGGCCACCAGCGAGGGATATGCGGCCCGGCCCGGCGGCGCGCAAGCCGGGTTCCACCAGGAATGGAAGCAGGCCGAAGCCAAGGAGAAGCTGGCCCGGACAGTCGAGGCGTTCCGCCAGTTCCAGCAAGGACAGCTGCCCGCCGGCCCCGGAGCCGACGCCCTGATGGCCACCTTCCGCACCGTCGAGGAGGAGTTGGAGGGCCACGATCCAGGACCGGCGAAGGTGGTCACCGACCGACAGGTCGAGCTCTTGCTGAAGAAGAAGGCCGCGGCCCTGCATCTGTCCGCCGCGAACTATTGCTGGTTCGAGGACCCTGCGAAGGCCCTCTGCCTCAAGCTCGCCGGCGCCAAGTCCGCGAGCGCACCGCTGACCGGGTTGTGTGACAGCGCCCGCTGCCCGCAGGCCACCCACCACATCGCTCACCGCTCCGTCTGGCAGAACGCGGCGGACAACGGCGCCGTCCTGCTGGCCAGCCCTCGCATCCCGCCCGCGGAGAAGGACCGGCTGCGAGCCGAGCACGAGCGGTCCATGCGGGTTCTCGAAGAGATCGACACGGCAGCCGGAAAGGCCGGATGACATGGCACTAGCCTTCAGCAGCGCGACCAGATCGAGCGGCGCATCCGCGCGGCCATCGACCGGCTGCTGGCCGGGCAGATCCCACCCGGCGGCGCCTGCGACGTCAAGACGCTCGCCCGCGAGGCGGGCATCTCCCGCGCATCCCTCTACCGGACCTGGGGCCACCTCAAGGACGAGTTCGAGAAGCGGCGGGCAGCCGTCTGGGCAGCCGGTCAGCAGCCTGACCCGCGCGAGGGCCCGCATCGCCCGGCTGCGTGATCTCAACCAGCGGCTCACCGGCAAACTCGCCCGCACCCACACCGAGCTCACGCAGCTCAAGGAGCGTCACCGGCTTCTGCTGTCCGTCCTGGCGGCCAAGGACGACGAGGTCCAGCGGCTCCGCCGCGAGCTGAGTACGGTCGCCTCGTTCCCGGATCAAGGGCAGGGGGACGACGCCCAGGGCGTCGTCCCCCTGGCCCGGCGCTGATGTCAGGGCTGGTGGTTCTGTCGGTAGTTGGTGACGTCAGTTGTTCGTGAAAGCTGACGGCACCAGGTGATGGCCCAGAAAGATGTTCGCGAATTCTGACGTCACCATCGGGGTTGCGGTGTCAAGCTGGATGTGCTCAGTAAAGGAGCACCCCCGATGCCGCCTGGTCAGTCGAAGGTCGAGTTGTACGCCGCGCTGCGGCGCGACTCCCGCGATGGCATGTCGAACCGGGCGTTGCAGTGCAAGTACGGCGTCACCTGGAGCACGGTCAACAAGGCCCTGACCTCGGCTTGGCCGCAGCCACGCACGACAACCGCTTCGGCGCGGCCGTCGAAGCTGGATCCGTTCACGCTGCTGATCGACGAGATCCTGCTCATTGATCTGGACGCGACCAGGAAACAGCGCCACACCGTCACCCCGGATCTACCGCCGTCTGATCGACGAGCACTCCTCGTCCGAGGCGTTGCGTTGACCACTTGAACCCGCACCGATGAGAGGGCGCAAGCGTCCTGCGAGCAACCGCGCGGTCCGGCCAGGGACTGAGAGTCCGGTGTTTATACCTTGCTCGCGACCACCATGTAGTTCTCGGCCTCAAGATCGAACGTGCTCAGTTCCGTCTGGAGTCCGACCCGGTGCAGCTCGACTTCGAGTTCCTCGTACCGGTAGGGCCAGCAGGACAGCAGTTCCGAGCGGACAAGAACCAACCCGGTCGCATCAACTTGCGCGATCGCAATCTCGATGTGGTGCTCCTCCTCCCAATGCGGCGCAATCTCCCAGCGGTAGACCACGACGGCATCGCGACCGTTCCGGCGGACGAGTCGGTCACTGATCTCCAGCCGGGAACCTCTGGCCCTCACGAGTTCCCAAGTGCGGGATGTGAGTACCAAGCGCCCGCCGGGGCGCAGAAGCCGTGACATCGACTCCAGAGCAGCACCCCTGCCTGTCGCGCCCGTGGCATGGTGAAGCGAGTTGCCAACGCAGAACACCATGTCGAACGTGTTGTCCTGGAAATGGTCGGGCAACTCTTCCCAGTTCGCCCGTACGGCCCGGACGGATGCCCCGAACTCCTCAGACAACTCTGCAGTCCGGCGAACCATCGCCTCGCTGGCGTCAGTTGCGACAACCTGCATGCCACGACCGGCGAGGCCAACCGCCAACTGTCCGGTTCCGCACGAACAGTCGAGGACGTGAGCGTTCGACGGCAGGAGATTGAGGACGTCGTCGAACGACGCAGCGAACTCGGCTGGAGGCAACTTTGCATCCGAGATGAGCCATTCGTACACCTCGGCAAGCACGTCATAACCTGTCACAACCACTACCTCCGTCACGCGGCAGACTCACGGTAGGACGTCAGTCCATCAGCGGAGCAAGCCGGGCACCAATGGTTTTCGCAAGGATGGCTCTGACGGTGTTTGTGGGTTGTCAGTTGTCCGTCTGAGTGGATGTCACCGGCTGGTTAGCTGGGAAGTTGTTCGTGAGAAGTAGTGTCACTCGCGGGGTTGCGGTGGCAAGGTGAATGTGCTCAGTGAAGGAGCACCGCCGATGCCGCCTGGTCAGTCGAAGGTCGAGTTGTACGCCGCGCTGCGGCGTGACGCTCGCGAGGGCATGTCGAACCGGGCGCTGGAGCGCAAGTACCGGGTGGGCTGGCGGACTGTTCAGAAGGCGCTGAGTTCGGCGTGGCCGCAACCTCGGGAACCGGCCACCCTCGTCCTGAGCACTTACGGATCCCGGCTCGGATACCCCCGATGCCGCCGGGCAGTCCAGGCCAGTTTCGTGAGTCGGGGCACCGTCACCCACAGGGACGAACTGGGCGGCCCAACATCGACGCCCGCCAACCGAGACAGACACCCGAACCTCCCGACAGGCCAAACGCGTCAGCGGCCCTGCGGGAGCGAGACACCGGAAGCGGTGGACACGGCCTTCGCCGCGTTAACCCAGTGATCGCCGGTTTGGCCAACCGGCGATCCCGGGCTATGTTGCGCTGCTCAACGCGGAGAACGCGAGGAAGGGTGACCTCCTGAACCCCTTTCCTGGCGAGATGTGCTGGAGTTGCTGAGGCCGACGGATAAATATTCAAAGAGAAGGGAAGGGGTAGACGCATCTAGGAGGTGAATCTAATACTGTATCAAATTTCCAATCTTCAGTTGGGACGGGTTTCATGTTTGAGTAGTGTACTAATTGCCCGACGCTACGTCGATGATATTCCAGACAATAAACGCAAAGGGAAGCAGCAGTAGGACGTCCGGCACGCCTATGCGGATCCATCGTCGGGCGCCGACTTTTTCTTCAGCCTGAGCATCACGGGCAGCCTGGATCTGTTCTCTGATCGCACGCCTGGCCGATCGAGCTTGAGCGCCGTCGAAGACAGACCGGGAGAGCACCCAGGGCTGCACATTGCCGATGCCGTCGATCAGAAGGGCGAATCTCCCGCCTCTGGCGAGGAACTGAACCTGCGAAAGAGGTGCCCGGTAGGAGAGGAAGGGGTTGTGCACGACAATTGTGCCTCCTTCGCACTCGATCAGCGGCTGGATGCCCGCCCGTATGCAGCACCAAGCGAACAGTGAGGCCATCGACAGCAGGGCGACCAGGTCCACCAGTTCATCAGAGGCCACGTCGTCAATCAGTACTAGATACGCCACAATCGCAGGTTGCGCAGCGGTACCCGCAATTGACGCAAGGAATACCATCCTGTTTCTGTAGCGCACCCATACCTCCTGTGCTGTGGGGGTGCCGCGCGGGCTGCGCGGCACCCCCTATGTCAGATGACTGTCTAGCAGTACCGCATCTTCCAACTCATACCGCAGGTGATCGTTCCGGTATAGGCGTTGGCGGCGTAGCCGTGAGCGGTCCGTCGGTAGGAGGTGCGCTTCGCGTGAGGGCGCCGTCCAGCGGCATGCCTGCCACCTCTGGAGTAGCCTCGGCTCGACTTCCACCACGAACCGGCAGCGAATCGTCCCGCGCCGACTCCGAACGCGGTCCATGCCGCGTTCCTGGCAATGGATCGTCGCGACTTCCGCCAGCCGTGCCTTCTGACGTCCGCGTACGACGTCGCGGCGAACACGGCGACGCTGGCGACCGCGCAGGCTCCGGCGGAGGCGACGATGCAGGCGGCGGTGGCGCCGTAACCGGCGTAGGTCCGCCAGTTCCTGCGGACGTGGCGGCGCGCCTTGTTGAACCCGCGCTTGACCTTCTTCCAGCTCCACCACTTGCCGTCGAGGTCGTAGCGGTTGAGTGGGTCGGCGTTGACGTACTCATACGCGTTGGCTCCGCCGCCGTAGACCGGGTCCATGGACAGGAACCGTCCGGTGGCGGGGTTGTAGATGCGCACACCCATGAGGGTCAGACCGGTGAGTGTCTCACTGGAACGCTGCTTGCCGCCGAGCCAGTTGTAGCGGGTGGCTGCCTGGTCGGTGCGTGGGTTGCCGTATTCGTCGCCGTCCAGGGCGACGGGCGCCTTGGTGGTGTCCAGCGGGAGCTGGAGGGCGACATCACCGTGGATGGTGGTTAGTTGGAGAACGGTGTTGCCGGTCTTGCTGGTGGTGGCGGCGAGGTCTCCGGAGGCGGAGTCGACGTTGCGGGTCAGGGCTCCGCTGGTGGTGTCCTCGGTGATCCAGCGGGGGTTGTCGCCGTCACCGTCGTAGTGGTTGATCTTGGACTGTTCCTGTGTCCAGGTCGTTCCGCTGCCGGCCTCCACCTTCCAGGAGCGGAAGCGCAGGTTGGCGTCGAGCTGCCACGTCTGGCGCTTGCCGCCGGCGGTCTGCTGGTGGGCGAGGTCGTTGGCGTAGTAGCCGATCGTGCCGTTGCCCGGGACCGTGGTGGTGCGGCCGAACGCGTCGTAGGTGTAGCCGGTGTCGACGATGCGGTCGGCGCTGTCGTAGGTGTGGCTGGTGGTCGTGCCTCCCGTCGTGGGGCAGTCGGCGCCGGGGGCGCCCTTCGCGGAGGTGAGGGACTTACGGTTGGTGCGCGCGTCGAAGGTGTAGCTGCGGCGGGTGCACTCGGTGCTCCAGGTGTCGTCGACCGTGGTGAGTCGGCCGGTGCTGTCGTAGCGGTAGGTCTGGTCGGACCAGCCTGCGTGGGACGCGACCTGGCCGTGGACAGACTCGGTCACGGTGTCGGAGTAGACGATCGTGCCGTCGCTGTCGCGGGTGTAGACGCGGTCGATGGCCGCGCCGGTGGTGTCCTCGGTCTGCTTGAGGGTGTAGCCACCGGGCAGCTTCTCACTCGACACGGAACCGTCGGCGTCGTAGGTGGCCTGGAAGGTGCCGGCGATGGAGTCGGTGGTCTTCGTGGCCAGGCCGCGCGGCTCGATGGCGGTGTCGTAGGTGAAGGTGACGGTGGACGGCACGTTGTCGGTGGCCTTGACCGGCCGTCCGAGCAGGTCGTACTCGGTGGTGGTGGTACCGCCGTCGGCGTCGGTGTAGGAGATCTGGCGGCCGAGCTTGTCGTACGCCTTGGTGATCGTTCCGCCGGTGGGCGAGATGGTCTTTACGGCCTGGCCTGTGGTCGGGTCGTACTCGGTGGTGGACTCCGGCACCGCTTGTCCGACGCCGCCGGTGATGGCCACCTTGGTCTGGCGGCCCGCACCGTCGTACGTCGTGGTAGTGGTACGGGTGACGCCGTTGGCGGTCTCGGTGGCCTTGGCCGGGTTGCCCCACCAGTCGTACTCGGTGGTGGTGGTCGGCAGTCCGGTCGGGTTGCTGCCGCCGCCGGTGATCGCACCGGCGGGGCCCGTGGAACAGACGAGGTCGGCCCACTCCGGTCGGCCGGCACAGGTGCCGGTTCCGGTGGCGGACCAGTACGTGGTCACCCGCGTGGCGGCGTCCGTACCGCTCGCTCCGGGCAGGAGCTGCTTGACCGTGCGGCCCTGGGCGTCGTACTCGGTCTTGGTGGTGATCGCCAGTCCGGCCGGGTCCTGAACGGTCTGCGTAGGAAGGCCCTTGGACCAGTCGTAGACCGTCTGGGACATGCGGGTCTCACCCTGCACGCCGGGGTGCTCACGCACTTGCGCGCCGGTGGTGACCTTGGTGACCTGGTCCTTGACCTTGGCTGTACCGTCGGTCGGACGTCCGGCGTCATACTCGTTGACCGTCCAGGCTCGGGCGGTGACCGAGGTGCCTGCCGGAACCAGGGTGGTGGTACCCGATCTCAGGTCCGTCGTGAGGTCGATCCGGCGCAGCGGCCCGAACTCCTCCAGCTCCCGGGTGCCGGTCGCGTTGTAGACAGAGTAGGTGGCCAGCAGGTCGGCGCGTTCGGCCGCGGTGAGCTGGGCGATGCCCAGGTCGGCCTGGACGGCTCTGTCGTCCGCGGTGAGCCCGAGAGCGACAGCGCGGTTGGCGGCCGACAGCTCGCGGACGGTGTTGCCGAACTGGTCGTACTCGCTGGTGGAGATGTGTCCGCCGGGGGTGGCGGAGTTGATCTCGCGACCGGACACGTCCAGATAGTGCACGTCGGCCCGCTTGTAGTCACCGGCGGCGAGCGAGTTGCCGGAGTGGGACGCCGGTACGGCGTCGGCAGGGAAGACGGCTGCAGCATCGGTGGGGGTGTCCAGCTGGCCCCATGCCCGCACGTCTGAGGTGCCCATCTTGTACGGGGCCGCGGTGCCGGTCAGCGGCACGTCGTAGACGACGCTGGAGGCGGCCTCGCCCTCGATGGTGTCGGTGGTGCCCTGCTTCAGGCCGGGCCGGGATGCCTTCAGCAGCATGCCCTCACCGGCGGTGGCGGCGTTGCCGGCCTTGCCGTAGGTGAACGTCCAGGGCAGCTCGCCGGGCGGGGTGAACTTGGTGACCCGTCCGGCACTGTCGTAGGCGTACTCGGACTTCTGTGCGGGACTGATCTGTGGGTTCCACGCCTGGCGCAGACGGCCCGAGCTGTCGTACAGGTACGTCTGCACGGACTTGGAGGTTGCTGCGGCCGCGCCCGGGGCGGTGGCCCACAGGCGGATCTCCTTGACTTGGCCGCTGTAGTCCCCGAACGCGGAGTCGGTGGCGGTGGTGGAGGCGGCGTACACGAGTTCCATCACGCGGCAGCCCTTGGTCGCCGCATCGGCGGTGCAGGCGGCCGCGGTCGTGGCCGAAGTGGCCCCGATGATCCGCTTGGGGCGGGCCAGCTTCTTGCCGTCCACGGTGACCGTCTCGGAGATCACGGTGGTGGTGGAATTGGACAGTCCTTCCAGCAGGGTGCTGGAGACTTGCCAGGTGGTGGCGGCCGCGTCGGGCTTGGTGAACTCGGTCACCGTGCCTTCGGTGTCGGTGAGCGTGAAGGAGCCGGTCACACTGCCCTTGAGGGTCAGATCCTCCGAGCCGGGCTCGGGGATCCAGCTGGTCTTGCCCGCGTTGGCGGCGAAGTGGGTCTCCTCGCCCTCGGCGTCCACGACGGCCACGGCCGTGTCGGAGACCTTCCGGACGTGGGAGAAGTCCGAATCCGTCATCTCAGCGACGGTGCCGGTCACCCACTCCTTGCCGAAGATCGGTGCCTGGCCCTCCTGAACCGCGCCCTTGTCCGGGGTCCGCGAGGACGCCGTACGAGACACTGAGAGGTCGAACGCGGAGGCGTCGGTGGCAGAGAGGGTGTAGTCACCGGTCAGCAGGTTCACAGATCCGGGACCGACGTTCTCCGAGGAGGCCCCAGAGGCGTTGCGGTCCACGACGACGGTCAGTGGCTCGGTGCTGCCCGAGGCGGAGCTGGGTCCGGTGAAGTCGGCCTTGATCTGCACACTGCCGTCGGGGTTGACGGTGCTGGTCGCGTTCCAGACCAGGGTGGCGTTCTTGCCGTTGGTCATGGGGATCGGCCAGGCGGTCAGTGGTGTGCCGCCGGAGGTGACGTCGGCGGCGGGGATCTTCACCCACGGGTCTGCCTCTGAGCGGCGCCAGGAGAAGGACACCGAGTTGTACTTGCCGGCGTCGGCCTCGGCGACCAGAGGCAGCCTGCGTGCGGTGCGCTCGCCCTCGCCGGGCTGGATGAATCCGCCGGGGCCCGCGTGGAAGGTGTAGTCGATGGCCTCGGACTTGTTGTCGGCCTTGTCGACGGCCCGTACCTGAACGGTGTGGGTGCCGTCCTTCGGCGGGGCGATGCTGATGCCCTTGTCGGCACTGGAGCCGCCGGTGGTGACCTTGGTCCAGGTCACACCGTCGAGGGACCATTCGAGCCAGTTGTGATCGCTGCCGGTGGGAGGCGTGACGGTGAAGGTGCCGGCCTGCCCGGTGCCCTTGACCCACTTGTCCGACGGGTAGTCCGTCGAGACGATCTTGGTCGGGGCGGACGGGGCCTTCGTGTCGACCGTGAACGTCTTCCACGCCGACCAGCCCACGTTGTAGTGGCTGCCGTCATAGGGCGAGGTGCGGAACTTGTACGTCTTGCCGTCCGTGAGCATACCTGCCGGAAGGGTTACCGAGGCGACTTGGCCGGAGGGCACGTACTTCGAGACGATGACGTCGCCGACCTGGGTGTTGGTGGCGTTGTCGAAGATCTGGAAGGTGCCGTTGACCTTGTCACCGTCGGCGTCGACGAACGTGTCGCGCAGCGTCGGCGTAAGGGTGTTGACGGTGTAGGCGCCACTGTAGGAGAAATATGGCGGGCCGGCCTCCTGCTTGGTGCCGGTGCGCGGCCGGTAGTTGTAGTTCACCACCAGCTTCGGCGGGTTGGCGGCCGCGTTGGCGGAGTTGACCCGCTTCCACTGCGCGGTCACCGTCTCGCTGGTGGCGCGCAGCCCCATGTGACCGCGGGTTGCCTTGGCGGAGGCCCACTCCTGCACCAGGGTGGACACATCGGCGTTGACCCACCCGTCGGGGGCCGCGGTGCAGGACGGATTGCCCTTGGTCTCGGTGGAGGTGGCCTTCTTCGCCGTCCACGCCGGCTGCGCGGTCCAGCGCGACGAGGTCGAGGCGGCGCCGGTGGACCACACCTCCCACGGATACGCCTTGCAGTCCACGTTGTTGCCGGAGTGGAAATTCCACAGCGACAGCTTCGCGTCCAGGATCAGCGCGTCCTGGATCGGAGAGGTGTTCCAGGAGATGAAGGAACGCGCCGTGCGTGGCGTGCCGTCGGCGTTGGTGGTGCCCGGGTTGCCGAGGTCGAGCTCGGTGTCGGTGGACCAGTCGCGGGTCTCGCCCTGCTGGACGTAGGTGTCGAAGACGTTGGACAGAGCCGAGGTGGACGGGTCCACCGTCACCGGGTACTTGGTCTTCGGGTCGGCGAGGAATTCCGCGTCCGGGGTGATGACCAGGTCGATGGAGGAGCCCTTGGTCACCAGCTTCATCGCCACCGGAACCCGGCGGGTGTGCTCGCCGGAGACCGGGTCGACGGTGGCGTCCCACATCACCGGTGCGGGCATGACGGCCTGCGTCTTGTTCTTCTTGTCCGTGAACAGCACACTGCCGTCGGCCTGCTGCTTGGCCTTCAGGCCCTTGGCCTTGAGCGGCAGGGTGTACGTGTATCCGTCGGCGGCAGGCTTCTGCTTGATCTCGACGAACTGCTCGAAACCGGTACGGGTCGCCTCGACCACGACGTCGGCGCCTGGCACGGCGTTGGCGTACTCCGCGCGAGTGCCGTCCAGCTTCGGTGCGGGCAGGCCGCCCTTCCACTGCAGCGTGATCTGCTCGTCGCCCTCGCCGAGCGTCACCAGGTCGGTGGCCTTGGCGGCCTGCGCGGCGCGCAGCGACTTTGCCGGGGAGCCGCTCTTGCCCGCGAGCTTCAGACCTCGGGGATGGGCCTTCGGCTCAACTCCGCCACCGGAGCCACTGACGAGGTCCAGGTCGACATCGCGCCAGTCACCGGTGGACTCGTCCTCGAACCGGATAGGTCCGGCCGACAGCTCCGTGGTGAGGGAACCGTCCTTGTTCGCCCATGTGGTGGAGGTCTCCGTGCGCTCTGACAGGGCCTCGACGCGCTTGCCGGAGAGTCGCGCGGCCACGCGCGCGGAGGGGATATCCGCAGCCTGCGTGACTGTGGGTTTCTTCTGAGCCGCCGGCGCTTGGGGCGTCGCGGCGATCGCGGCAGTGCCGTCGATCAGCCCGACGGCAAGGGCCAAGGTGAGGCTGCCCGCGAGGTAGCGCAGACTCCCCCCGGACCAATGCCGCCCGCGCTCCTCTGGCGCGGGTATGTGAACCGTCATCGTCCCTCGGTCTCTCACGTTTCGTCAGTATCACTTCTGTGATGCAGATGTGAATGTATCGAGGAGGAAACCGGCGATAAATACGGCAAGTTGAGATAAGGGTGACGTCATGGAGTTCACGAAAGTGAAGTGATGTGCGCCACTCTCCGCATCGGTAAGGGTCCCGCAATGCGTCTCATCGGCCGCAGAATCCAGGGCTCGGACGGGGACAAGCCCCTGACATTGCCTCGGGAGCTGTCAATCTGTCACGCCCCACCAGCCGTGGCGGAGCTGTATGTTTCCGCAGGGGTCGCGCCTCGGCGCGTGTCAGGCGGATGCATTGCCTGTAGTTGATTCGGCAGAAGCGGGGTGGGGGCTGCGTGATGCGGCGTCGGACATGGGGCACGGCTGCGACCGTGGCGGCGGGGCTGACCGGCGTGCTGGTCTTCCAGGGAATGAAAGGTAGCGCGGACGCCGGCTCTGACGTGGACGGGAAGCCTGGGCCGGTGAAGGCGCAGTCGCGTACCTCGAAGCTCCACGTCGGTGACGGCGGAAGCGACGCGTCATTGGGACGGCGTGACGTGGAACCGTTCAGCATGCTGGGCCTGACCTGGACTGATCCGGCTGCGCGTGTGGCCGGCACCGTGGAAGTCCGCACCCGGGCAGCCGCGTCCGGGCAGTGGTCCGGTTGGCTGCGGCTGGACGGCGACAGCGGCCAGGGGGAGAGCGGAGCCGAACGCGGCGGGACCGAGCCCGCATGGGTCGGGCCGTCCAACGGCGTCGAGGTACGGGTGAGTTCGCGCGGGAAGACCTCCGCCAAACTACCCGCCGGACTGCGCCTGGACATGATCGATCCCGGCAAGGCCAGCGTCACGGACATGAACCCTGCGGCGTTCAGCGCGGATGAGACGACGGAGCCGTCTCCCTCGGACTCCGCTCCCGCCGAGCCCGGACAGAGCGCCACGATGCAACCGGAGCCATCCACCAGCCAGGAGCCGCCTGCCGAGCCGTCGGTGAGTGAACCGCCGAGTGCGTCCTTGACGCCGAGCGTTACACCGTCCGGGTCGGCTTCTGCCTCGCAGAGCCAGGCTCAGGTTCCTAGTCCGACCGTGAACGGCCCCACCGCGCCGCCGTCCACCGCACCGCGCCCGCCCATCACATCCCGGGCGGGCTGGGGTGCCGATGAGTCGATCAGCCCTGAGGAGCCCGGCTACCTTCCCGGCGGCCAGGTCAAGGCGGTGGTGGTGCACCACACCGCCGAGTCCAACGCCTATACGTGCGCCGAGGCCCCGGCTGTGGTGCGGGGCATCTACGCGTACCACGTCAAGCAGCTGGGCTGGAAGGACGTCGGTTACAACTTCCTCGTCGACAAGTGCGGCACTGTCTACGAGGGCCGCAAGGGCGGAGTGGACCGGCCGGTGATGGGCGCCCATGCCTACGGCTTCAACGCGGAGACCACCGGCATCTCGGTGCTCGGCACCTACACCGATGTGGCGCCTTCGCAGGCGGCGATGGTGTCGGTCGCCCGGATCGCGGCGTGGAAGCTCGGCCAGTACGGGGTGAACCCGACCGGTACCGTCACCCTGACGGCCGGCGACAGCGGCCGCAACTACTTCGGCAAGACCTGGACCAAGGGCGCCCAGCTGCCGTTCCCCGCCATCCACGGCCATCGCGACGGTTACAACACCCAGTGCCCCGGCAACACCTTCTACGGGCAGCTGTCGACCGTCCGCTCCTGGGCCGCCGGGCCCGTCACCGGACTGGCCATCAAGTCCGTCACAGGCGCGGGGATGTCCGGCTCGACGTACTACACCAAGGAAGCCGTCACCGTGAACTGGGCTTTCACCACACCCAGTTCGCTGATCGAGCAGTACGAGCTGCTGGTCGACGGCAAGCCGGTGGCCACCACGGCAGGCACCGCCACCTCCGCCAAAGCCACCCTCGTGCGGGGCAGCCACAGCGTGACGGTGCGTGCCACCCACCAGTCCGGCAAGCAGGTCACCAGCACGGCGGCGGCCGTGGTCGCCGAGACCACCGCACCCACCTTCACCACCAAGCCGAACCTGGCCCTTCGCACCGGCACCGTGAACACCACGGCCGTACCCGTGGTCCTGGCCTGGAAGACAACCGACAACGCCGCCCTGAAGGACGTACGGCTCACCGCCCCGGTCGCCAAGACCTACGGGCCCACCACCACAAGCGCCGCGCACACCGCGAAGTCCGGCACCGCGACAGCCTGGAGCATGACCGTGTACGACCACGCGGGCAACACCGCATCCGCGTCGGTCTCCGGCACCCCGGTGATCCTTCAGGAGACCGCGGCCACCAAGTCCGGAACCTGGACGACGAAGTCGTCCACCAGTTACCTCGGCGGCAAGTCCTCCGCCAGCTCCTCCAAGAATGCCTCTCTTGCCTGGACCTTCACGGGCAAGTCCGCCGCCTGGGTGGTCTCCCGGGCCGCCACCTCCGGCCAGGCCCACATCTACGTAGACGGTGTCAAGACAGCCACCGTCGATCTGAAGTCGGCCACTACCAAGTACCGCGACGCGATCTGGACCAAGACCTGGACCACAAGCGCCAAGCACACCGTCAAGATCGTCGTAGCCGGAACGTCCGGCCGCCCCGCCATCACCACCGACGGCCTTGTCTACCTCAAGTAGCCGCAGAGCACGCCGACGGCAGGCACGAGAGCACCGGCACCAGCGTCAGGAAGCGCTGGCTGCTCGGCTCTCCCCTGCCCCGGCGCCGCTGGTATGGCACGCGGGCTGGGGCAGCCGAGCCCTCGGCGTGGTCTGGCTGGGGCAACTGATCGTTCTCGGGCCCTTCGCCTACGACCTGGACATCGCCCGGTTCGGTGCGGACGACTGGTTCTTCCGCGAAGATCCGCTGGCGGGTGGCCCAAGCCGGCGGTGGCGGTGGATCCGCGGGTGGTGGCCAACCCGTATCAGGCGCGGGATCTTCTGGATGCCGTCTCCTATGTGGGCGGCTACCGCAGGGCTCGTGGCCGTCGGCTGGTCGGGTTCTTCGCCGGCATGTACTACGCGGGTTTGCGTCCGGAGGAGGCGGTCGCGGTGGCGTTGCCGGACTGCCGCCTGCCCCCGGACCGGTTGGGGGCGGTTGATCCTGCACCGCACTCGGCCGCAGGCGGGCAAACGGTGGACCGACACCGGCCAATACCACGACGAGCGCGGGCTGAAGAACCGCCCGCCGGGAGAAACGCGAGTGGTGCCGCTGCCGCCGCATCTGGTGGCCCTGTGGCGCGAGCACGTCACCACCTTCGGCACGGCCGACGACGGCCGGCTGTTCTTCACCGAACAGGGCCGGATCATCACCTACACCACCTACCACCGGGTCTGGCACGAGACTCGCGAACTGGCGCTGCCGCCCGTGCTCACCAGCACCCCGCTCGCGAAGCGCCCGTACGACCTGCGACACTCAGCCCTGTCCACCTGGCTGTGCGCGGGCGCGGACCCGGCCGAGGTCGCCCAGCGGGCCGGCAACAGCGTCGAGGTCCTGCTGTCCCGGTACGCGAAATGCCTGTACGACCGGCAGTCCATCAACAACCAGCGCATCGAAGGGTTCCTGAGCGCCTACGACCAGCCGCCCGAGCCCGGCTAGCAGGACGACGAGTAGCCCTTCCGGACGGCACGGTGCCGGATGTCAGAGTGCCGCCGAACAGACGGACCTGTCCGTTGGGCCACGGTGCGCCCCGACGGTCTGTAGTCATTCTTCGGCCGGTTACTGCGGCCGGTCGCGCCCCGTGGTGGGCAGTCCCCTCTTGAGGGGAAGGACTTGACAGGTCCGTTGGGCGGGCGAGTTGCTCCGGTTCCGTCATGCGGGTGCGGAGCTGGTCACCGCCGACATCATCACCTGCGCGGTGGCCGCTGTTCCCGCGGCCCTCCTGGGGGCTCAGAAGACGTGCGGGCGCGGGCGCGTCGCAAAAGGTGCCTCGCCAGCAACGCCACCCAGACCGCCAGCCCCAGCGCCGCAACAACCCTCAGCCAGGGCTCGGTGCCGCTACTGGCTGCTATCCACCCGTAGAACAGGTGCTGAAGCACATCCAACCCGGGCTATCAAAGAACTCGCCCCTCGGGCGTCGCGGCATTCCCTTCCTCCCTCTGCCCTCGCACGTTTCCGAACAGGCCGCTCCAGGCCCTGCTCAGGATCCGTCCCATATCCCCAGGCACTTGAGCCTGCGCTGCCGCAGCCGCTCCGGAACGGCTGTGAGGCCGAAGACGAGTCCCATGGCCAACCCTGCGAATGCGGCGAACAGGGGATCGTAGGGTTCCTCCTCGCGCGACAGCATCAAACAGAAGAGCGTCACGGGAACAGCCACCCAGATCTGAATCCGGGTCGGACGCCGCTGCCCACGCAGGGCACGGTCCCAAACCCAGAAGGCATCAACAAGGGACCGCCGCCAGTTCGCCACGACAGGAGGGTATGGCAGCTGATGAGCCAGCCTTCGATCAAGCTACCTCCTGGCAGCCGCCATCCGTCCGGCACCGACGTCTTTCGTGAACTTCCATGAGCAGCAAGATCACCAGGTGCTGCCCAAACCGGGAGGCCAAGGCTGCTTGAAGTGCACGAGGCCAGGGCCGTCGCCACCCACATTGCCGGGTACCGGAAAACAGTCGCGCAGGCCGTCTGCCGTACCCGGTGGATGAGGGGGAGCGTCTGGGCGGTCATCATGACGAGTCGGCGGCGGTCTTGGCGTTCTGAGGTCCGCGAAGAGCAGAAGAGGGAGGCGCGGATGCTCGGGGCCGTGACCGAGGTGTTCGGCAGGACCGTGGACGTGCTCATCGTGGCCGGGGGGCTGTGCTGCGTGTGGGCGGGATGCTGGGCCTTGCTCCGGCCGCGCCGGCCACCGGAGCCGATCCAGGGCCCCGTATGGGTGGTCCGCACCTGGGGGCTCGGCTTTGTGCTGCTAGGGATCTCGCTGGTCGTCGAGACGGTGAACCTGATGGCAGGCGGGGAGCCGGGCCGGGTGGCGGATGTGAGCCGCTGGATCGCCGGGCCCCTCGTGGTCGGCTCGATCCTGGCTGCCCTCGTCGCCCGGTGGCGGGGACGCCGTCGGACCCGGGCCGTGAATGAGCGGCGGCAGTAGTGGACCGGGCCACCTCCTGGAGCGAGGCGACGCTCGTGGCCGCGGGCTGTTGGGCGGTCAGCGGCCTGGGATACGGGGTGCTCGCCGCCCTCGACGAGCCACAGCTGTCTGTGGCTCCCCTCATCGGGCTGGGGCTTGTGCAGTGGTTCTGGGCCCGCGACCGCTCCTGGCCGGCAGCGGTCGCGGCGGGCCTTGTGGGGGCTGTCGTGCTGTTCGCCCTTGTCGACGTCCTGCGGCCGGAGCTGGGCCGGTACGTCGTGGACGCGCTGTCCACGGGGGCCGCGGCGACCGTCTCCGTGGCCGTGCTCACGCTGGTGGGGCGTGGAAGGGGACGCCGCCATGAAGCGGCACGCTGATCCGCTCGTTGGCCACCGCCTCAGCCCGCCGCCCGAGCCGGGTGCCGTGCGGCGGCGTACCGTCCGGCACCGGGTATGGGGGCTGTGCGCGGCTCCGCTCGGCATCACGATGCTCCTCCTCGGCGCTGCGGGGCTGGCCGACGTACCCGACCTGATCGAGGACGAGAAGGCGTTCGGCGCCGCGACACGTGCACCGCCCTGCCCTCTCCCCACGACGACTGTCTACGCTCGCTCGACGCGACCGTGACCCGCACGGTGATCAAGGAGCAGAAAGTCATCGGAGTACACGCTGTACCTGAACGGCCCGACACAGGTGCCCCGCAGCATCGACATCGGCGACGCGGACCCGCTGCTCAAGCGCCTGCGCCCCGGTGACAAGGTGAGGGTCACCCTGTGGCGGGACTACTCGACCGCGGTACGGCAGGGCAAGGTCTCCCAGGAGACCGCCGAAACCCCGGAGGGCGAGCCGGTCTTCGTGTGCGCACTCGCCCTGGCGGTGATCTGCAGCGGCGCGTACGGCCTGTACGCGGGAGGCACAGTGCTGTCCGGGCCCGGCACCACGCTGTGAGGGGCCTGCCCGCCACACTCGTGACGCGCGGCAAGGAAGCGGCCGGAGCGGCGCTGTGTGCGCTTCCGGCCCTGGTCGTGGGCGACTTCACGAGCGTGCCGGTCATGCTGGTGGTGTGGCTGGGGCTGCTGCCGCTGGTCCGGTGGGTCGTGCAACGGCAGCAACAGCGGAGCATAGGACGGCACGCTCGGCTGTCGGTGCAAACGGTCTGACGGCGTACCCGTCGGTGCTTGCCCCGGTTATCGCCACCCGGGAGGAAGCTCATGGACGTGCGACACAGGGGGTGTCATGATCACGCGGGTGTCCGGCGCGGGTCCGGCTCGCAGGGAGGGAACATGAGGCTTTACCTCGGCATACCGGTCGTTCTGCTGGCGTTGCTCATCGCCGCCTCGAGTGTGGCGGCGATTACCCGCGGATGGGTGCTTCCTACGAACCGGAAACCCGTCCGCCGTCCGCAGCTCTACGGCTGGGGGCAGTTGGTCATTGCCGTCGCCCTTTGCTGTCAGGCGGTCTTCGGGCTGATGACCAACGACCTCGACGCCCGGCAGTGGGGAACCCTGACCGGCAGCGTGCTCATGGTGACTGGCATTGTCGTGATCGCGGTGAGTCAGCGCACGGCTGGTCAACAGCAAGGTAGCAGCGCGCCCTGAGTGGGGTCCTGGTGATCAGGACAGCGAACTCCGTCAGCCGGGCAGGATCCGCCGGCAGTGGTTTTCACGGCCAACCGCAGGTCCGGCCACCGAAGCCGCAGCAGTAGCTTCCACTCCCATCGCGACCACGGCTGCCGGGGCCCTGTCGATCGGAGCGCTCCCCGACCACCTGGCCCACCGCCGCACACCCCGCCCATGACCACCAGCGAGCATCTGGAGCAGCATGTCCGAACGACGCACAGGAGTGGTCCTTGCCGCCGCCGGGGCGCCGCTGACCCTGGCCGGGGCAGCGATGTACGTCCTGCCCGGACCCGGCCTTCCCGTCCTTGCCATCGGCCTCGCCGCGCTCATCACAGGACTCGTCATGATCGCCGCCACCCGTCGCAGCTGACCCGCCCCCTCACCTCCAGGAGACCTCCGCCCTCATGACCTGGCACTGGATCGGCCTGGCCCTCTTCTCAGTCACCCTGCTTCCAGCCGGGCTGGCGATGGTCACGGGCCACGAGCCGAAGCGGCTGCGCCCCCGGCTCGCCCCGGCGCCACCGCGCGGCTGGGCCATCCTCGCGCTGTACGCCGCCGCGCCTCTCAACGCGATCCCCCGTCTGGCCGGCGTCTCACCGGCGATCACCTTGGCCGCTACCGCCACCGCAGGCATCGTCGCCACAACCGGATGTGCGGTCGCGGCCACCGCCTCGGACCGCACAGCAAGCGCCGCGTCATGACGAGGGCACGGTGCCGGCGGCGCGAGATGAGATCAGTCAGCCTCTGGTGGACCACGCTCACACTCATACTCTGGCTGCTGGGCCGCACCACCAGTCAACCCACGGACCTCCTACGCTGCGCCGCCTCCGCAGCGCTGATGGTCACGGTAGGGGAGATCGGAGACTGGCTACGCCGGCGCCGGCACGCACACCGTGCTACCAACCCTTCCTGACTCTCAGTCACACGGCCTTCACCACGCCGCCCTGGGGCTGCTCGAAGAGGCAGCGGCGGACGGGCAGAGGGTTCACGACGTCCTCGGCGACGACATCCGAGGCTTTTGCACGGCGCTGGCCGGCGGAGAAGGGGCTCGAACCTATCGCGACCGGTGGCGCGAGCAGTTGAACAGGAACCTGTTCTGCGGGCACCGGCCGAGGGGGCTCCACAGAGGGGTAACCCGGCTCTGACACCGTATCGGAAGAGGCGGAATCAATACGTCCGGGGGTAATTGAGTGGCCGTTGGCAGACGAAGCGGAATGATTCCGGCCCTGAGGCAAACCCGGGCGGAGAAAGTGGCGCGAAGCGCACACCGGCAGTGCTGTGGCCGTGCGGCTCTGTTGACGCTTCTGTTACCCCCAACGATGCTGATGCGCGCGAGGCAGGCAAGTCGATTGATGAAACGTTACATCTCGCCGTACCAACGGGAGGACGAACGTACCACTCACCTCGACAAGACATCGTTTAAGACTCTGCGGCTGGGCCATCAGCTGCGCGGCACTGGCGTTACTCGCCTCGGCAGTACCCGCGGCGGCGGAGCCCACGGATCCGGGCGTCCCCGCGTCAAAGAGGCTGCTCGACGCCACGCCCAACGCGGAAATCATCGGAGGCACGCCCGCCGATCAGGAGGCGTGATTCGCCGTCCAGGAGCGGTTGAACGAGGCGGCCGACCGGATCCAGGCGGCCACTGAGGCGCTCGGCGGCTCCGGCTTCGCCGGTGACCGAATAGACACCGCCGCCAACACTGTCACCCTCTACTGGCATGGAGCCCTTCCGCAGCAGGTCTCCAAGGCCGTCAAGCAAATCGGGCGGTCCGGAATCACCGTAGAGGTACGAGAGGCGAAGTACACCCTCGATCAACTCCTCCAGGAGACCGACCGATTAGCCGCCGTGGGCTCCGTCAACGGCGCGACGATCACCTCCGTCGGGCCCCGCCCCGACGGCAACGGCGTCGAGGTCGCCGTCGAGACCGACGGCGAACCGACCAGCCGCTCCCGGGCCAGCCTCGATGCCGCCCTCACCGAGAATGTGGACCTGGACATCACGCAGGGCGTGGCCCCCCGCCAGGCCAGTCGGCTCGCCGACACACCGCCCTACTGGGGTGGCGCCTATGCCACGCAGCACAACAGTTCCGGGACCGCCACAGGAGCGTGCACTACCGGGTTCGGCGTCGCGGGCAACAACGGCGCGGCCCGCTACATCCTCACGGCCGCGCACTGCGGCGGCACCACGTGGCGCACGGGCACCGGCAACACCATCGGCACAGTGCTGTCCGGGAAGGACCCCGGCCGCGACGCCGAACTCGTCCTCGGGAACATCGGCAACGCCGTCTACGAGGGTCCGTCCATCGCGGACGGCGACACGAACTCCGGCCGCCCCGTCACCAGCGGCTCCAGCAGCCGTGTCGGCGACTCGATCTGCCAGGGCGGCGCGTACTCCGGCAGCATCTGCGGCTACACGGTCGCCGCAGTCAACCAGACCATCACCATCGGCGGCTTCGGCACCGTCACCAACATGGTCCGGGTCGAAGCCGCCAACAGGGCCTCCGGAATCGGCAACGGGGACAGCGGCGGCCCCGTCTACACCATCTCCAGCTCCGGCGCCGGCGTGGCCCGCGGCATCATCAGCGCCTACGACGGCTCACAGATCATTGACTGCCCCGGCGTCCCCAACGGCAACGGACGCAACTGCTCCTGGCGCTGGTGGTATCCGGACGTCACTGTGGCCGCCAACAATCTCGGCGTCCACTTCTGACATGTCCAACCGCAACCCGCCTACTGCGGGCTCTGCGCTGATGGTGTGAACTCTTCCGCGGGGCCCCCGACAGCCGTCCCGCGCTCCACCACGACGGGGCTGTCGTAGTGCTGCGACAGCCGCGTCGCTTCCGTGGCCCTTCCCGCCTGCGTCGTGATTCCGACCCCCGAGCCATCGCTCAACGGTCCGCCGCCGGTGATGACGATGTCCCGTTCCCGCCAGTACTCGGTATCGGCCAGGATCTCCTGGGTCAGAGCCAGCATGGTCTTCTCGGACATGGCCGCGTCCTCGAACACCAGCTTCACTCCGGACACCCGGGAGCGTACGGCCTTGTCCAGGTCGCTTCCCGGCTTCCGGTAGACGGTCATCACGCCGCCACGGTGATCGAGGACGGTACTCGCGTACCAGTCCTCATAACGGGGACGGACGATCGCATCCACCTCGTCCGCTGCTGCTGAGAGGATGGGATCGTTGCTCACCACGGAGGGCGGCGCCGACGATCCTGCCGACCCCGAGTCACTTCCTGACGTGCCACTGGAGGCAGCACCGCACCCGACCATCACCACGCCCATGGCGCCCACTCCAGCCAGCCACTGCACGACACACCAGCTCTTCACGCGCCTCCCTGAAACTCGCGTATATAGATACGACGTAGTACCCCACCACCTGGTTCACCGCTCGATGAGCTGCCGGCTACCTCAAGCGGCCTGGCCGAAACCGCGCCGACCTAGACGCGACATCCACGGACCGGCCGGCCGATGAGTCGGCTTGCACCACACGTGTTGCAATCAGTACGTTTCCGAGTCGAGCCACGGATCTGCGAAAACCTCCTTGGAGCGCACGCCGGGACTGGCCACCCCAGGAAAAGTGGCGGATGCGACTGACCGGAAGGCACGAGCCGCAGCGACCCGCGACCGCCACTGTCTCGTCGCCGCACCAGCCCCGCCGCCGGCGGGAGGCGGCGTGCTGTCGGTAATGCCCCGTTTCGCAAGCCGCTCATGGTGTCGGCGGTCGGCCACCGCCCTCCAACAGGTGCCGTACGTACTCGCGCAGGAGCCCGCCGGTGTCGGTGTCGTCATCGACCCGCATGCCACGGCCCCGGCATGCTCCCTGCAGGTGTTCCCTGAGCCATGCGTCGGCAGGACGTCCCCAGCGCTCCTGGTCAATACGCTCTGCGGAAAAGCCCCACTCGACGATGCGCTCTTCCCACTGCCGCAGATCACCCGCGACCTGCTCAGCCACCGTGCAGTGCGGCGAGCGAGACCGCAGCCGCGCGGGAAACGGCCGCCTCAGCAGCGCATCCACGGCGTAGGAGAGCGGGATGACGCCCCGCTCCACCGCGCGACCATAGACGGCCAACTCGTCCAGATATGCGACTAGTTCCGCACGCGAGGAAGATTCCGCCACAGCCCCCCCGCCCCTCCTGCGCCGGGGATCCACAGGACCCACAGCATTCATCTTTCGGCACCACGTTTCGCGGCAGTGAGTGTGGAATGCTCCCATCCCCCGCACCGGACCACAACGCCCCGGCCCGCCCACGAGGAGCGTCGACGGACACGCTACGGCGCCACAGCCCCCACCCACCCTGTGACACACGTCATGTAAGGGAGTTGTGAGGTTTTGGGCAACCCTTTGTGTTCGCTGCCGGTCATGTCTGCGGACACATCGGTCACTCCTGCCTCTGAGGTTTGCATGAAGATTCGCCGTTCCCTGGCTCTCGCCGCCGCGACGGCCGCCATCACCCCGGCCGTCCTTCTGGCGGCCCCGGTCGCGTACGCCACGGACGACAGCCCGTCGCCGACGGCCAGTGAGACGGCCCCGACCGAGCAGGAGTCCACGCCCGCGGAGGACGACACCACGCCGACCACCGACGAGTCGTCCCCGACCGAGGACGAGTCGACCCCGCCCGAGGAGGAGACCAGCCCGGCCGCTTCCGACTCCACGTCGCCCAGCGCCTCGGCCACCGTGTCGGCCTCTCCCTCCGCCTCCGCGACGACGGCGCCCGCGCCGGGTCCCGTGGAGTGCGAGGACGGCGAGGACATGAAGTTCGACGACGAACTGCACACCGGCCTCTCCGGCCTGCCCTCGAAGATCGTCGCGGGCAGCGGCTTCCACGGCTTCAAGCTCGACGTCAAGAACACCGGCAGCCACAGCTACCAGCGCGTCGACCTCGGAGTCTTCGCCGCCCAGATCGACGAAGACGACTTCTTCATCGACACCAGCTACCTCACCCTGCAGTACAAGGACCCGGCCACGGGGAAGTGGACCGACATCTCCCTGGACGAGAACGACGAGGGCGCCGGCTACCTCGGCTACACCGACGTCAAGGCCAAGGAGTCCTTCTCCATCGACCTGCGCCTGGCTGTGGACAAGAAGGCCCCGGCCGGCCTCGGCTTCGCCATCAGCATCGGCATGTACGCCGACGACGAGGGCAACTGCGTCTACTCCGGCGACGACAGCTACTACGAGTTCGACATCCTCAAGGCCGGCTCCACCCCCGGCGATGTCGACGACTCCAAGCCCCAGGGCGGCAGCAAGCCCCTGCCGACCAAGCCCGTCGGCAACACTCAGATCGACCCGCAGGGCAACCTCGCCAACACCGGCGCCGGCTCGATGCTCCCGACCATCGCCCTCGCGGGCGGCGCCGCGGTCGCCGTCGGCACCGGCGCCGTCTTCCTGGTCCGCCGCCGCAAGACCGGCAGCACCGGCATCGCCGCCTGACCGTCGTCTCAGCCCGAAGGGGCCGCACCTGCCATCCGCGGGTGTGGCCCCTTCGCCGTACTACTCCGATGTACAGCAAACCGCCCGGGCGCACCGCCTCCTCGCAGCACCTCCGCCGGTCGCGGCAAGGGCGGCCGTACGAGCCTTGCTGCCCAAGTGAGCGAAGCGCTCGACGCCCTCTCCGACGCGATCGCGACAACCGCCTACAGGATCCCCCCTCACTCAGACATAGCCGCCGATCGCCCGGTCAGTGCGGCTCCGGCCATGAGTGCGATGGCGCTGACGATGGTTACGGTGCCCCAGCGGCCGGAGACGGCAGTGGCCTGGTGGCGGAGCAGAGATCGCCACCCCTCCTCACGCTCTTCTGACAGCCTTGCAGCGCCGGCGGCCAGCGCACGGATGGTGGGCAGCTGGGCGTACAACTGGTCACCGGGGCATTGGGTGTTGTAGCCGTCGCGGTGGCCGTGGATGGTCGGGAAGCTCAACTGGGCACCTTTGGACCAGGTCTTGCCGAAGTAGTTGCGGCCTGCGTCGCCCGCGGTGAGGGTGGTGATGCCGTTCGGTTTCACGCCGTGCAGGCTGAGTTTCCACCCCGCGAGCTCAGACACCGCTGCCAGAGCTGCCTGGCTCGGCGCGACGCTCGTGTAGTCGCCCAGCACCGCGATGCCGGTGGTCTCCGTGTTGAAACCGTAGGCGTGGGCACCCATGACCGGCTGGTCGACGCCGCCCTTGCGGCCCTCGTAGACCGTGCCGCACCTGTCGACGAGGAAGTTGTAGCCGATGTCCTTCCAGCCCAACTGTCTGACGTGGTACGTGTAGATCGCCCGTACGACGGCCGGGGCGTCGGCGCAGGTGTAGTCGTTGCTCTCGGCGGTGTGGTGTACCACTACCGCTTTGACCCTCTGGCCCGGTAGGTAGCCGGGTGGCTCCGGACTGATCGATTCGTCCGCGCCCCACCCGGCACGCGAGGTGATGGGCGGGCGTGCTGCGGTCCCGCCGACCGGTACTCCATGGGCGGCGGTGGGCGGAAGCCACGTGGTTGCTGGGGTGTCGGGTTCGCCCGGACCGGGATCGATCAGGTCCAGTCTCAGCCCCTCGGGCAGGGCGGAGACCGCGGCGGCGTCCGCGACGATGCGTACTTCGGCGCCGTCGGAGGGTCCCACCCAGACGGGGTCCGTGCCGCCCCGCCGGGCTGTTTCTTCTCCCCGGCTGTCGTCACCGTCCAGCCTCAGCCAGGCGGACCACTGCCCCGTCGCAACGGCCTTTGTTCGGATCTCCACAGGGGCGGCGAGTCGAGCGGAGGGGTCGCCCCAAGTGATCCCCAGCATGCTGAAAGGGCTGGTGCCGATCGTCCTTGCCAAGACGACGCCGTACTGATCCGGCATGATCCGCACCGTACTCCGCGTCCCGGTGGGACCTGGGCCTGCTGAACCGCCGTGGCCGTGGGCAGTCGGCACCAGTAATCCTTGGGCGGCCAGTATCCCTGACAGGGCTGTCGCAACGATGTGCACTCGGCTCCCCACCAGCGTCTTCCCCTTCTCCGGCCGCTTCTGAGAGTTCGGGCAGCGAGTGTGGCAGCCGTCCGGAGATCATCGGGTAATCGACATGGATGCGCCGTCGGCGATGACGGCGCATCTCCCCGGGAGAGTGAGGACCGTTGGACCGGACGGCGGATCCGCCCTGTGTCGACGGCGGCTGAACTTTGGGTTGGCCGACCTCGGCCTGCGCCTTCATCTCCTCGTTCTGGGGCTGGAAGACGAGGTGGCATTGACGGTGAGGAGGTCGCCGAGCATCTGGCGGAAGCCGTCGACGCGTTCGGACAGGGTGATGGTGTCGTCGGGAAGTCGACAGCCTGCCAGGATGAGTGAGGCGAAGGAGCGGTGAGGAGGTGCCGGGCCACTGTTGAACAGGCCCTGGTCGCCGTGTGGGGGACTGCCGTTCCCGATGGATGGCGCACGGTATCCTGCGGTCGCGTCCCTTCAGTGTGTGGCGCGGTACCGGCAGTGGATCCGAGAGCGGGGGTGGTGCTGTGATGCGCAGCGAGCCTCCCAGTCCGCATAGCACCACCGCGTAGGACCGCCTTCCGCTGCTGTGAGAGCGGAGCAGTGAGCGGTGCTCGCGGTGCCCTTCGTACCCCGTTGCCTGATCTCCACCGCCTTCGAGGATCTGCCATGCCGCAGTCGCACCTGCCCTCCGCGCCGGACACAGAACTTGCCGAATCGCTGCAGGACCTCGTCAGGGACCACCGGCTGGAAGCTGCTCTGGAGTGGCTGGAGACCCACCCGCCGCATGTGATCGCCGATGAGCTGGCGCGGATGGACGCCGTCGATGCCGGGGTGGCGTTCCGGCTGCTGGACAAGGACCGGGCGCTGGCGGTGTTCGAGGAGCTGGAGCCGGTCGACCAGCAGCAGATCCTGGAAGGGCTGCGGGACCGCTCCTTCCTGGACCTGATCGAGGGCATGGACCCCGACGACCGGGCCCGGATGCTGAAGGAGGCCCCGGCCAAGGTCGCCAAGCGGGTGCTGGCCGGGCTGAGCCCGAACGAGCGGCGGATGACTTCCGCGCTGCTGGGCTACCCGGAGGGCTCGGTCGGCCGCTACATGACCCCCGAGGTCGTGGCGCTGCCGCAGGATCTGACCGTCCAGCAGGCGCTGCGGACGGTACGGGAGAAGGGGGCGGACGCGGAGACGGTGTACACGCTGCCCGTGGTGGACTCCGGGAAGCGGCTGACCGGCATCGTGGAGCTGCGCGAGCTGGTGCTCAACCCGCCGGACACGATGATCTCCAAGCTGGTCGTCACCGAGCCGGCCTCCGCGTACGCCACCGACTCCGCCGAGGGCGCCGCCCGGCTGATGCGGGAGACCAACGACCTGAACCTGCCCGTCGTCGACAGCGAGGACCGGCTCGTCGGGCTGTTCACCATCGACGACGCTGTGGAGGTCATCGAGGCCGCCGACACCGAGGATGTCGCCCGCCAGGCCGGTGCCGCCCCGTGGGCCGGCCACTACATGGCCGCCTCCGTCTGGCAGCTCGCCCGCTACCGGGCCCTGTGGCTGAGCCTGCTGCTGGTCGCGGCGACCCTCACGGTGGGTGTGACCCAGGCGTTCGAGACCACTCTGGAACAGGTCGCCTCCCTCGCCCTGTTCATTCCCATGCTTATTGGGGCGGGCGGCAACGCCGGTGCCCAGGCCGCCACCGCCTGCGTACGTGCTCTGGCGGTGGGCGAGGTCCGCGGCTCGGACCTGATGAAGGTGATCTGGCGCGAGTGCCGGGTCGGCCTGGTCCTCGGCTCGCTGCTGGCGCTGCTTGGGCTGGTGGTGGGCACGGTCTTCGTCGACGCGAAGATCGCCCTGGTGGTCGGCATCACTCTGGTGCTCATCTGCGGGTGGGCGGCGACCATTGGCGGCACCATGCCGCTGCTGGCCAAACGCTTGCGGATCGACCCGGCGGTCGTCTCCGCCCCGATGGTCACCACTCTCGTGGACGCCACCGGCCTGATCCTCTACTTCCTGACGGCGAAAGCCGTCCTGGGCGTTTGAACCACCGGAGTCAGCCTGCCGTGACGGCTTTCGTGCGTCCCGGGTCAGGCTGTGCCGGCTGCCGCGTCGGTCTCGGCGAGGATCAGGTAGACGGTGGCGTCCGAGAGGCGTTCGCCTTGTTCTTGCCCGAGGCGATGACGAGCCTGCTCGCGATCTGGGACGTGCACGGGACGGCGTAAACGAGCCTCTTCAGGAATCCGTTAGGTGCTGTTGCGCTGCCGCGCGACGTTGCGGTTCGGGTCGGCAGCCTCCGGCTGGGAGGGGTGCGTGCGCTGCCGCACGGCCGAGGCGGCCAGCACTGCGGTGGCCGGGCCCAGCGGAGCCGGCGCGGCGACTTCGACGCCGGTGACGGCCGCCTGGGGCAGGTGCGCGAGGCGGGGGACGACGTACGCGAGGACCGCCAGGTGCAGCACCAGGCACGCCCGGCCGCGCAGCCGCAGCCACCCGCGCCGGCCCTGCTGTCGGGCGGCGCCCCGGCCCATGGCCCAGACCGCGCCGGGGGCCGCCAGCATTGCGGAGACCAGGGTTGCGATCCACAAGGTGACCGGCTTTATACAGGCTTTATACCTCCTTCATACCTCCCCGCTCTGCGGTACTGCGGATGCGTCCCAGCCGTGTCCGGCTTGGTCAGGAGCAGGGAAGCACTCTCGTCAACACGCCACCCACACCACCCCCGGCAGCTTCATCTGGATCGGCCTGCACGACCCCACCGAGGACCAACTCCAGACCGTGGCCCGCGCCTTCGCCCTGCACTCCGCCCATAGCCCTGAACGGGCATGGGCGGTGCCCCCAGCCGTCGAGGACGCGCTACACGCGCACCAGCGCCCCAAGCTGGAACGCTACGACGACACCTTCTTCCGGCCTTCCGCGGCAAGGGCTGGCTGTAGACGCGTCAGGCAGTCATGGATGTGCCTCCAACGGGGGGAGGCAAGCGACGGTTCACCCCGACAGCCGCGACGACGGAGCGGCGGGGTCTGCCCGGGACGATCAGTGACCGGTCGCTACGGGCTACGCACGGTGGTCGCGGATCAACGCCTGACCCGCTGGTCGCCATCACCGAATGCTGGCGTCACTGCGCGACCGGCGAACGACTGATCACCTCCGCGCGAGTCGGCGTGGTCCTCAACCGACAGCGAGGACCACGCCGGTTGTACGATCGGCACCTCCAGGCGGAGCGTACTTTCCTGTCTTCCGGCGCTTCTTCGAAATGAACCCGCAGGTCAGCCCCCACCCCCGTCATCTGGTTGAGATGTTGAAGCGGTAGATGCCCGGCCGGGCCGTCATCAATTCAGCCGTCGCCGAGAATCATGGCCGACCCCGCCGCGTAGTTGGCGTCCCTGCAGTTCGAGGGCTTGTCCTATGTGCACCACAGGCAGGTCTATGGATGCGACAAGACCGACGCTGCCAGGATGTTGCCATGCATCCGTACGGAAGAGCAGCGCGTGCCTGCCGGGGCTCGGTCACGGCGGGTGAGGGTGGGCAGGCCGCGGTGCCCTGGTCGTGGGGCGTGGGCCCGCGGGGCTTGTGGGCAGTGCGGTTGAGCCGTGCGCGTGCGCGGGAGCGTAACCCGCGGAACCCGCCGATGGAGATCGTGCTGCACGACCACCGGGAGCATGTGGTCGGGCGGGTGCGTTTCCGCGTGTGCACCGCATGCCGTACAGGGCGGATCCACGACGTCTGGATCAACGACGAGCGGCAGGGACTGGGCCGGGAGGCCCTGCACTCGCTGCTTGCTCTCCACCCCGGCCATCAGTGGAGCACCACACTGCAGTCCCGGCAGGGCCGGGCCTTCTTCACGGCAATGGCCCGGGAGACGTCCACGGACTTCCCGGCCGATGGCCCGTTGTGCTCCCATCTCAGGGGGCGGTTCAGGCAGTTGGTGCACGGCTTGACCGGTTGACGTCCGGTGCCGCAAGCCGTTCCTTCACTCCACGGTGATGCTTCAGTCGCGACGTGACCGGGAGCACGCTCCTGGCCGTCTGCGACGATGGATCTTGCCCTAAGGGAGGGCGAGATGGGGGTGGCCCCGCCGAGGCGCCGCAGCGGGTGCTGCTCAAGCCGGTGCCGCGCCTGGCGGGGCAGCTGCGGGCAGCGGTGTCGTACATGTCCGCTGTGGCCGAGGCACGCATCGGCGGCGATTTGTACGAGGTGGTCGCCTCGCCCCACGGCGTGCGGGTGATCGTGGGCGACGTGCAGGGCAAGGGACTGGAAGCGGTGGAGACCGCGGCCGTGGTCCTGGGGGCCTTCCGGGAAGCGGCCCCGGACGAGGCAGACCTGTCCGAGGCGGGACGCGGGCTGGAGCGGGCCGTCAACCGGCAACTGGAGGGCGAGAAGTTCGTGACCGCGATCCTCGCCGAAGTGTGGGCCGACGAGGTCACCTTCCTCAACTTCGGCCATCCCCCGCCCCTGCTCGTCCGCGCCGCCGGTGCCGTGCTGCTTCCCGAGCCGCCCCCGTACGCGCTGCCGCTCGGCCTCGCCGCCCACGGCGTGGCCGAACCGGAGCCGTTCCGCACCGACTTCCTTCCGGGCGACCAACTGCTGCTGTACACGGACGGGATCACCTAGGCACGGGATACCGAAGGCCGTTTCTACCCCTCGCCGAACGCGCCCACCTGCTCAAGGAACGCGACCCGGAGGCCGCGCTGGAAACCCTGCGGCAGGACCTTCTCCAGCATGTCAGCGGACCTCTGCAGGACGACTCCGCCATGCTCCTGCTTCGCTACCGGTGACGAGTCACCTCACCGAGGCACACGTTTGGCTCCCCGGCGGAAACCACCGTCCCGCGCCGATCACCGCCGACTTCGCGACGCCGCTCTTCTCCTGCGCTGGTGTGTGGACCCCGCAGGCATGCGTGGAGGGGTTTCTGATGGCGCGCTGCAATCGTCGATTTCCATCGCCGACTCCCTTGAGGCGAGTGGGCTTGCGCGCCTCAAGCCCGCGCTCCCATTCGCCCCCGTAGTCATCCCATCCACGCCGATTGCGGCGTTTGTCGTCTGCTTTCGAGCCGTTCAGGCGCCCGGGCCCAGGGCAGCCGCTTCCGTCGGCAGACCGCGGGTGGTGACGAGTCGGGCGCTGCCGTCGGCCAGCCGGTAGGACAGGCCCACCACCGCGGTCTGTCCGCCGGTGACCTGGTCGGCGAGGATCCGGGAGCGGTCCAGGAGGAGGTCGGCGGTGTGCCGTATGTGTTCGGCGATGATGTCGTCGTCCTGGGTGAGTCCGGCGGCGTGGGCGGCCAGGACGCTGGGTGTGACGCGTTCGATGACGTCGCGCACGTAGCCGGTGGTGGCCATGCCGTCGGTCAGGGCGGCGCGGGTGGCGGCGACCGCGCCGCACGAGTCGTGGCCCAGCACCACGACCAGCGGGCAGTTCAGCACGCTCACGCCGTACTCGATGCTGCCCAGTACCTCCGGTCCCGCCACGTGGCCCGCGGTGCGGACTACGAACAGGTCGCCCAGGCCCCGGTCGAAGATGATCTCGGCGGCCAGGCGGGAGTCGGAGCAGCCGAAGAGCACCGCGAAGGGGCGCTGGCCCGGTGCGGTCTGGGCGCGGCGTGCGGCGTCCTGGTTCGGGTGCTGTGGCGCGCCGGCGATGAATCGCTGGTTGCCGGTCAGCAACAGATCGAGGGCCTCGGACGGAGTCGGAGTCGGGGCGTCAGTCATGGCCGCAGGCTACGACGAGATTCGGCTGCAGACCGTATGGGGGTCCCCCCAAGCAGGCGCGGGTGCGGCACGTGGCTGAGCGTTGGCATGTCGCCGGGCATGCCCAGACGACGAGCCACGGCCGTTTCCAGCTGGAGCCTCAGCGCGTACCGAACCCGGTCGGCCCGATAGGACCCGTCGTCGCCGGCCATGGGCGCAGCGGCCGGCGCCCCGCTGTCGGCACGCTGATCACCATGTTCCGCCACACAGTCCACAACGACGCCGCCGCGGTCATGACGTCCGCCGAACGGGTGGCTCCGCATGCTGGCCGTGCCGCCCGTGGCCGTGGCGGGCCAGCGGGGTCACGGGGCAGCCTGCAGGTCGGGCACCACCTGCCGCAGCCGCTCGGCGCTGATCGCACCCGCACGCTTCACTACCGGGACCGGGCCGGTGAGGTCCACGAGAGAGGAGGCGACGGCCGCCGGGGTGGGCCCGCCGTCCAGGTAGACGCCGACCGAGTCGCCGAGCATGCGCTGGGCGGCATCGCAGTCCTGGGGGGACGGCTTGCCGGTCAGGTTGGCGCTGGAGACCGCCAGGGGCCCGGTCTCCGCCAGCAGGGTGAGGGCCACCGGGTGGGACGGCATGCGCACCGCCACCGTGCCGTGGGTCTCACCGAGATCCCAGGTCAGCGAGGGCTGGTGGCGGGCGACGCGCCCACGGACCCTGGCTTCTCAGCGAATCCTGTGGGGCCTACCGTCCGCGTTCCAGATGAGATCACAACGCGGGCACTGGACGGGGTCGCGGCCGTATCTCTTCACCTGGGCCTTGGTAACGATCATGATGGCGGGCCGCTTGAACCGGTGCGCGCACGACGGGCAGGTCAGCATGCCGTCCGTCGCACTGCCCCCCAGCGGCGACGCCTCGCCCTCTGACCACCTCACCGCACGACGGCTGCGCACCACCAACACGCAACCCACTACCAGCGCCAGGCCGACCACCAGCCCGACGATCACCACGACATTCACGCCGCACTCCTTGGCCTGCCTTCGCTTCGTAGACCGGAAGACCCTAGCCCCGCCTCCTCGGGACGGGTCCCGGGACGGCGGTGGCGTCGTGGGAGAGGCGTCATGGGTGTGCCACGGACCCAGGCGGAACGGCGCTGTCGCCCGTTCCGCTCGGGCCCGCAGCACAGGGAGGGGTGTGCGGAAGCTCGCCGCCGTCCAGCAGCTACGCCGCGCCTCACAGGCCGTCGTCGACGAACTCGGCAAGGCCGTGACGCTGGAAGTGTTCGACGTCGTCGCCGAGGCGTACAACGAGGGACACCGCGCCGCGGTCGCCAAGTTGGGCGCCCTGTCCTACGACGCCCGCGCCCTGGTCGACGACGTCACCCCGAACGGGCAGGCCGTCGACCGGCTCGCACACGAAACGGTCGACGTGGTCACCTCGACGCACCGCTCGATTCTGCGGGCCGTCGTCGACCGGTTCCGGGCAATCGTCGCCGAGGTCACCGCAACGCCCCTGCTCGGGAAGGTACGCCCCTCCCGAGCCGATCCACAGGATCTGAGCATTGCTCCGAGCATCACCGAACGTGACGAACGACGTTAAGGAACAAGCTGACTCCACAGGACGACCCTGCAGACTCGGTGATTCACGCCTGCCGCACAAGAAAGTCGGCGATGTCAGAGATGTCGACCAGACATCGGCCGCGGGAGAGGCCATCGCGGTGCATCACCGCGTTCATCGTCACGACAGGCACCCGATAGACCGCGCTCGGTCGAGCTCTCAGTGTCAAGGCAACGGTCCCATCAGGCAGGTACTCGTGCTCGGTGAGGACGTCGGCGAGCACCACCAGGGCGATCTCGTGCACTTTGCTCGGCTCGTACTCGTACTTCCCTGTCTTCTTCTTCGGGGCGGCGGGATCCCGAGCACGCCGTCCTTGTGACGCCAGGCGTACTTGACGTCAACCAGCGTCTCGTCGCCCCGGACGTCCCACGCCGGATGCCCTCCGCCTCCCATCCACTCGGCCTCGTCGGAATCTGCGACGACGACGCCAGCGCCGATCATCTCTGCCAGCAACGCGCGCATGGAGATGACGTCCTTGCCGGGTTTCCTGGGTTCCCATCGCCGAAAGCCCCGATACCAGTCCGGCGCCCCCTGCGTATCGGTCATCACGGCAAGTTTGGGCAGCGGCAGCCGCGCCGCCATCCGGAAGCCGCCCTCGGGACGTGGCCCGGCGCTGAGGTGGCCGTGCAGTCGGCCGACCCGCTCCCGCATGCCCACGAGGCCGAAGCCGTGGGCCGAGCCGTTCGCGGTGGCGCCGCGCCCGTCGTCGACGACCTCCACGGACAGTTCCTCGTCCCCGTGGCTGATGGCCACCCGGCAACGCCCGGTATCCGCGTGGCGGACCACGTTGGTCAGTGCCTCCTGCACGATCCGGTAGGCGGACAGGTCGATGTCGGTAGGCAAGGGACGCTGCTCCCCGCTGCGGAGCACGTCGACGCGTACCCCCGCGTCCGCCGTCGCCGCCGCCAGCCGTTCGAGGTCCGCCAGCCCCGGCGAGGGCGCGAGCGCTGCATTCCCCGAGGACGCCGCGTCCAGGTCGGCCTGACGGCTCTTTCGCGCCGCTGGCGGTGATGATGGCGGTTGAGGGGCTCGCCTGCGGTGTGCTCAACCCCATCATGGCCACCGTGATGTATGAGACGGTGCCGGAGGAACTGCGCAGCCGCGTGCTCACCTCCGTGGCGCCTTCAGGTGGCACTCCGGTCGGGACGGGCGGTGTGAGCAAGTCCCAGCTTGCTGCCGACCGCGCCCGGGCCGCCCTCACCGACGATACGGCGCACCTGGTGCG
>NZ_JBEOVF010000033.1:101977-119983 GCF_040295365.1 Streptomyces sp. NPDC002838 | reverse complement strand
GCGCTCCACGGTGAGCACCGGCCCGAAGGACTCCTCATGCACCACGCGCATGTCCTGCCGGCACTCGTCGAGGACGGTCGGCGGGTAGTAGCCCAATTTCCAGGAGGCACCACCATCGACCCCCGCATCGCGCGCTCGTCCGCGCCGACCACCGCCGAGGCCGGCGCCTGGGCGGACGTCCTGGTCCGTCGTCGGCTCCTGCACGTCGCGGTCCTCACCCCGACCGGCCAGTGGCTCGTCCAGCACCAGCATGGCGGCCCCGTCCGCGTGCTCGCGGGACCGGCCGACATCGTCGAGCTGGCCGCCACCATCCAGCACCGCATCCGCACCACGAGGCCCCACACCCGATGACGAACCCGAACGAGAACAGCAACACCCCGGACCACGAGACGAAGCCCAACTCGGTCTCGGCGCGAGCAAGTTATCGGCCAAGACACTCTTCCCCGTCGGGGAAGGCGTCTCGGCCAGATCCCGCCCCAGGGGTGGCGGGAGCGGACCAGCACCGGGGGGTGCTGGTCCGCGAGGCAGCGACCGAGGGCGGATCGCAGCCGGAGAAGCAGCCGTCGCCGCGCAAGCGCCGCGCCGTGAAGAAGACCTCGCGCAAGCGCTCCCCGAAGCCGCCCGCGAACAAGCGTGACTACGTGTGCAGCGTCCGCCTGAACGACGACGAGAAGACCCTCCTCGCCGCCGCCGCCAACGCCACCCGTACGAGCCTGCCCGCCTTCCTTGCACGTAGCGGCCTCGCCGCCGCGCACGACCTCGACAACACTGCTGCAGCCATCGCCGGCCATCGCGAACTGATCGCCGAGCTGTTCGCCGCACGCCGGCATCTCGGCCAAGTGGGCAACAACCTCAACCAGGTAGCCCGTGCCATCAACTCCGGTGGTCAGCCCACGGAGGTCGACTCGGTCGTCGCAGCGGTCCAACTCGCCGTGACCCGCGTGCAAGCGGCCACGGACCGGCTGCTGGACAGACGGTGATTGCGCAGCTCACGCGAACCACGACGCGCTACCTGCCAGCAGGCCACGGACGTCGCGCCGCAGTGCCTCTTGGAACCGGTCACGTAGGCACCCGACCTCGTCCTTCAAGGCACTCAGCCCCTGCGTGTCCCGCTGATCGGCGGTGGCAACGTAGTCCCGCGCACGCCGGAGGCCGCGGAAGACCGCGTCGGCGGCCTCGGACACGTCAGACGGGGCAAGGACGTGAATCCGCTGACGGATGCCGCCGAGATTGAAGCCCACAAAGGCCGCCTCGGCCGCCTCCACGCGCTCCTCCGCCGCCGCGGTTTTGAGGACGCGCAGCAGGCCCTGCCCCGTCTCCTCCATCGCGACCAAGTACTCGGCGTACAGCGCCGTACGCAGCTCCAACAGGCGGGTGACCGACTCTCTATGCCACCGCCGGCGATCGGCCAGCGCCGTCGCGCCGACACCGAACACAACTCCCAGAAGAGCGGAGAGCGGCGATATCCAGTTCATCCGCGATGACTTCCCGCCGCGAGGACCTGGAACGCACCACTCCCGCTGACCACCCCAGTTGATCAATCGTTCTAGGACAGCAGCATGATCCCCAGGATCCAGAAGCGCGGGCAGCGCACGCTCGGCCTCCTGTACTACCTGTACGGGCCGGGCAAGTTCGAGGAACACATCGACCCGCACCTGGTCGCCTCCTGGGACAACAACGCTCCCGACCCCGGCCGCGACGAGTCCGCCACGCTCAAGCAGCTCCAGCAGCTGCTCGACCAGCCGCTGGAGAACATCGAAGAGTCCGAGCGGCCGACGAAGCACGTCTGGCATCTGTCTGTCCGCAACGCCGCCGAGGACCGGATACTCACGGACGAGGAGTGGGGCGACGTCGCCCGCCGCATGGTCGCCGCCGCCGGCATCGACGACCCCGAGCAGGGCGCGGGCTGCCGGTGGGCGGCCGTCCGCCACGCCGACGACCACATACACATCGTCGCCACCCTCGTCCGCGAGGACGGCTACAAGCCCGACCTCGACCACGACGCCGCCCGCGTCCAAGCCCAAGCCCGCGCACTCGAAAAGGAGATGGGACTGCGCCGCCTCAACAAGGGTGACGGTACCGCCGCGAAGCGGCCCACCAGCGCCGAGCGCCACAAGGCCGAGCGCCAGGGCCGCGGGCGCACCGCGCGGGAGGAACTGCGCGAGGCCGTGCGCCGCGCAGTGGCCGGCGCAACCAGCGAGGAGGAGTTCTTCGACCGGCTGGCCGCCGCCGGCCTTCTCATCCGCAAGCGCATCGCCCCGTCCGGGGACCTGCTCGGGTACAAGGTCGCCCTGCCCGAGGACCGCAACGCCCAGGACGAGCCAGTGTTCTACCCCGGCGCGCGCCTCGCGCCGGACCTGTCCCTCCCCCGCATCCGGGAACGCTGGTCCGCCGACGGCCATACCCCGGGCACCGCGCCGAGGAAGCCAGCACCGAGCAGCCCGGCCTCCGCCCGCCGACGTACGGCCTCGGCCGCATGGCAGGCCGTGCTGATCGTCGAGCATGGCGACGACGCGGTGGCCGCCGCGTACATCGCGGCAGCCGGCGAGGTCCTGGACGCGCTGGCGCAGACCTCCGCCGCCCACACCCGCAGTGAACTGCGAGAAGCAGCCTGGGCGTTCGAGCGCGCCTCCCGATCCCACGTCCAAGCCGAACGCGGCCACGATCGGGCACTGCGGCAGGCCGCTTGCGACCTCGTCCATGGCGGTCCGGCCCTCGGTCGCGGTGAGGACGGCGCAACCACAGCGATGGCGATCGACATGCTCTTCTTCCTCATTACCGCCGCAGCCCACTGGCACGCCAAGAAGGACCACGCCCAGCAGGCAGCCGCAGCGCACCAGGCCGCCGAACACTTGCGCGCGGCGTACAAGGCCGCCGCAGCACAGCCACTTGGCATCCTCTACGAACGGGGACGGCACCTGAACCGCTCGCTGCGCTTGCGCCAGACGGCCCTGCTGCGCGAAGCGGTACCGGAGCTGGCTGAGCAGATCCTCGCCGAGCCCGGCTGGTACGCGCTCGCTGCCACCCTGGTCGACGCAGAAGCCGCCGGCCACAATCCTGCCGCTCTGCTTGCCGAAGCTGTGGGACAGCGCGAACTCGACACGGCCTCGTCGATCAGCGAGGTCCTCGTGTGGCGTCTGCGCCGGGCCGCGGACTTGCCCGCTGACACGACCGGCATGCCGTACGCAGGGGCAGCCACGGAAGACACCAAGCGTCAGCCGAGACAGCGTGCTCCACGACCAGTATCACGGTCCTCCTCAGACACCCCATCAGCCAGGGACCGCCGATAAACCGAACTGCCGCCCTGCAGCGCGCCACCGGGTGCCCGGTAGCCGAACTGTGAGGAGTTCACCGTCGTGCAGGATTCGAGGGCCGAACACAACTTACGAATTCCCATGTGTGCGTCTGCTCGTTGTCGTCGCTGACATCCACCAGCACAGTCGTGGCAGTGGGCACCGGCGGGGGCGGCGGTTCGGCTTCGTGCGCTTCAAGGAGTCGGACCACATGCAGCGGCAGAAGATTCGGGCCATCACGCAGGATGCCGCCGCCGGCCTCGGCCTCCTCCCTGTTCGGCGTGCTTGCGGGCATGCCGGGCCGTATCAGTCCTCTGACTGCGTCGGCGACCCCGGTGAGGACCTGATGGCTGGTCCCGCTGACGGCTCGGCCTCCACACAACACCCTGTTCCACGGCAGCGATTCACGCCAAAGGGCGCGGTGACGCAGGTTGTGACCGTCCCGCTTCCGCTGGATCTCGCTCGCAACCCGATAGGCCGACAGCAGCGTCGCACCATGGCGAGCCGGGTCATCTACTCCGTGACCACATAGAAGACCCGCCTGCTCCGCTTCTGCTTCGGCCTCCAGATCCGCACCGTCCCATTCCCAGTGGTTGTACAGCAGGTACACAGGCACACATCGGACCTTCAGGGCGTCCTGAAGCAGCAGCGCACACTGGTCAGCATTCGTGCCCTTGACCACGTGCGCGAAGGGGTATCTTCCCTGCTTGCTCGCCTTTTTGGCCTGGATGCGCAGGCCAACTCCATGGGACCGATCGTGGATCCACAGCTCCCAGTCCGCTCCGTTCTGCCGCTCCTGATCCTTGTTGAACTGGAAGATCTTGACGCGGTCGCCGAGGAACTGGCGCAGGTGGCGGATGTGCATGTCAGTGAGGCTCTCCTCACCGGGAGCGGGAGGGTAGTAGTGATGGCCGTTGTGCAACCAGTGGAAGGTGTCGCCAGCCATCCACAGCAGTACGTCGCACAGCGACGGCTGCTGAACCGTTTTGGCGGCACTGGCCGATATGAGAGCGCGTCCGATCACGCCGATCAGCTAACCAGAGGCCACTGACAGACGGAGCCGACCAACCGCGCGGGCTCACCCCGCATCTGCCTCCTTGCCTTGGGCAACTGCTGTTGACTTTGTGAATGGAAGCTGGTCAGGGAGTTGCGGCACGATCATCATGTGTGCAGGACGAGACGAGGGAGGACCACGGTTGTTCCACCGGATACGGCGCCGCCGCGCGGAGGAAGAGATAGCCGCTATGCGGCGCAGGCACGCGGAGCTGGAAACGCAGAGGCTCGCTGGTCAGGCGCCGCTGCCGCACCTCGCGCAGCAGACTGGCGTTCGGGAACCGCCCGCTGAGCCGGCGCCGGTCGTGGACGACTTCCTGCCGCCGGAGCTGCGGGTGCCCAGCCACGACCAGGTCGAGGGACGGATGATGCCCTGGCCATGGCCCGTCGTCCTGGACGACGAAGTCGTCGCCTGCGCCGAGTGCGAGACGTACCGGGACTGGCTCATCATCTCCGCCAGCGGCCAGGTGTGGCTTCGCTGCCGCGCCGGGCACCAGCAGCTCGAACCGCGTCTGGACACCGCCTGGTTCAACCGGCACTCCGGCCCCTCGGACGCGACGCACGCGACGTTCGAGGACTGCCTGCGCCACCTCGGCCACTGACCCCCTCCCCTGCGACCCCACCGGGCCCACGGGCCCGTACTGCCCAACCTGTTGCCTAGCACCAAGGGGTCTCTCCGTGCGTGTTCGCGTCGCCACCGCCCTCGGCCTCACCGCCGTCACCGCCCTCGCCCTGCCCGCCTGCTCCACCGACTCCGGCGAGGCGAAGCCCACCACCTCGTCCGCTGCCCGCGCCGGCACCCCGGCGAACAGCGAACGACAGACGGCGCCGCTGTCGTCGGCCGCGCTGAAGCCTCTCCTGCTCGACGAGAGCGACCTCGGCAGCGGCTACACCCGCACTCCCGAGCGCCCCGCGCAGCACCACGACGTCACCGTCCTCGGCTGCCCCGCCCTGGACAAGCTCGGCGGCGATGCCGTCACCGGAGGCTCGCTCGACTTCCCCCGCAAGGCGAAGGCGTCCTTCACCTACACGGGCGGCAGCGACTCGGAAGTGTCCGAGGAGCTGTACAGCGACTCCGCTGACAAGCTCTCGGACGACACCGGCCGGATCTTCGACGCGATGACCGGATGCCCGGCGTACCAGGTCCTCGTCGGCAGCAACGCAATCGACGTCACCACGCAGAAGATGTCCGCGCCCCAGCTCGGTGACGAGCGGTGGAGCCAGCTCCTCACCTTCTCCGCCGGCGGGCAGGACAGCGTCGTCAAGCAGACCGCGGTCCGCTCCGGGAACGTGCTGCTCATCGTCTCCGGCTCCCCCGCCCTCGTCGACCGGCACCTCGACAAGGCTCTCGCCAAGACGACAGCATCCCGCTGACGCTCCCCGCCACGGCGCCTCAGGCCACGCGAATGGCCGGGGGCGCCGTGGCGCATCCCGCCCTCCGGGAACGGCGCTCGGAGGCGTAGACGCAGGCCGGTACAGCACACAGCCCGGCCTCCCGAAATCGAGGGGCCGGGCTTTCGTATGCGAACGGTGCGCCGGTGCTCAGCCAGCCGGGGCGCGCAGGAGTCGGTCCCGTGTGCTCTCAGGCAGGACCCGGCGCAGGACCGACGCGGTGGAGCTGAGGGAGGCAGCGAAGGCGGCGACGAGGTCGTGCGGCACGCTGGCGCCGAAGGACACGGCCCACAGGCAGGGCGCACCAAGGAAGGGCTGTGCCCATGCCTGCCATCCGGCCGGTCCCGCCTCGTCCGCCTCGACGGTCAGGGCGCCGGGGTCGGCGTCCTGGATGAGGGGCGGCACCTCGCCGAGGCTGAGGTGGGAGGTGAAGGTCGGATCCGTCGCCCCCGCGTCGGGCTGGTCGACGTCGCGGAGCCAGCCGTGCGCGGTGACGGCGTCGAGGACCACCTCGGGCCCGGTGAACGCGGTGGTGGGCTGGTCGCGGGCGTCGAGCGCGAGGAGGAAGTCGACAAGAACCTCGCCCGGGACGTCGGGGGTGAAGTAGGCGGACCATTGCGCAAGCGGCGTGGTCACGTCCTCGCGGGCGGAGACCTGCCACGCAATCGGCAGCTCGCCCAAGTGGAACGGCTCGTCCGGCAGCACCCATTGGGCCCACCGGAGGGTGTCGGGGCTGATGTGGAGGACGGTGCTGCGCAGGACCTGCCGGTCCTCCGGCGCCTCGTCCGGCTCCTGGCGGCCGCGGACGATCGCCAGGCTCGTCCAGTTGAGGCCGGCGAGCGTGTCTGCGACGGCGTCGTAGAGACGTCCGTCGTCACCGGCCAGGTGCCGGGGACCGACCCAGTACGCGGGCTGGGCGCGGTCCGGGGTAGACGGATCGAGCGGGGGGTTGGGGTTCAGGGGCGCCTCCAAGGGCTGGGTGCGGGTCTACTGTCCGCCGGCGGTGCGGCGGGGGCGGCGCGGGGGCGCCTGGACGGGGGCCTGCCAGGTCAGGACGACGGCTACCTCGGGCGGCAGATGCCCGAGCTGGCTGTCCGCGTCCCGTCCCTCGGCCAGGTAGACGACGGGCTGTCCGGCCTCATCGCGGGCCTCGACGACCTGCGCCGCGCGGTGGGCCATGGGGAAGAAGGGGTTCATCGCCAGCCGCAGGGGCGCGGTCCGGTGGCAGGTGGACAGGCGGTCGATGAGATCACCGACGGTCATCTCCGAGGGCTCCACGGGAAGTCTCCTTGCATGGGGAAGCAGGCTTACGGGACGGCGGAGTATCGCGCCGCTCGATGGGTGGGAAAGGGATGCAGGGCCGAGTCGAGTTTCCCGAAGGCCAACTCGAGTTTGCCCCTCACAAAGGCCGGGGGGTCCAGTACGCACGCCACGGCGACGGCGACGATATCGGCCGGCGTCTCGGTGTCGAAGGACATGTGTTACGCGCGCAGCTTGGCCGGGCCGCGGCCGTCCTTCGAGTTGACGTGCACGTCCGCTCGGTCGTCCACGACCAGGTTGAAGTCGTCGGCGGAGAACTGGTCCATCACGAGCGTGGGCTGGCCTGGACCGAGCTGCCACTCACGCAGTCGCAGGGCCTCGACGGTGGTGGAGAATCCGGGCTCACGTGAGCCGTGATCACGGGCAATCACCTCTCTGACCTGGCACTTTCGGGGAGTTCGTCTACGTTGACATGCCTCTGGACACGTTGGCCAGTCTTTCGTGGATCTTTCCCGTCTGCCCGCGGCGAACTGCTGTCCTTGGACAGTTGTGGGATCTCAGATTCCGTGGCCGAATCTCACGACCAACGGCCACCCAGTGGCCGATCAGCCGCAACCCGAGGCTGGTTGGTCAGACGGGCGCGGCATGGATCAGACGTCACCTTGGGAAAAGACAGTGACGGTGTCAGGGTCTGCTCCTATCTTCAGACCATGACCGTCACCGCACGGCGGGAGCTGGTGAGCCCGGCGACCCGCAACGCCTTCCGCTCTCTGGCCACGGACCTGACCGTCCGGATTGTCGCCGAACTGTGGGAGGACCACGGGTTCGCGCCCATCCCGCCAGATGAGCTGAAGTACCAGGACTCAGGCCAGCGGCGGACTGAATTCATGCTCTACGCGGAGGGCGTGGACTGGTCGGACCCGAACCAGGTTCGACGAGTACTCCTGGTCTTCGAGGACTTCATCCGCGCGTACCGGAACCCGGACGATCAGGGAACTCCTAAGTGGCTTGACGACATCAGGGTCCGCTTGGAGCGGGACGACTTCACTCTCGATAAGGAGGGGAGGATCTCCTGGTCCAACCCGCCAGTGCTGGTCCGCGACCTCAGCACCCTGAGCGACGCCTCCGGCATCACGATCGAGTTGGAGCGCATCCGGAGGGACCTGACCACCGATCCCCATGGGGCCATCGGCGCGGCCAAGCAGCTCATCGAGGCAACGGCGAAGACCGCTCTTGAGGAGCTGAACATCGAGGTCGACCGGAACGCCGCGCTCCCAGCCCTGATCAGCACGGTCCAGAAGGCGCTGAAACTCGACGCTGGCTCGGCTCCTGATGGGCCGGACGGCAGCAAGGCCGTGAAGAGAATCCTTTCGGGCTCGGTGAACATCGCAGTCGGCGTCGCCGAACTGCGCAACCAGGGCTTCGGCAGCGGTCACGGTCAGGCGAGCGCACCGTCTGGGCTTGGAGTGCGTCATGCCCGCCTGACGGTCAATGCTGCCGTGACCTGGTGCGAGCTGATCCTCGACACGCTCTCGGACCCCGCCGCGCCGTGGCGCAAGACCAAGGTCTGATCACTTCGCGAAGAGGGCCAGGTTCGGGGGTGGAGCAGATCGCGCCACCCCGCAGGCGTGACTTCAGCTCGCCAACTTGGACCTCCCGCCCACCGGTCCCGCGGCGGGCCTACTACACCCTGAGGAAATGCCCCGGCCGTGAGACGGACCGGCTGTTCCATCAACTTGAGACAGCGTTAAGAGCCGCTGGTCAGCAAGGACGGTCGTACCACGAGCCGCGAGATTCTGCACTGCTACAGTTCCTCAGATTTCATCTGCTGACAGGGGTGTTGCTGTTCCAGGTGGCAGGAGGCTAGACGCTCACTTACCCTATTATAGTGAAGAACGCCGTTCCGGGAAATTATCGGTACGACGTCTGCCTTTCATTCGCCGGAGAGCAGCGTGAATACGTAGACGCCGTAGCCGCAGGTCTGCGCGATCAAGGCGTTTCGGTATTCTATGACTTGTACGAGCGGGTGCATCTCTGGGGAAAGCGGGGAGCCGAACACTTTGATCGCATATATAGGCTTGAATCTGAATACTGCGTAATCTTCGCGTCCGCTGACTATGCGCGCAAGGCGTGGCCCACCCATGAGCGAAGAAGCGCACAAAGCAGGGCGCTTGAGGATCACGACAAAGAATACATTCTTCCCGCCCGCTTCGACGATACCGAAATTCCTGGCTTGGCTCCGGATGTTTTCTACATAGACCTCCGCACCACACCCCCCGGCGAATTTGTGGGACTCCTCATAGAAAAGATTCTAGAGGCGCCAGATGTTGAGCATCTACGTGCGGCCCTACTTGCCGCGGAGGCAAGATCCGCTCTATCACCCAAGGACGATCTAACGCGCCCAGCAGTTGACGAGCGGGTCGCTAAACTCAGGACGAAGCTTACCCGGCTAGGCAGCACGCTTTCCATTGAGTCCCCAGAAGAAGCATTTCAATTGGTGGAGGAATATGTCTTCTCAGAGGAGATCCGGCGATGGCCGGGGAGCCTCCAAAATGCCGACTATGCATTGGGAACAATCCGCCAGTTCCTGAGTGATCCGATTATGATCAGCGGCAAGGCAGCGGACCTATCCCTGCGCGCCGCCGAGCGCGTGTATCACGATACAGAACCGGTGCAAGGTGAGGACGAGTGGGAGCGGCGCAACGAGCGAGTGCAGGCGATACTAAATCCCGCATTGGCGACGCTTCCGGTTCGGGAAGAATACCTTTTCGCCCTTGCCAATATCCCGCCCGAAGTAGCCGTCACAGCGGCAAAACGAGGCTACTACCGATCAATCTCCGCTCAACGCGGTGATTTTTGGTCGTGGAACTACCTACTGCTGTTGGCGCATCTAGGAGAGCGGGACGCCTTGCTGTCGATATTGAAGGAGCGATTGACCTCACAACATCACCTCGATAAAGCATATGCCGCAACACGGGGGCTCGCTAGAGATGTCTTGGGAGATGAGTTTCCGACGTGGTTTCACCGCGAAGTTCTCGGGCCGGGCGAGGATGACCCGTGGCCCGACGGCCAGTTTGGTCTTTAGGTCACCACCACAGGCTGGCACTCAATAAACTGGCCTCATGGAACAGGTTCGCTAATTCGCGGCAAGTGTGCCGCTTCACCTGGACACGTCTGGCTGGCGCGAGGTCCCTGGTCGAGCCGGGCAAGCCGAAAGGAAGTGCCATGGTTCTGAGACAGCAGGCGTATGACACGGCATGAGACGTGTGGAGAGGCCCGAGGTCGCAGCGTCGCTGGATGACATGGCCGCTGAGAGCCTACAAACATTGTGGGATCTCAAGTTCGGCTGCACAATCTCACCGCCCGCTTCATATCGACTGCACTTTCCGTGTTCCTCGACGAACTCGCCCACCGCGCACGGCACATCGAACTGGCCGGCGAGCCCCGCCGCAGCACCTCCCACCTTGTCTGGGGTTACGCCTCCCTGCCCGTCTCACTCTCCGCGCGCGCGGATCATGGGTGAGCTATCCTCCGCGCATGCGCGGACAGTTCACCGGCTGGCCGGAGCAGGCCATGGACGTGTTGTGGCAGCTCCAGGGCGAACCGACCCACGCGACCCGCGAGCGCTACCGCGCGGACCGCGAACGCCTGGTCCGGCAGCCGATGATCGCCCTGCTCAACGAGGTCGCGGACACCGACCCCCGGTACGAGGACTTCTCCGTCTGGCACTACCGCACCGACTCCTGGTGGTGGCAGCACCAGGGCGCGGTGATCCGACTCGGCCGCAAGATCGAGATCGGTCTTCGGTTCGCCTTGGACGGCCTGCGGATCCAGGGCGCCTGGTGGTACCCCGATCCCGGCCAGGTGGACATGTTCCGCAAAGCCGTGGCCTCCGAGAGGAGCGGCCGCGAACTGTCCGACATCGTCGAGGACGTGCGGAAGAAGGGCTACGACATCTCCGGAGACGTGATGAAACGACCCCCGCGCGGCTACCCGACCGACCACTCCCGTGCGAACCTGCTGCGCCACCGTTCGCTGATCGCTGCCCGTCCCCTCGGCTGCGAGGAGTGGCTGCACACCCCCGAGGCGGTCGACCGGGTCCTCTCGGCCGCCGCCGACCTGGACGCTCTGCTGATGTGGCTGGTCCGCCACGTGAAGCGCACCGCCTGACATCACGAGGGCGCCACGCGGTACGGGAGGAACCACACCCGTGCCGCCGGCCCCCGCACTCTGACGGTGATGCGCATTTTCAGTGCCGACCGGTCGTCCATCGCCCGATAACCGTCCGGCACCTCGGCCAGGGGGACGGCACCGTCGAAGACGGGCCCCGGATCGAGGGCCCCGGAGAGCGCATCCGGCAGGAGTTTGGGAATGCGGGCGCGGACCGGGGCGATGCCCCCGCGCAGCGTGATGTTGCGGTCGAACATCCGGCGGCAGAACGACCTCCGCATTTCCCGCCGTACGGCACCCCCACACAGCCGACCGCACAGCCGTCCCGGGTGAAAGCGGGCCGTGAGACACCGCAGGTCAGCGATCTGCCCGTCCGGAGCGGCCTCAGCAAACCTGGCGGGGATGCGCCGCGAGCCGAGACAACCGCAGATGAAGCAGCGTGAGACACCGCGAGAAGTCGCAGGTCACAGCCTCGGCGTATGCAGCGAAGCGCGAGACCCTACAACAGTGAAGCCAGTCGCCCTGTCATCCAATCGTTTGACACCGAACCTAGGCATCCACGCCCTCGCGCCGCCCCGACCGCCCGATACCGCCGTTGGCCGGTACCGCCGCGATCGGGGCGGTTGTGCATCTGCCGGCCACCGCCATCGAGGAGGGCCGGCACCTGGCCTCGATGACGGCATCCTGGCCGACACCGCCTACCGTCTGCTGTCCGCCAGACGGCCCGGCCTCACTTCAGATGTCGGTCCAAGAACCGGCACCCGTCCTCCAGCTCGAACCACGGGGTGCCGGTGTGCCCTCCCAGATTGGCGTGCAGCGTCTTCTCCTTGCTGCCGAAGGCGTCGAACAGGTCCAGGGCCCGTTGCCGGGGGTTCCCTTCGTCGTCCCACTGCAGCAGGAGCAGCAGCGGAATGGTGACCTGCCGGGCCTCCTCGCGCTGCGCGGGGCACGTAACCCCCGGCGAAGAAACCGGCGGCCGCGATGCGCGGCTCGACCACCGCCAGCCGAATGCCGACGGCGGTCCACCCCGAGTACCCGACCGGGCCGCCGATCTCGGGCAGCGAAAGGAGGGCGTCCAGGGTGGTGCGCCAGTCCGGGACCGCCTTTTCGACCAGCGGGCCGACGAGGGACTCGAAGATCTCGTCGACCGGCTCGCCGGCCTGCATCGCCCGGCGGAGGTCGGCGCGGGCCTGCTCGTCGGCGGCGGAACGGGGCCGATCACCGCACCCGGCGGCGTCGATGGTGGCCACCGCGTAGCCGTGAGCCGCGGTGTGCCGGCCGCGGGCTACCAGCCGGGGTTCCGCCTTGGGCAGGCCGTTGTTGTGGGCCATCAGGATCAGCGGGGCCGGTGCGGCGGATCCAGGCGTCCACAGGGTGCCGGGGATCTCGCCGAGGGTGAACTCGCGTTCGAGGACGCCGTCGTCGAGGCGCTGCTCAGAAGTGAATCGCATGGTCGTGCCTTTCGGGAGTGCGCTTGATTGGCGCTCCCGGACGACCTATCGCCCGACCGTGACCCCGGAGGGGAGCACCCATGTCGATACTGTGTTCACGGGTACCACCTCCTCGTTCTCTCGCACGGCCTCCGGGAAACTAGCAGTGGTCGCCGTGGTCCGCCAACGGGTTTTTGCGGAGGCTCCGTGGCCGGATGCCACGGAGCCACTCGCCACAGACGGCATTGACAGTGCCATCTGATCTGGGGAAATGCCGAGGGGGCCCCGGCTGTTGCCAGAGCCCCGGGTTCGGACGGGTCAGGACTGCGGGCGGCGTCTGGGCCGGACCACGACAGCGAGCCCGCTGAAGGGCGGGATGTCGATGACGCGGACGAAGCTGGCCCCGTTGTGTCCGGGGACGACGATGTGCACGTCTTCGCCGTCGGCGAGGGCCTTCCTGATGCGCCGGAACGTCCCGTCGGGGACCCGTGTGATGCGCAGTGCCCAGTCCTCTTTCCGGAGCGAGGCGGCGGCCAGACGGGACCGGACGCGTTTCATGGTCATCGTGCAGTAGAGCCAGGTCAGCATCGCGAGGAACGACAGCGAGACGGTGGCCTTGACGAATCCCGCGAGGTCGTCCGTGGTGGTGGTGAGGTGGATGATCCAGAGCGCGAGGACGGCGAGGCCAAGGGGGATCACGTTCGGAGGGCGCTGTGACGACGTCCGGTGTGGCCATCGCCGCCGGGCGCGGTAGTGCCCCCTGACCACGACGCCCCGGGGCGGGGCTGCGGGCCGCGGCCGGGGGCGGGGCCGGTCATGCTGCCTGTCGCTCGCGGGCGGCTGCTGGGGCCCTTCCGAGTCTGATTCGGTGGCCTGGTCCGAGCGTGACTCCGGTGCGGAGACGATGGGCCGGTGGATGGCCCGCAGCGTCCAGGTGCCGCGCAGGGCGATCCAGAACGCGAAGAACAGCTTCAGCAGTTTGCCGGGCCGTTCGTCGAGAAGAGCGAGCCATTCGGCCTCGTAGCGCTCGGTGGCCTCAGGGTTGCCCAGCAGGCGGGCGGCGAGCCGCAGGATCCGGCGCGCGAGCCAGGGCGAGACCTCGGTGCACTCGCCGATGACTATGCCGAGGGCGGTGGGGATGAGCAGATTGGTTAAAGCGTCGTTCACCAGGCGCCCGCCCATCGGGTCAGGAAGCCGAACGCGAGCTTGGGGCGGGGCGGTTGCGCGACAGCCGGGGTCGGCAGCTGGCCGCGGCGTTCGATGACGATGCTGCGTGCCTCCTGGGCGCCGGTCGGGGTCAGGAAGTAGAAGCGGCGGCGGGGGCGGCCCTCAGTAGGGTTCTCCGCCTCCCAGTGGCTGTCGAGCCAGCCCGCCTGTTCGAGGCGGCCCAGGATCGGATAGATGGAGCCGGTCGGTTTGCCTGCGGCTTTGGCGACCGCGAAGCCGTGGAGCTCTTCGCGGGACACCAGGAACGCTTCGAGAACGTCGAGCGTGGCCGACGTGATGCGAAATGGGGTCCTCACATCCCTAACTCTATATATGGCATTGGAAGCGTCGAGGCGGAACGCGTGAATCCTCAAGTGAAGGTTGGGAGAAGGGAGTTGATCTGCTGCTGGTGCCGTGATCCGGGGCTGCCAGTGCTGTCTGGGAAGGTGGTCGGCGAGTGAGGTGATCCGGTGACGCTGGTGCTTGAGGAGCCGCAGGTGCTGGTGTGCGGGAGCCGCCGATGGCCGTGGCCGGCGACGGTTGAGACGGTGCTGGAGCGGCTGCTGACCCGTCATGACGAGAGTCTGGTCGTCATCGAAGGAGCCGCGACCGGGGCGGATCACGCGGCAAAGGCTCGACTCATCGCGTGCCGGGATGTCTGTCCTGTGTCATCGGACCTTGAGCGTGCGCCATCGAAGATGGAGCGGTATGCGCTGGTCACAGCGGTATCGCGAGGCTTAGCGCGTCGGTTCGCAGGTCCTTGCGGATGGCGTTGCGCAGCGAGTGGAGCTGGCTGTCGTACGTCGCCAGATCCGTCTCATAGCCTGGGGAGTGAACACCCTCGCCCAGGGCAATGCGGTCACGCAGCGTGCGCAGGGCCCGAAACGTAGCATCAGCCGCTCGGACGACTGGCTCCGGCGCCGTAAGCATGATGTGCTCGCGCGCCTGAACCAGCTGAGCATCGCGGAATGCCGCTCGTGCCGCCAAGTTCCGGGCGACTTCTGTCGGATGGTCGCCCAGCGAAACGCTTCGCAGGCCCTGGTTGGCCTGGTGCAGGGCGGTCAGGAACGCGACATAGATGTCTCTCTGTGTACTCAGCCGAGCGTCGCTGCGTTCCCGCCCCCAGCGCACGCGGTCCGACAGCAACGCCGACCCGAGACCCACGACGGCTCCAAGCACGGTGGACAGCAGTGCGAACCATGGCATGGGCGTGAGCCTAGGCGTACTCAACCTTCGATGGCACACGCTCAAGGTCCGATGACGCAGGACAACGTCCTGCGTGCCCCTGCAGAAAGCCCGTGCGCGCTCGCATACGGTCCTGGGATCCTGCGACTTCGCAGCGCCGAAGAACTGGGAGCCGAGCGTTGATCATCCTGGACACCAGCATCCTCCGAACCTTCAGCCCGGAGAGCAGCAGTGCCGACCTTCTGCGGGCGATTCGGGCCGTCGGCGCTGAGATGGTAGCCATCCCCAAGATGGTCAGCCACGAGATCGTGGCTCAACAGGCAATCAAGTATCGGGAGAAGTACGAAGCAGCCGTCCAAGCCCTCGCCTCTTTGCAGAAGGTCACCCCGTGGCCGCTGGACCTATCGCTCGACGCCTGCGACCCGGATCGGGTTCGTACCACCTGGAGCGACAGGTGGCGCTCTGTGGTCAAGGTGATCCCCACCAGCGCTTTAGCGTTGGAAATGGCAGTCTTCAGAGAGGCAAACGGCCTCGCTCCATGCAAGACGTCCAAAGGCGAGAAGACCGGCTCCCGGGATGCCGCTATCTGGCTGTCCGCAGTGTGGTACGCACGCCAGAACCCTGAAGAGACTGTCTACTTCGTCAGCGCCAACACCAGGGACTTCGGCGACGGAACGTCGTACGTCTCCCCAATGCGGGAGGACGTCGCTCGCCTGGGCGACAGGTTCGTGCACTTCACCAGCCTGGATCAGGTCATGACCCGCTTCGCGAGAGCCTCGACGCCGGACGAAGGGCTGGCGGTCGGCGTCCTTAAATCAGCTACGGCCGTGCAGGAGCTTGTGCGCGCTGCCAGGAAGCCGTGGCACCTGCCCACGCCGTTCGAATGCACCGCCGCGCTCGGGCCAAGCAGTGAGCCGGTCACCGCCTACGCGAGCGGTGGCGAGATCGACTCGGCGGTCATGGTTTCGACGGAGGGGCTGGAGGCGTATCGCATCGGCGATCTTGAGTGGTATACGGCCATCGTCCGTTGGCACATGAGCGGCGCCGTGAACTGCAGTCTCTCAACGACGGCCGAGGACCTCGTACTTGCCGGTGCAGGCTGGTCCTGGACTGCTCGGGTGCTGTTCGCCCCAGACCCCAAGGACCCCAGGCTAACCGTTCTCCGCCAAGACCCACCCCGGTCACTGACCGCTGAAGAATTCAGGGCCCTTGACGTGTCCGAACCCGGCCCGGCTCACCCATCCCAGCAGAGCAGAGAATTTCACAGGGCGGGGGTTGCCGCAGGAGATGAGCAGCTTCGGTAGGAGAGCGCCGTCACTCCTCGCCAGCTCGGTCGCATCGACACCTTTGCCCACACGCCAAAGCCCCCAGAATCACGAGGACTCCAGGGGCCGAGTTCAGCGGGCGGGGCGGGTCAGCTCTCGCGGGAGCTGTTCCCGCCGGAGTCGTCCGTGCGGCGACGGCGGGTGGCTACCAGGACTCCGCCTCCAGCCGCGATGAGCAGCCCGGCCCCGCCGAGGAGCCACGGGGTGGCGTCCGCGCCGGTGTGCGCGAGCGCGCCCTCGGGTGCGGGGGCCGCCGTGCTCGATGTGGTCTCGTCGGTAGCCGGGGTGTCCGATGCCGAGGCGGACGGCGTCGGGGTGTCCTCATCCTTGCCGGGCTTGTCCGAGGTGGGCCGGCCGGTCGGCTTGATGGTGGGCTTGTCGGACGGCTTCTCCGTGGGCGGCGGGGTGGTGGAGGTCTTGGCGTTGGTGACGGTCACGGTGACGGGGTCGCCCGGCTTGGCCTTGAACGCCTTCGAGGGCTTGTAGATCTCGTAGCCATCGGGGTGCCTTGACTTGCTTGACCCAGAAGTCGCTGCCGGTACGGGAGTTGATGGGCAGCTTGCCGCTGACCGTGCCGTCGGATCCGGTGGTCAGGGTCAGGATGACCTTGTCGCCGCTGCCGATGTTGACCGTGGATCCGGCCAGCAGCTTGCCGGTCTTGTTGTCCTTGGCCTTCAGCCGGACCGAGGCGGGCTTGAAGGGATCGATGATCGTCAACGGCGCGGTATTGCCAGGCGTGACAATGACGTCCTGGTCGGCGACCACGTCGTGCAGCGGGCTACCGGAGTCGGTCTCCTTCAACCGGTAGACACCGGGGGCGAGATCGGTGAAGGTCAGCTTCCCCTGGGCGTCGGTCTTGCCGGTGCCCGCCTCCACGCCGGCGGCGTCGAGAAGGAGGAAGGCTGCGCCTTCGAGGACATCACCAGCCGGGTCCTTCTTGACGATGGCAACGCTGCCCGCGTCGGGCTCGGAGGTGTCGGTGGGAGCGGCGGAGGGCGTCGGTACGGCCGACTGGGCGGTCGCGGCCGGCGTCCAGGTAAGGGTGCCGGTCACCGCCGCGGCGACGGCAGCAGATCGGACAGCACCGCGGACGATTCGAGCGTGCATGAGAAGAGGGGCTCCTTGATCGGCAAAAAGGGAGGTCAGCGGGTTCGGGACGGGGCCGGGCCCGCAGGAGGCGTGGCGACCGGCGAGGAGAGGGAAGCCTGCGTGGCGGTCGTTGTCGCTGCTGCGACGTACAGGTGGCCGCGGGTGTGGAACGGGATGTCCTTCACGGTGCGGCGCACCGGCTCGGTGGAGATCAGCGAGGCGGTGAAGGCCGCGACGAGCGTGGTAGGCGTGCCGAAGGAGAACTGCGCACGCCAGTGCGGCTCACTCGGGTATCCGCTCCAGGCCCTCCAGGCAGGCGCGTCGGAACCGGTGGTGGCGTCGTAGCGGTGCCGCACGGCGCCAAGGGCCTCCGGGGAGTTGAAGGTCTGCGTGCTGTCGGTCTTGACGCGGTGACTCCAGCCGCGGGCAAGCAGCGGCGCGTACGCCTCGTGTGGCGCCGTGTCGTCCTCGTACAGCCAGTCGCGGGCGCTGTGGCGGTCTTTGAGGTAGAGGTCGAGCAGTTCGGTGTGGACGTCGTGCAGCAGTTCGACCGGGGTGGTGGCGTCAAAGGTGATCTGCCAGGCCGCCGGTCCAAACAGGACG